>JASJFX010000095.1:0-93806 GCA_033791845.1 Lysobacterales bacterium | reverse complement strand
TCGAGAAACTGGAAGCCGTTGAGTTCCGGCATCATGATGTCGCAGAGTATCAGGCGAAATTCACCCTCATCCAGACAATGCAGAGCCTCGTTTGCGTGATTTGCGGCGGTGGCGGTCATTCCTTCGGCTTCGCAAACCTTCGTTACGACCCGGGTGACCATGGGCTCGTCATCGATGACAAGTATGTCCTGTATCTGCTTCATGGTCCGACTGGAATCCTTATGGTGAAAGTTGTACCGGCGCCAAGCTTGCTTTTCACCGAGATCGTACCGTTATGATTGTCGACGATCCCCCATGTTACGGCCAAACCCAGCCCCGTTCCCTTTTGGCCCTTGGTTGTTGAAAACGGCTCGAAAAGCTTTGGCAACTGCTCTTGGGGAATACCGCAGCCATCGTCCGTCACCCTGACTTCGACGTATTCATCGTTCCAGGAGGAGTCGACCTGTTCCCAGCGGTGCCATCCGCATCCCTCTTTCAAACAACCCTGAACCAGCCCCTTCAAGGGCACTTCAAAGGCGTAAATCGGAGAACCGCAATCCGGGCAGAACTCGCCCTCGGCAATAAGTGAAGCAGAGCAATCCGGGCACATCAGTTGGACCTCCTTATCGAAATCGGGCATGCCATTGAGTCTGTGCGCGTTTGAGCCGTACATCGGGTTGAGATAGATGAGACCGGTCTCCTTCTTCTTTTTGTAGCGCATGCTGATCGCAGGTTTTCCATCGATCTGAATTTTCCTGTCGACGAGGTCATGCCGCTTGCGACACAGCGCACGTTTGATCTGGAGGGTTCCCGCGGGGCCAAGGCTTATCGCCCTGCTTGTGATATTAATGGTGCCACCATCTTCCCCGATAGCGTCCGAAGCGTTAACCATGAGGTTGATAAAAACCTGCTGAATCTGGTTGGCGTCTACTGTCACATTGGGTAGCTTGTCGTCCAGGTCGGTGACCAGTTCCACCTGTCCCATGGAGAGTTGGTTCTCGACCACAGTCGCGGCGCGATGGATGATCTCGTTGATATCAGCCTTACGTTTCTTGGGAACGGTCTGGCGGGCAAAATCCAGCAGGCTCTTGACGATCTCACGGCAGCGGATGGTTTCGGATACGATGACCTGCAGGTCTTCACGCATCTCGGCCTGGCCCTGCGAACGCTTTAACAGGAAGCTGCTGTTGGTGAGAACGGCCGTCAGCGGATTATTGATCTCGTGTGCCACGCCGGCGGCCAATCTCCCCATGGAGGCGAGCTTATCCGACTGGAACAGCTGTAGACGAGCTTCTGCCAGGTTATCGGTCATACTGTTGAAGGACCTGGCCAACATCCCCAACTCGTCTTCTCTTTTCACCTCGACCCGGTAGCCGAGATTTCCGCCAGCTACCTGCCTCGTAGCCATGAGGAGATTCTGGACCGGACGGTCGATCCACCATCGGACCAGGAAGCCGATGATCACACTCAGAATAATGATGGCACTTACGGCGAAGATGATGATCGCAACCTGGCTGCGGCGGATATTCTGGTCAACTTTGGTGAGAGGCATGGTGATATCCAGCACTCCGAGCACGGTCTGCGATTCGGGGTGCATGTGACAGGCTGCTGTCCAGCATGATGGTTCATTGTAAATCGGGTTGATGATACCCAGCTGCCGCGGTGAGTCTGGATCGGTGCGGAAGAATCGCATGTGCTCCTGCTTCTGCAGGAGTTTCACGGGTTTGCCTGTCAAGTGGCAACGAAAACAGGTTGCTGCTTTTATATCGACCATTTTCCCGATCTCGGCCGAGTCCGACGAATAGATGACCTCTCCCGCCTTGTTGAACACGCGGATGCCGTTAATGGTTCCTTGCTTGCCTATGCGGTGGACGTCATCCTGGATACGCTTTCGATCGTTGTGCAGCATGTCGTACCCCATGTCCGCTTTGAGGTGTTCGCTGTACAGATGCGCAGCACGTTCTACTTCCGTGAGCAGGCTCCTGTTTTCGGATTGGATACTGAAGTAAGCAAAAATGGCGATCACAACAAGGATCGTCAGCGCTACGCCAAAGGTCAGCTTCAGGCCTATTTTGCTATTGAGCATAGATCACCACAAAGTGCACCTATCGATGCGAGTCTTTGTGCTTTTTCTCCGATGACGAAAGATATCGGATTAAATAAACGAACAGCCCCCAAAAACACAATAAGAGCAGGTATTCGAGACCTTTCGTCTCAAAGATATTCACATAGGTAAATGAATCCATTTCAATTCCTTGTTCTCTCAGTCGCAAATTGCACCAGCATTCACACAGGTGCAATTTGCGGGTTAGCGCTAATGCTTCGAGCTTAACACTGGCATGCGGGTGACAAACCAGCGAAATACCCAAAGTTCAGCAAATATCACCATCAGTGTTACTACAATTTCCTGCCATGATGGAAAGTAACGGACATCCGCATACCAGTTGAAACTGATAATGGAAATATTGAGCCGATTGAGTACAATGCCAAGCAATGCCATAACAGCTGCAATTTTTATGATATTTAAACTTCTGTGCTTGAAGCCAAAAGCAAACATCAATGCCGGAACCAATACGAAGCCAATCACTTCCAGCAGATACCAGTAACCCCATCCATCGTTAATCATTGTCCATTGCTGGTCATGAATGAAAAGCAGTGCTTTGAAAAAGTAATAGACAAACATGACAATGGCTGCGCCTTTTGCCAACCCAAAAATCATCTCGTCAAAAGAATGATGGCTTTTTGGTTCGATGAGTTTTCTAAAAACCTTATGGCTTATGGTTCCTTCGACGATGATCATGGATAACCCTGCATAAATGCTCGAGACAAAAAACAGGATTGGAATGAACGATGACCACCACAGTGGATGAATTTTGGGTTTGGCCATCAGGAACAACGCCCCGAGGCCTGACTGGTGCAATATCGATAATGTAATCCCCAGGACAACGGTAACAAGGGTCAGGCTCTTGAGGAATTTGCGTGCCTTCTCCAAATGCAGCCATTGGGCAATGACCGGGGAGAACTCGATGAATTCTGCAACCATGTAAAGCAGGAAATGCCAGCAAATCAGAAACAGAACGGAACTGAACCCGAAGGAGTTGCCGATGTATGGGTTCGGGGCGTTCCACGGGCGCCCGAGATCGAATAGCAGGGCGCCACCATAGAAAGTATAGGCCAGCAAGCCATTCAAAACAGTGACGCGAACAATGGAATGGTACTTTTCCACTTTCATGACATAGACCACGAAAGTAATGACATAGGCACCGCCGGCCAGGGCAACGCCGGTTATGACGTCAAACCCCATCCACAGGCCCCAGGGCGCATCCTGCGACAGGTTGGTTACCGATCCCAACCCGTAGGTAAAGCGGTAAACCAGAATAACCAAACCGGTCAAAATCACCGGGATCGAGATAGCATTAAACGGCGTGAGCCATGGCCCGCGTGGTTTCAACTCCTGGATTAAAAATCGAAAAAACTCACCAAATGTTCCAATTGGAGCGACACTATTACTCATCATCTACCCCCTTGTAATCAGAACTGAACTCTCCCTCTATAGTTGGCTTGTTGTTGCCCGTGAGGGCATTGAGTCCCAGTAAAAATGCCGGGGCACCGAAGAGAATCATGGGGACGGCATAGAGGAATTCTTTTGTGTATTCCGGATAGGGGTTTTTACCAAGGTCCGTTCTGAACCCGATTTGTTCAAATGGCACCGCTGATAAATATATATACCCTGTACCACCGACTTCGTGCTCACCGTAGATATGGTGTACGTATTTGTCCGGGTGGCTGTAAATACGATGCCTGGCAACCTCAAGATTTTTCAGGCGGGAACCAAACATGAGAGCATCTGTAGGACAGGCTTCGACACAGGCGGGTTTCTGTCCTTCCTCCAGGCGCTCGAAACACAGGGTGCATTTCTGTATTTTCGGATTCCATTCGCCGTACTCAAATTTTGGTATATCAAACGGACAGGAAACCATGCAAAACCGGCAACCAATACATTTGTTTCCTCTCCAAATGACCGGCCCGCCCTTCATTTGCTTCATTGCCTCCGTGGGGCAGGCGGTTGCACAGGCGGCCTGGTAGCAATGCATGCATTGTGTTTTGACAAATACATCGCCCTTTTCTGTTTCGTACTTATTGACCACCGTCCATTGCTTGACACTTGTTTTCCGGCGCTTTTCAAGCGCACCGTCATTGACCACGTCAGGAACAAAATTATCGTGTTCTTCAGAACATGCCACCTCGCATGCCCGGCAGCCTATACAGCGTGTCGTGTCTACCAAAATGCCCACAAACTCCCCTGGATCATGCTGTTCCTGGGCGCGCGCTTTATTACTTGTCAGGGCGGTACCACCGACGACAAGTGATGTTTTTAAGAAACCTCGTCTGTCCATTATGTCTCCTTAACCCTGGCGGGTTCTGTAACCCTTCCAGAGGTTCAGTGTTTTCAAGATTTACTCTGCTTTTTCTTCCTTCACATGACATTCAGGACACCCTTTACTTGCTTTAACACCAGTGCCGGTCTCATGGCATGTCCAGCAACTTTTATGGGTGACGACTTTAGAACTGAGTGTCTCGTCAGTAATATTATTTGGGCCTTCATGATGACATTCGGAACATTTATAGTAAGTTTTATCTGTCCGTTGGTTTGGATCGTGGCACAACTGGCAATTGATCCAGGAAGACTTCAGGTAGTCTGGATGAGGGGTCTCCAGTTTCACCGCAGAAATCTGGTGGTGGCATTTGACACACTCTAATTGAAGATCTTCAACATGAATTTTGTGAGGAAAAAGCACATTCCCAACTGATGATTCGTAGAAGATTTCGCCTGGCATATCGGTGTCATCTACTGCTGAAATCGAAGGAGATGTTTCTTTCGATGGTGCGTTTTCTTCCTGTGGGACCGGGTGGGCGATTTCAGCCCAGCGCTGCACAAAATCGAAACCCTTGAAGGTCGGGCTCTCCTCATTGTGGCACTGGGTACAGCCATCGGCGGTCTCGATCATTACCAGCCCGGCCGCCCTGGCCGCTTCCGGATCAGTCATGACTTTTTTTGCCTTGTAGTCGGAACCGGGGCCATGACAGGATTCACAGCCTACACCTTCACTATCAGCGTATTTGGCCTTTGCATTGATGACCGCCCCGGCACCCAGGCTGGCCCTGGTTGCATGGCACCTCAGGCAGGCGTTTTCGGTTTGAGGATCGCCAAGTCCCTTCTCTTTGGCAATACTTCTGGATTGCTCGGAGGCCAGTGTCTCGAAGGCCCTGGCGTGCGCGGATTCGGTCCAGATTTTCCACTGGTCCCCGGTTTTGGCCTTATGGCAACCCTTGCATTTGGGAGCTCCGATGATTTCAGGGGCAGCGTTTGCTTGCGGAGCCATACCAAGTATCAGACCGCCAAGCAAAAGCAATGAAACATAAAATTTGAGCATAGATGCCTCGCTAGAAATTCAATTTGGAAAAACCAGACGTTAAGCAGATTTTCAAGCCTTCAAAAATGACTCTGAAAACCCGATCAGCAGTTTTTTATATTCTGCAGCTCTAATTTGATCGTTCTCCCCCTTGTCATCCGATTCCAGCTCAGAAGTGTCGTGTATAAACTGGTTTGCCAGCTCATGGAACCTGTCAATTTCTTCTTGATACCAATCGACTGAATCACGTCCGATTTTGAGTTGAGGCAACTCGCCTGCAAGATTTGACGGTTCAATACCGCACATCCAACTCAACTCGAATGGCTTGATGGCCAGCCATTCAGGGTGCTCAGCATGTTCTGAATTTATCGACGTGATTTTTCCACTTAACGGGGAAGGTATACTCAAACTGTAATCACCATAGCTCAGTGAAAAAAGTGTTTCTCCTTTTTTTATTCCCTGTGCTTTTTCCGGCAACACCACGTGATCAACTTTTTCAAATATCTTTCTTACAAGGTCATCCAGTCCAACCCGGACGGTACCATTCGAAAGGATCTTTGCCCATGCATGCTGCGGGGAAATGAAAATACCTGCCGGAACATTCAAATCAAACCTGGATTCTGACTCACGAATACCCGGTTTGATCAAACGGATTTTGTGTCGCATTTGGTTTTCAAGATTATCTTGCCGTTTTATCAGCGCGGTCTTCAAGAACTTGAGTAGTTCATCTTCGGTGAATGGTTTTTCTACATATGCCATCGCGCCAAATTTGACCGTTTCCACTGCGGTTTCAATGGATGCATAACCGGTGATAACGATGATGTCGATATCAGGGCGCAGGTGCTTGGCGGCCTTGGTTAACTCAACCCCATCCATTTCAGGCATTTTCAAATCGGTGAAAATAAAATCGTAATCATTCTTACGAATGAGCCCTAAAGCCTCAGAGCCTTTTTCCACCGTATCGATGGCATAACCGGCTAATACGAGTATTTTACGAAAACTGCTCAGGATGACTTCTTCATCATCTACCGCGAGTATCCGCGCTTTGGGATCGTCCAGTTCTACCCGTTTCAGCGACGGCGCTTCTTCACTGACGTCAAGTTTCAGACCAACATCAAGCGCGTGTTCTCTTTCCTTTCTCATGCGTGTCTCATTCGACCTTTTCAGGAGCTTGCGAAGCACAAGATCGACTATGACAAACGCTACGATTGTGGTAATTACAATGAGAGCTACAATCATCTTACTGATCCTCTGGAATAACAAAAACAGCGGTGCTGATCCTGACGGACCGATCCGGGTTGTGAAGTTGGTGATCTATTGAAGGAGGCAGAAGAATACCTTCCAAACCCGTTGGGGGTTTGGGGGGTAGAACCGCACCGGAGTCATTTATCCGGAACGCATTCCCATCGCAAAAAAATGCCAAAATAATCAAGACAAACACCTTCTCTAAGCATGTTGGAGAACCCGATTTTCCATGAGCAATTCTTATAATGTAGGGCAAACATTACGCCTCAGTCGTAGCTGTCGTGATGACCTAGATCAACAAAAAAAGGTTTATATTTTTCGAGCAAGTCAACGAGCTGGCAGTAAAACTTATGCAACTCATAAGCAATTGATATTAAATGGCTGATGTCCAACCGAAGATGGCGGCTTTGGTGTTTTGAAAGATGCGGATTTGATTATTTGAGGCATATGTCACACTCTCCGGTGACAACGCGCAGAGCTATCGGCCGGCAAGTTGCCGCCGTCGGGATATTGGAATTGGCGTAAAAAGAAGAAACAGGGTAAAAAGTGATAGTTCTTTAACGCGCCTCTGCCACTCGAAAGCCGAAAGGGAGGATGGCAAGCCGCGTCATTTTCAGGTGCTGGGCTGCAAACGGCAGTCCGATAATCGTGATGGCGAAAATTGCTGCGAGAAACAGGTGCATCAGTGCCAGTTCCAATCCCGGCAGAAGAATCCAGATGACATTCATGATGACGGAAATAGCGCCGCCAGGCGGTTCAGTTTCGCGAATTTCCCGGCCAAATGGTGCCATGCCCAGTATGGATAGCTTGAAACACTGAATCCCGAATGGAATGCCAATAATGGTGATACACAATAAAATGCCGCCGAGAATATATGCGAGAAAGACCAGGAACCCACCGAAAATAAACCAAAGGACATTGAGCAATAAAGACATGCTCGGATTATAGCAGCCTGTTGGATTATGAACTCATGGTTCGTGTATATCACCCAGCAATACGGGCCGGTTTGCGCCTGTAATGGGTGGGGTGTTTTGTTCGTGTCCCAGCAACCTTTCGCGTGCCAGCCAGGCAAATAACAACCCCTCAATCCAGTCAGGATCCCTGCCGTGCCTGGCGGTTGATTCCACCGCTACCCCCGGCAATGCAGTCGCTATCCTTTGCATCAAAAAGGCATTGTGTACACAGCCGCCGCACACCAGTAGCCGATCCGGCAGGCCCGCAATAGCCAGGCTGTCAGCGATGTTCTGGGCACAAAGTTCTGCCAGCGTTGTTTGAACATTGACTGCCGCTGAAGGAGTTTGTCCCAGCAGTTTGTCCAGCCAGCCCATGCTGAAGTACTCCAGGCCGGTGCTCTTGGGCGGTGTTTCCCTGAAGTAGGGGTCCGCCAGCATGCGGCTGAGCAGGTTGGTGTCTAACTCACCCTTTGCAGCCCAACGGCCATTGTTGTCGTAGTCCTTTTGCAGTTGGCGCCTGGCCCAGCCATCCATCAGGCAGCTACCGGGGCCGCAGTCAAAGCCTGTCTCCGGCCCTTCGGCCGGCAGAATTGTCAGGTTGGCTATCCCGCCGATGTTCAGAACTGCCCGGTTCTCTGTTGCGCTATGGAAAAGGCACCGATGCAGCAACGGCGCCAGGGGTGCACCCTGGCCACCTGCTTTTACGTCTGCGCTCCGAAAGTTGTTTACCACCGTTGTACTGGTATTCCTGGCGATCAGACCGCCCCTTCCAAACTGAATGGTCACCGGGTTTTCACCCTGGGGCTGGTGCCATACATTTTGACCATGCGAGCCAATGGCGCTTATATCACGCATTTCCAGACCGGTTTCGCGAACCAGGTTTTGCGCGACCCGGGCGAAGAAAAAAGCAAGGTTTTCGTCCAGAAGATCTGCCACTTTTTGGCCTGGTGGTGCGCCGGTTTCGAGTAATTGATCAAGTGTCTTTTTAATCGCAGGCGGGTAGGGCGTGCACAGGGCGTGCAGTATCTCCATTGATTCGTTGTTGAAGTTCACCAGTACAGCATCGACACCATCCCGGCTGGTACCGGATAACATCCCAATGAAGAGTTCATCAGTCACTTATCGCCCGTCGCGGTAGCGTACATGGAGGCCGATTCAAGCCGGCTTAACTGTGTCAGAACCGGCGCTGCTTTCTGCTGAAAATCAAGCAACTGCTTTTTACCCAGTGGATCAGCTTTGGGTAATGAAACCGTGCGGGGATTGCGATGAACACCATTGAGCAAAAACTCGTAATGAAGGTGTGGTGCCTGTGCCAGGCCGGTAGCGCCGACGTAACCGATGACCTTCCCCTGTTTTACCCGCTGGCCTTTTTTAACCGTACGTTTGGTGAAGTGCAGGTATTTCGTGACAATGCTGTTCGCATGCTGGATGAACACGTGGTGACCGTTGTACTTGCTGTAACCTGAACGGATGACCTTGCCATCACCTGCAGCATAAACAGGGGTGCCCCTGGGTGCTTTGTAATCAATTCCGTTGTGGGCTTTGACGCGTTTCAGAATGGGGTGGTAGCGCTTCGGGTTGAAGTTCGAACTGATATACGCGAAATTCAGAGGCGCTCGCAGGAAAGCCTTGCGCATATTTCGGCCATCGGGTGCAAAGTATTGGGCCTGACCGTCAATGTCAAAGCGCAGTGCCTGGAATTTTTGACCCTGGTTAATAAAGGTCGCGCCGATGATTTCGCCATCACGCAGAAAGGCGCCATCCCTGTAAACTTTCTCATAGAGCAGAAAGAAACGGTCGCCCTCGCGGATATCAAGGACAAAATCGATATCCCAACCAAACAGGTTTGCCAGTTTCATTACCATGCCATCGCTGAGACCCGCCTTTTTACCCGCTAAAAAGAGGGAAGATGTGATCGTGCCGCCGGTTTCCGTGATTTCCGTGATCATGTCACGTGTCTCAAAACTCGCCATCGCTTCTTGCCTGTCGTGATCGATGATCAGGTAACGGTCTTCATCAATCGCATAACGCATGCGTTTAAGCGAACCATCCTCATAACGTTGGAACTCGAACAGGTCGCCCGGGCGTATGTTCTTCAGCCGCTTGGTTTCCTTGTTGATGTTCATGATCCCGTGCAGTGTGTTTGCACTGAAATTCTGTCCGCGGAAAATTCCGTCCAGCGATTGCCCTGAACGTACGGCGACAGATTCCCATTGCTCGATTTCTGGTGTGGTGGTCTCTTCACCTGAACCCGGTATCAAACCATCAGGGGCAGGGAGCAATATGTCCTGTCTCTCCGGCAAAGCGAGGTCGACCACTTTATGACTGATGTCAACATCTTCCTCTGCCCGCTCAAGCCCGCCCAGCGCAAAGCCAACGGCGATAAGTGTCAGGGCAAACAGAATCAGTTTGGTTCGGGTTATTTTGAAATTGACCTGAGACAATATTCCGGTCAGCACGGAAAGGAAATACCCCAGGGCACCCTCTCGACCGGTACCTGGCAGCCCAGGCTGGCTTCTCGACGGGTTCCCCGCAGCCCTGGCTGGCTTCTCGACGGGTTCCCGGCTCACCTTCTCTCACCTTCTCTGACCTTGTTCTTATTTTGCATGCTGCATATTGACCATCATTGGGATCATGGGTTCAGGCAGCGCATAAGATACCACACAGGACGGAATTCAGAGTGTGAATTTGCCGTCTCATGATGCATTATGAAGAGTTTGGGGTAGAGGCTGACTGAACAAGGCAATACAATGCCACTTCCTTATTACACTGCCACAAAACTAACGGCAGAAAATGGACCGACAGTATGACAGATGCAAAACAGGCCCTTGAGCTAATCTCGAGGGGTACAGAAGAAATTATCAAGGTCGAAGACCTGCAAAAGAAACTGGAATCGGGGAGAACCCTGCGTATCAAGGTAGGTTTTGATCCGACAGCACCCGATTTGCATATCGGTCATACGGTGATCATCAACAAAATGCGCCAATTCCAGGACCTGGGACATGAGGTCACGTTTCTGATCGGTGATTTCACGGGTATGATTGGCGACCCGACAGGGAAAAACGTAACGCGAAAGCCGCTTACAAAAGAACAGGTCCAGGAAAACGCCGACACTTATGCGACCCAGGTCTTCAAGGTCCTTGATCGCAAGAAGACCAAAATCCGCTTTAACTCTGAATGGATGAGTGCACTCGGATCTGAGGGAATGATCCGGCTGGCTGCAAAATATACGCTGGCACGTATGTTGGAGCGGGATGACTTCGAAAACCGTTATCGCAGCGGTCAGCCGATCGGCATGCACGAACTGCTTTATCCACTGGCACAGGGTTACGATTCGGTCATGCTCAAGAGTGATGTCGAGATGGGTGGTACAGACCAGAAGTTCAATCTGCTGGTCGGCCGGCACTTGCAGCAGCAATACGGTCAGGAACCACAGGTGATCATTACACTGCCATTGCTGGAAGGTCTGGATGGTGTGCAGAAAATGTCAAAGTCGCTGGATAATTATGTGGGCATTACCGAGGCGCCTGATGACATGTTCGGCAAGTTGATGTCGATCTCCGATGAAATGATGTGGCGCTATTTTGACTTGTTGAGCTTCAGGAGCAATGACGAGTTGGCTGCGCTGAAGCAAAATGTTGCGGACGGCGCAAACCCAAGAGATATCAAGTTTCTGCTATGCGAAGAAATTGTTGAGCGTTTCCATGACCGCGAGGCAGCTGAGAGGGCGCGTGAAACATTTATCGCAAGGTTCCGTGGCGGTGCGATGCCTGACGATATTCCGGAGAAAACGCTGCAGGCTGGCGAGAATGGCATCGGTATCGCCAATGCACTGACACAATGCGGTCTGACTTCCAGCAACTCCGAGGCATTTCGAATGATCAAGCAGGGTGGTGTACGTATAGACGGTGACAAGGTCAGTGACCGCTCACTGCATCTCCAATCCGGTTTCAATGGCATCTTACAGGTGGGCAAACTCAAGTTTTGCAGAGCCAATGTCGAATAATTCAACCTTAACACCAACCGAGTTGCTGGAACTGCGTCACCGTCTGGATGAAATTGACAGCAGTATTGTCGACCTGATCGCCGAGCGGCAGGCCGTAGTGACCACGATCGGTGAGCACAAGCTGAAAACCGGTTTGCCATTGAGGCACTACGAGAGAGAGCGTGAAGTCATTGACCGCGGCGTTGAGCGGGCAGAAAGTCTTGGGCTTTCCGGCTCAGTGGCGCGCGATATCATGCAAACCCTGATCCATCACTCCTTAAGCAAACAGGAAACCCACAAGCTGGTCCAGTCCGAGCATGGTGCGGGCCGTCGTGCGCTGGTTATCGGTGGACTTGGCCGCATGGGTGAATGGATGTCCCGTTACCTGGACATGGTGGGTTACAGGGTGGACGTTGCAGACCGGGTTGATCATGAAACACCCTTTAACCGGGTGGATGACTGGCAGGCGCAGGTGAAAGATTATGACCTGATTGTGGTTGCCGTACCCTTGAGACCCAGCAATGACATCCTCTTGCAACTGGCAGAATTGAAGCCCGAATGTCTTGTATTTGACATCGGTTCTTTAAAAAGCCCGATGCGTGAAGGTCTCGATGCGATGCGTGAGAGTGGCTGCCGCGTGTGTTCGGTGCATCCGATGTTTGGCCCGGATGAGATCGGCTTGTCCGGACGACACATCCTGTTCGTGGATGTGGGCAACCAGGAAGCCATTGCCGAAGCCCGTGCATTGTTCGCGCATACCGCTGCCGACTGCGTGGAGTTGAGTCTTGAGGAGCACGATGAGGTGATGGCCTGGGTATTGGGGCTTTCGCACCTGGTGAATATTGCTTTTGCAGGCACCCTGGCCCAAAGCCACGAAAAAGTACCATTGCTCAAACAGATTTCCAGTTCAACCTTCAATGCGCAATTGAACGTGGCAACACAGGTTGTATCTGAAAATCCGCATTTATATTACGAAATCCAGCAGGGAAATGTAAATACCGAAGAGGTGAGCGTGCATTTCCAGAAAGTGCTGGGTGAACTCGTCACGGCGGTTACCCAGCGTGATGAGGCGGTATTCACACGTCATATGAAGGCAGCGAAGCAACGCCTGGCGGGTGATGAAAACATGTCTGAAAACGAACAATTGTGAAAAAGCTTTCGGATATTGACTGGGCTGACTGGCAGCCCAAAGACCCCGCTACCCTCGTATTTGTCATCAGGGATGGAAAAATACTGTTGATTGACAAAAAGACCGGCCTTGGAAAAGGCAAGGTCAATGGACCGGGCGGCAAGGTTGAGAAGGGTGAAAGCCCCGAAACCTGTGCTGTAAGGGAATGCCAGGAAGAACTGGGGATCACTGTTTCGAAGCTTCGCTATTGTGGTCAGCACCGTTTTCAGTTTATTGATGGTTATTCATTGCTGGTTTGGGTGTATAGCAGCGATACGTTTGAAGGTATTCCCGTTGAAACCATCGAGGCAAAGCCCCTCTGGTTTCCTTTGGAGGAGATTCCCTATGAACAAATGTGGGAAGATGACCGCTTGTGGTTACCCATGTTGTTGCGTGGTGAGCAATTCCAGGGCCGTTGGTTGTTTGATGATGATACGATGCTTGATTATGAGTTATTGAAGGAAGCCGACTCTGAATAAGCCGTTTCATTTTCCCTGCAGAGGGAGTGTCCACCGGCTTCACGGATTTCACAGGTTTTTAGCAGGACCACTGTATGAAGGTGGTATGAGAATTTGTCAGGAGACGATTTAGAATGAAAATAAGAACACCAGGCCTGAAACTGATAGTGATGACTTTTTGCCTGCCGCTGGTGGTTACCAACGCGTGGTCAGATCAGCCTTCAATAGACGAACAGGCATCACAGATCGCCCACAAATATCTACTGACCGATACCCACATTGATGTGCCATACCGCCTGCATTCCGGTTGGGTGGATGTCACCGTTTTGGCACCGGACGGGCAGTTCGATTATCCACGGGCAGTTAAAGGAGGCTTGGACCTGCCGTTCATGTCTATCTACACACCGGCAGAAATGGAAAAGGAAGGCGGTAGTTTTGAACTGGCCAATCAGTTGATCGATTCGGTGGAAGCCATCGCCGCACGCGCACCGGATAAATTTATGCTGGTCTATACGGTAGCTGACGCGAAAAAGGCCATGGAAACCGGCCGGGTCGGACTGGCCATGGGGATGGAGAATGGTTCTCCTATCGATCACAAGATCGAAAACGTTCAGTTTTTTGCTGATCGGGGCATCTCTTACATTACCCTGACTCACGGACTCAGCAATCAAATTTCTGATTCATCCTATGACAAGGAACACCCCTGGGGCGGCTTGAGTCCATTTGGCAAAGAGGTAATCACCGAGATGAATCGTGTTGGCATCATGGTGGATATTTCCCACGTCTCCGATGATGCGTTCTGGCAGACATTGGAGGTTACAAAAGTACCGGTAATCGCATCGCATTCATCCGCACGCAAATTCACGCCCGATTTCGAACGTAATATGAGTGATGAAATGATCGTCGCGCTGGCGAAGAACGGTGGTGTTATTCAGATTAATTGGGGTTCGGGATTTCTGACCGCGGAAGCCAATGCCTATTCAACAAAAATGTGGGCAGAGCGGACAGCCTGGTTAAAAGAAAACGGCTTTGAAGAGGATGGGGAAGAAGCCAAACAATACAGTGATGACTACCGTGCCCGTCAGCCCTACCCCTATGCCACGATGGCGCAGGTCGTGGATCACTTTGACCATGTCATCAAACTCGCAGGTGTTGACTATGTTGGCATCGGTTCTGATTACGATGGTGTGGGTGACAGCCTGCCCGTTGGCCTGAAAGATGTTTCCCAATATCCGAACCTGGTCGCCGAGTTCTTGCGCCGGGGTTATTCAGAAAGCGACATTGCCAAGATTTTGGGTGGTAACCTGATGAGGGTCTGGGCTGAAGTCGAGGCTTACGCCCGGAAAAACAGGGGTTGATGGAACGCCAGTCATGAGTAAACTCTGACGCCTTCCCGGAAAATGATAAAGGATGAGTTTTACCCTTAAGATACTGACTGGCTTGTTTCTTGGCATTTTCACCGGTTTGTTCCTCGGTGAGATTGCATCACCTTTTTCAGTTGTTCCCGATACCTGAACCCATGACTGCCTATCTGATCGTTGCTTTGACTGCTTTAATCGCTGCCGGGCTGACCCTGTATTCAGGCTTTGGCCTGGGAACGATGTTGCTGCCAGTTTTTGCCTTGCTGTTCCCGGCTGAAATGGCCGTGGTTGCCACGGCACTCGTACATGGGGCCAATAATGTATTCAAGGTGTCTTTACTGGGCCGGCATGCGGACCGGGAAGTGGTGTTGAAATTCGGCCTGCCTGCAATTGCGGCGGCGGTTCTCGGCGCCCTGGCTCTTGGGTGGTTCGCCCAATCAGAATCAGCCCTCACCATCGAGGTTAATGAAGACGCTCTTTTCAGGATTACACCGGTCAAACTGGTTATAGGCCTGATGATGATCGGTTTTGCCCTATTTGAGTTGCTGCCGCGTTTCCGCTCTATGAAATTTGAACGGCGTTACCTGTCATTGGGTGGTGTCCTGTCCGGATTTTTCGGAGGTCTTTCGGGACACCAGGGCGCATTAAGATCCGCCTTCCTTGCCAAGACCGGTTTGACCACAGAGCGATTTATCGGTAGCAATGCAGTCATCGGTTTTCTTGTCGATCTGACACGTATCTCCGTGTATGTGGCACTGTTTACCGCTGCCGGCGGCCATATCAGCGAGTTCAGCGGATGGCCATTGGTTTTGACCGGTGCCGTTTCCGCCTTTTGTGGTGTTTTGTTGGGCAAGCGCTATCTGCACAAAGTCACCATGACCAGTATTCAGACACTGGTGGGTGTGTTGCTGTTCGGTGTGGGCCTGGCCCTTGTCACCGGGGTTCTTTAAAGTCAATCCCGCTTTCCGGGAATGAGTTGCTTCTCAGCCTGACAGTTTACGCTCATCGAGACCGATACTGCGGGCAATGATTTCCTTCATGATTTCCGAGCTACCGGCATAGATACGCGATACGCGTGCGTCGGTAAACATATGCGAGATCCGGTATTCGCTCATGTAGCCTGATCCACCGTGAAGCTGTACGCAGTTATCCATCACCGTTGATTCAAGTTCACTGGCATTGAGCTTGGCTTCAGCCGCCAGATGCGCACTCAACTCTCCCTGGTTGTGTAACAGTACGCACTGATCAATAAAGGTTTGCAGGATATCCAGCGAGGTGCGCATCTCGGCCATCTTGAAGCGACTGTTCTGAAAGGCGCCGATCGGCTTTCCAAATACCTTGCGCTCAAGTATATAGTCCATGGTTATATCAAAGGCGACCTGTGCATGGGCGATTTCCTGGCAAGCACTGATCAGACGTTCTTCAGCCAGGTGATGCATAAGGCTATAAAAACCTTTTTCCGGGTCACCCAATACGTTTTCGGCTGGTACCCGCACGTTTTCAAAAAACAACTCAGCAGTATCCTGGGCCTTGAGTCCCATTTTCTTCAGGTTACGGCCACGGCTGAATCCTTCCATGTCGCTTTCGACGACAAACAAACCGATACCGTGTGGTTTGTCCGGAACTGTCCTGGCAGCAACGACAAAGGCAGTGCCATTGATGCCGTTGGAGATATAAGTCTTGGACCCGTTCAGAATCCAGTCATCACCATCGCGGGTCGCCTTGGATTTGATACCCGCCAGGTCGCTACCTGCATTGGGTTCTGTCATGGCAATACCGAGGATTGATTCGCCGCTGATACATTTGGGCAGCAAACGAGCTTTGAGTTCTTCACTGCCCAGCCGGCCGATATAGGGTCCGACCAGGCGGCTGTGTAATGACAGAAACAGGCTGATATCGCCGTGGCGAATCGTTTCTTCGATTACGATCTGTTCAAAACGGAAATCCTCAATACCCAGACCGCCATATTTCTCATCGGCCCACATACAGAGAAGCCCCTGTTCACCGGCCTTCTGAAAGGCGAGTGGGTCACAACACCCTTCATCGCGCCATTTTTCAACATGCGGCTCTATTTCTGACTGCATGAAACGACTGACACCATCGCGGAACATTTCGTGATCTTCATCGAATATCAAGCGTTTCATGATGGCGTTTCCTGAGTGTCAATAATCCTATTAGGGTATCAAAGATGGGCTTCTTCGGTATTGCTGTACTTTCCGTACGGTGCGTAACTCGTTACGCACCATTAGCATTCTATCTTAGAGATACTTATTTGACTCATGCCAAGTTTGAGTTTTTTCAACTGTTTGCAGAGGCGCCGAGGCCGCGCAGTACCTTACTTCAGGACGCGCTGTAAACCATCCATGGGCGCTCATCCTCGACATCCATGTCTCGTAAGGTCCTGAAGTAAGGTACTGCACCCCAGCGCCCCCTCCCAAAATCATGAGAGACAGCTTTTCGCCATCAGTTGTGTAGGGCTATCGCAGTTGGCATTCAGCTTAGGAAATACGCATGGGTAACGAGTTACCCACCCTACGATGATCAGTCTAAATCGGCCAACAAGGCTTTAAGTACTGGTTGTTCGACATCGGTGCTATGGCGGTAGGATTCGTGGTTTGATCCCATATTGAGGGCTGCACCGCCACGCAGGGCAGCGATCATATCCGGTGCCAGTTCAAAACGCATAAAGTGCACGGCCGAAGTCTTCTCTGCATTGCTACGCTCAAGGTCTTCATTGGAGATGGCATAGACGGGGTCAAAATCGCCAACCTGGATCCACACCAGGTCCTCAATACCCCTGAGCAGGGCAAGTTGTTGTTTACGCTCATCGACATCCTGGTACTCGAGCATTGCTGTTGCTTTCAGGTTTTGTCCATCCGGTATCAGGGGGTTATAAGCGGAGAGTTCTTCTTCGATGCCGTCGGTTTCGAAAATCTTCTCGATTCGTAGCATTTCCTGGACCTGGTACTGTATGGTCAGGCGGTCTTCAAAGTACAGGAACAAGTGCGGGCCTATACCCACGCGCCGGTGTTTCTTGTGTGCGATCACCTTGCTGCGAAATTCGCTGCGCTGCTGCGAATACTGCTCCAGACTCATCAGGTCTGATCGTTTTAATGGTGCGGCCATATTTATATTCCGTAGGCTTTTCTTAACAGGGACATGGGGTTTGTTTCACTATTTTTCAGATCGAGTCCATCGGCAATCTGGGTGGCCGCCATGGGGCAGTCGGATACCAGGTAATCGGCTTCCATTTTCTTGGCGCGGTTAATGACCGGGCGGGCGATTTTCTGGGATTTGGCCCAGGTATCATTACGTACACCATAGGTACCGTCATGACCCGAACACCGTTCAATGGCGTTGATCTCCGTGCCCGGTATCAGTGACAGCACCTGTTTGGTTTTCGGACCAATGTTCTGAACCCGCTGGTGACAGGGAACGTGCCAGGCAACGGTACCCAGACCCTGCCGAAACTCCGTACTCAGCAATTCGGCTTTGTGACGGTGTAGCAGATATTCAAATGGGTCAAAAATATGCCTTTTGACCTTTAGAACATCTTCATCATCAGGAAACAATAACGGCAATTCCTGTTTGAACATCAAAACACAGGATGGCACCGCAGCCACGATATCCAAACCTTCGTCGATCAGCCTGACCAGTTGCGGGATGTTTTTCTGCCGGAGTTTATTGACAGTCTCAAGATCACCCTGTTCCAGTTTTGGCATACCGCAGCATGATTCCTTTTCTGTCAACTCGACAGGTATACCGTTGTGTTCAAATACGGCAACCAGATCTTCACCGATGCCCGGCTCATTGAAATTGCAATAACAGGTGGCAAACAGGGCTACGCGGCCACGGGTCGGACCGGCTTCAATTGCCCGCATGCCTTTTGCCTGGTGGTTTTTGAGTCGTTTTCTGAGCGTGTTCCGGTGAAAATCAGGCAGGTGGGCCTGTGGATGGATATCCAGCAACCTGGATGCGGCCTTACGCATGACCGGACTGTTTTTTGCTGCGTTTACCGTTTGATTGATGATTGGAATGCTCGAGATTTTACCGGCCATATCGGTACTGCTGATCAGCTTGTGACTGATTTTACGTTCACCTTTCCGGAACTGTATTGCCTTGGCCCTTAGCATCAGGTGGGGGAAGTCAATGTTCCATTCATGTGGTGGAACATAAGGACATTTGACCTGGTAGCACAGGTCACAGAGGTAACATTCGTCAACCACCTTCCAGTAATCATTCTTTGCTACGCCATCGACCTCGAAAGTTTCGGATTCATCAACCAGGTCGAACAGGGTAGGGAAAGCATCACAAAGGGAAACACAACGCCTGCAACCGTGGCAAATATCGTATACCCGTTCCAGCTCTTCAAATAATTCAGATTCGCTATAAAACTCGGGCTTTTTCCAGTTCAGCGGATGCCGGGTTGGCGCATCGAGGCTGCCTTCACGTGGCTGTGTTGGCGACTTGTTCATCTTTGATGTCTCCGGTTCACTACACTAAGCAGGACAAAAAAAGGGCGCAAAGGCGCCCCTTTATAACAGACAATTGGGGCGCTCTAACCGGTGGTGGTTAGTCCAGGTTATCCAGTGCTTTTTGAAAACGATTGGCGTGGGAGCGTTCCGCTTTGCCCAGTGTTTCAAACCAGTCAGCGATTTCGTCAAAGCCTTCATCACGTGCGGCACTTGCCATGCCCGGGTACATGTCCGTGTACTCATGTGTTTCACCTGCGATGGCTGCCTTGAGATTGTCTCCAGTGGGGCCAATGGGTAGGCCGGTTGCCGGATCGCCCGTCTCTTCAAGGTACTCAAGATGGCCGTGTGCATGACCGGTCTCACCTTCTGCGGTTGAACGGAAGACCGTTGCCACGTCGTTGTAGCCTTCAATATCCGCTTTTTGTGCGAAGTAAAGATAGCGTCTGTTAGCCTGGGACTCACCGGCAAATGCATCTTTCAGGTTTTGTTCAGTTTTACTGCCTTTTAGTGACATTGTTACTTTCTCCAATTATTCATGAAAAACCGGGATGGCTCATTACAAAGCATAGACCTGTTTCGTTATTGGGTAAAATTGTTTTTTGTGATCATTTCCATAGTTATTGCCAATAGTGTGATTTGGTGTATCTACACCTGTGTTTAGGGTAGCATTGCCGTTGGGTTGAGCAGCACGGATTGATCATGCACAGGTTGGTATCTTTGGCAGTCTTTTTATTATTGGTCGTCATCGCAGCAGCGGTGGGTGGGCAATTTGTTGGCGGTGAGTGGTATCAGTTCATGCTCAAGCCCTCCTGGAGTCCTTCTGCGATGGTAATGGCCTCGGCCTGGGCTGTGCTTTATGTGTTGATGGCGGTCTCTGCCTGGATGATCTGGGATGCAATGCGGGGCCTTGCGCGTGTCGCGCTGGGCTGGTGGGGCCTGCAATTGTTGTTGAGCATTTGCTGGTCCTGGATGTTTTTTGGCCTGGAACGTGTAGGCTGGGCACTGGGAGTTATCAGCCTGTGGATACCAGTGGTTGTGATCGTGATCAGGACATTCAGACCGATAAAGCAGGAGGCTTCTACCCTAATGCTGCCATTGGCAGCATGGTTGATATTTCTTTGGGTCTTGAATTTTTTCCAATGGAATATGAATGGTGGCGGCTTGGGATCTATCTTTTAAACTAAACAGCCGGGAATCAGCCGCTGAGTAATTGTCCGATGCGTCCGGTCAGGATAGCCAGGTAGTTGCCCAGGGCGTAACCGATCAGGGCCATCAGTATGGAAGCCGGTACCAGTGTTTCCCGGTGATGTGCGGCCACGATGGGTGCTGATGCTGCTCCACCGATATTGGCTGCAGACGCGATGGCCACCGTGTGTATATCAACACGGAAAATCCATGCCCCGGTCAGAATGAACAAGCCGTGTATCGTGATCCAGACATAAGCCATTGCAATAAAGCCGATCATTTTATCCCAGTCCACGACACTCAGATCCATGGTGGCACCCACTCTTGCCACGTAAATATAGATAATGGCCATGGCAATGGGTTGTGCTGCCGGCAGCTTGCGCGCAGGTGTAACGGAAGCCAGCAGTGCCATTGTTGTAACCAACAGAATCAGCCAGGTTCCCGCCGTAATAACGGTCGCCCCGCCAATAGCCACGGGTGGTAACACCTCTGACAAACCCAGGGAAATCCAGGTGAAACCGACGGCGAGCAAACCGAGGTACAGCAAACTGATCATGGTGGGCGGGGTTTCGACGCTTTTGAAATTGGCCGCAGCACTCTCCATGGCCTCCAGGCGTCCGTGTGGCACCCTGGCCCAACGATTGAACCTGTCAGCGAATGACTTGCTGCCCAGCAGAATGGGCAACCAGATCAGGTAGACCATTTGATCAGCCGCTGCGGCCATGGTCAGGTCAGCAGGAGTCCCTTCCAGTCCTGCATACGCGGCTGTCATATTACCGGTACCGCCGATCCAGCTTCCGGCCAGCGTTCCAAAGGCACGCCAACTGTCCGGTGCCAACGGAAAGTAATCGCCAAAGCTCAATACCTGCCCCAACTTGTAGGCCATGACCCCACCGAATACCACACCGATGCTCCCCAGAAGCATCACGAAAACACCTTTGCCCATGATGCGCACGGCGCTGACCACATCCACCTTGATGAGCATGAGTACGATGAATATCGGGAGGCCATAGTGACGAAGAAAATCATAGGCTGCACTTTCATATGGAATGACACCGGAGTTCGATAGCAACACGGGTGAGGCATAGATGAATACCAGGGGGGGCAGAAACTCAAATATTTTCCAACGGGTACTGCGTTCGAGCCAGAACCAGAATGATACGACCGCAATGAGAACGGTCATGACTCCAACTGGGGATGTAATTATGCTTGTTGTCATTTTTCTTTTTACCTATTTGAGCGTCAAACGTGCTTCATCCAGGAGCTTACAGGCTAATTCGATGCTGTCCAGTAAACGTGGTGTTGCCTGGCTGATCTCGTCAGCAGGCAGGTATAACATGGCCCGGTTTTGAACAGCTTGTAATTGCGGCCATTCCTGCCAGGCGGCCAGTGCGGGTAGTTCACCCGAAGTTTCCGGGCCAAACATCACCTGCGGATCCGCAATGATGACCGATTCACGGCTGATCTGGGGTGCCAACGCCGGCAGGTCTGAGAAAACATTATAACCGCCGCATATTGCCAGGCTGCGGCTGATGATGTGTTGACCGTTGATGGTGTATAGCGGGCGCGGAGCGATCTGGTAGAAGTAATCCACCCGGGCTTTATCCGCATTTACCCGCTGTAGATGGGCAAGCATCTTGCGCATTTGCAGCGCCTTGGCTTCACCAACCCTCTCGGTGCCGGCGGCACGGGATATGTTTTCCACGGTATCGGCAATTTCTTCTGGCCTGGTGATTTCAATTTGCCAAACCGTGATACCGAGTTGCTGTAATTTTTGCAGGGCTGTTTGAGGATTACCCGATTTCCAGGCCATGACCAGGTCGGGGTTCAGTTCGATGATTCGTTCGAGATCGATACGGAATGCATCACCAACACGCGGGATCTGTGCGACTTGCACAGGGAAGTTACTGTATTCAACGACTGCTTTAAGCTGTTCACCGGCACCGGCGGCAAATACCAGCTCGGCAAGATTGGGTGCCAGGGTAATGATGCGGCCGGCCGGTTTGGGCAGGCTAAGGATTTCACCATTGGCCTGCAATAAGGTGATATCTGCACAGGATGGCTGCGCTGTGCCCAGGCCGAAAAAAAAAGCCAGGGTGAATAAAATCCGGCCGATATCAACCCGGGCCGAGCGTTTGCTCATGCGATCACATTTACCAGCAATAGTATTGCAAGTACCGTGGCCCAGACGCCCAGGGAGCGCCAGACCAGGTCCATGGACAGCTTGATACTTGCCATCGGTCCTACCAATTGGTCTGCATAACCATCTCTTTCCGCGTGGCCGGATTTCACAATGGTTCGTGCACTGGTGAGCATGAACTCATTATTTCCTTCAAACAGACCGTGGCCGCGTTCGTTGTGGTATTTCTTCCATGCGCAATAGACTGAATCAAAATCTGTTGCGATGGCAAGAGAAAGGGTCATTAACTGGGCAACGGGCCACTCCATGATTTTGACCAGGCGTGTCATCAGGTCTTTTTGTTCATCAAAAAGCTCACAGTCTTCGCCACTGAGCCAAACCGCGACCCGGTAAAGCACGGCGCCGTAAATGCCAAGAACAGCAAACCAGAAAATAATACCGAACCAGCGTTTCAGGGCTTTGCGAAAAACTGCGTCTATTGCGACATTCTGGCAGACAACTTCATCTCCAGGTATTGGTCCGTCCAGCAGGTTCTCCAGGGCCTCTTTTTGCTGTTCGTCATCGTCTGCAGTGAAAACCCTGCGAACATCAATATCCAGGTCGCGTGGACCAAAGGAGTAAATCAGTATGGCTATGGCAACAATGAATTCGCCCAAATGACCCAGGACTGAAGAAAAAATGTAGTTAATGAAGTAGGCAGCGAGAAGCGGAAGACCGATAAATATGAGGAAACCGGTGGGACCTGACCAGCCCGGCAATTTTTTAAACTTGTCGTTGCAGAAACTGGTATACCAAACGATCCATTCAAAGCGGCGCAAATGGCGCAATTCGCGCACAAAGTGGCAAAGTATAAATGCAATCAATATCGAGATAATGGTCATTGACCCGAGCCTTTTTTAGATCTTTGCTTGCCGCTTACAGAAACCAATGGATTTAACCACTTTATTCTAACAGGTTGTTGCTGGAACAGTCATTGCCGCTGCCGGCGGACCAGTTCTTCCAGGTTTCCGCCGCCATTGTTTCGAAACCAGTCAGCCAGCAACCGGAAAGCAATAGATACCGGGGGTGAGAGACGGATCTCATCTGCGATGACCGCTTGCGCCAGGGATTCCACGGTAAACCACCGTGCTTCGTCGACTTCTTCGCTGCTACCGCTGTTGCGGTCAACCGCCTCTGCATAGAATCCACACATCGCAGAGGCCGGAAAAGGCCAGGGTTGTGATGAGACATAGCGGATATCTTTCAAATTCACCTGGACTTCTTCATAAACTTCCCGAACGACTGCATCTTCCAGGCTTTCACCCGGTTCCACGAAGCCGGCCAGGGTAGAAAAGTGTTTGGGCCGCCACTTGACATTTCGACCCAACAGACAGGAATCCCCATGGGTTACCAGTACGATGATGGCCGGATCAATTCGCGGGAAAGATTCGCGTGCACATTCCTCATTGCTGCATATCATACGGTGACCCGCTGAACGCAACAGGTTGGGGCTGCCGCATATACCGCAGAACGCGTGGCGGTATTGCCAGTAGTGCAGAGCCTTGGCATAGGCGAGTATGCCGGCATGTTTGGCAGCCATATCAATGGAGGCCCTGCGCAGATCAGCGAACTCGGCATCAGGGAGTTTCGCCAGGATGGCATCTTTCTGATTATCCGTAATGGATGCAGCAAAATACTGATGTTTGCCATCGTTACCCAGCAACGTGGGCGGCTGAATGCGGTCCGGTTCAATGAGTTCTGCCGGCGACAGGTAAACCGCGATGGTGCCCCCGGTCTTACGCTCCAGCAGGCTACGGCTGCGCCAAAGAGGTACCAGGCGCGTGTTGGGATCGGTGAGTGTTTTAGCTGCCCACTGTGTATCATCGCGAAGCTCGACTTCCCGGTTGAGGCGAACAGCGGTAAATTGGTTTCGTCTCGAGCGTGCCAGGTGGTCCATACCGGCTGCTTTAATTGATTTCAAATAGAAAAAGAAGAGCCACAACCACAGGTTGTCGCGGCATTGGGGTTACGAATAACAAACTGTGCGCCTTGTAAGTTTTCGCTGTAATCTACTTCAGCGCCCATCAGGTATTGATAGCTCAGGGGGTCAACAAGAAGTGTTACACCCTCGTTCATGATGGCGATATCGTCATCACCGCCATTCTCATCAAACGTAAAGCCGTACTGAAAGCCGGAGCAACCACCACCGGAGATGTAGACACGTAGTTTAAGCTCCGGATTATGCTCCTCCATGATCAGTTCCATCACTTTTCTGGCAGCGGCATCGGTAAACTTAATGAGGTCTGTTGGTATCTGATTTTGCATGCGGTTTTCTATTTGTCCTTCGATGTATTAACTATGGCGGTTCGGCTTGGTTTTTTCAATCATTACACCGTGACACTGGAACTATGACACCGGCACTTCGTCTGCCGGCGGGTCGGTTGTCATCTGGTTAAAGAGACTGTGCCACTCCATCGACTGCTCGACGGGTGTTCTAAGACTGCTTGATTTGAGTTGTATGGTTAGCTTGCTTGCTTCGAAACCTTCCGGCAGTGTTATCAGACGTTCGAGTTGCTGAAAGTGCTTGAACTTGAAAACCAAAGGTTCAACGGATTCAGCCAGTAGTTGCTCATTGGTGAGATGTTCGGCAACATCGCCGCGAATACCATCGACACCCAGTTGAATTTGCCCCGAAATGACGGCAGCCCAGCGCAGGTTCTGTGTCAGGCTGAACATGATGCGGTAAACCCGTGGCGATTGTGTTGCCTGTAGTTGAACGTGGTGCACGCTTAATGGGGCCTGTGCGCCATTGGCGCCTCCAAGCCGGCGGTAAAACTCCAGGTCAGCCTCCAAGCCGGCAATTTCATCCTGACGTTCCCGTTCCGATGCCCGTAACAGTGAATTCGCGCGCCGGACCACATCGGCTTCCCGTTCGGCCACGGTTGAACGTGACCGCTCTGCGGCCAGTTGATCAAGTGCAACTTGCAGGTCCCCTTGTAAGGCTTCTATCTGGTAGTTGGCGTAAAGCAATTCATCGACCACGAAATATTTTCCAAAATAGAAAATACCCAGAGCAATGCTCACGGCGGGTACAGCGATAAGTTGCCACTTGGGAAGATTGGGATAGATCATGAAAAGGTCAGGGGTTCCTCAGGCAAGAAAAAAGCGGCCGAAGCCGCTTACATTCCTGTGTTCTATTATTGGTTTTGTCATTCGTTATAGTTATTTGGCAAGCCCCAACAGGATGGTTGCGCATTTTATACTCCTACAAAGCGTCTGCGTCAAGTTGACGCAGGTTTTTATTTTACAATCTGTAACAGAATTTCTTTGCTTCAAGTGGTAATTTATCAGCAAGTCCTTTCCATCCAGTGAAGGAAACACTGGCCATCGCTACCCCCCTCCCAAGGCGTATGGAAAGGACCCTTAACTCCAGTAGCAAGGACGCGCGGCGGAATTCACACCAGCGGAAGGTCGACCTTTTTGTTGGAAATGTAAAGGTATCAGACAAGGAATAGTGGTCATATGCTCCCCGCATGGCTACTTGGTCTCCAGAAACGGTAAACAACATGTCCGGCAGTTTATCCATGGCCGGTATACAGGAGATTGATATGGAATTGTACGCAGGTTTGTTATTGGTCACGCTCGGTGTTGCGTATTTGTTGGTGCGGGCTATTCAGTTTCACTCTACCTCGGGCGTGGTAAAAGAGGCGGTGGCAGGTTCACCGCAGAAACAGTTCCGGCCCCATAGAGGGAAAAGGAAAAGCCATGCTGGTTTGCCGGCCCACGGGTCACGTTTCAAGCCGGCTGAAAGGTCCATGACAATGGCCCGCAGAAGCTCCGCCGTCAACGCGGGTATCATCCAGAAACCATGGGGTTGGTAATTTCAACCGGTCCTGGTCGAACGATACATCATCAGCTTTTTTGGATGATGTCATCAATCTCGTCGAGCAAATTTTGAAGCAGAGACTCCAATTCTGGCAAATCAATTACCCTGGGTGAATTGGCGATAAGATAGCGATCTACAACCGAGGCTGCCTCACCCAGAGATTCAAAACCGTAACTACCTGCAGACCCCGCCAGGTGGTGGACCTGTTGGAAGAGCTTGTCGCACAGACCCCCTTCTCCGCTGCTCACTGCGTTGCTGACTTGTGCCATGCACTGGTAGATCACCTCGCGCTTGTCAGGCATGCTTTCAATATACCGGCGCCGCTGTTTGGCAATCAGTTTTTGTGCTTGTTCAGACAGATTGACCAGGTGAACCTCCGGCAAATGCTGCAGCAATCTCGGTATAAAGTACATCCGCATCCAATGGTTTTTGCAAAAAAGCACGAATCCCGCTAGCGGCGGCCTCCAGTGGCAGGTCAACGAAACCGGAACCGGAAATTATGATACCCACGATATCGGGCTGTGTCGTTTTGAAGTAGTTGAATAACTCGAGTCCGTCGCCATCCGTCAAATGCATGTCCGTTACGACAACCGGAAAATTGTGGCGGTTTATCATGTCCTTTGCCTGGGTGACACTACTGGCAGTTAGCACGTGTAAACCCCAACCCTCAAGCATCAGTTGGTAAAGAGACAGGATATCCTGATCATCATCTACCCAAAGCAGGGTTCCGGCCAGTTGGGGTGGCTCCTTATGTTCATCCTGTGCCCTCGGGCACGGAATATCTGCTCGAAACTCGCTGCCGACGCCTGGTTTGCTCTCGACTTTGAGCTTTCCACCCATGCGATTGATCAACTGGCGTGTTATCGTGAGCCCCAGGCCCGCACCCGAGGTGTTACTTTCACCAACCCGCGTGAATGGTTCAAATATTCTCTCAATGTCCTCGGCTGCGATACCCTGACCCGAGTCACGCACTCGAATGTAAAGCTTGTCTTCATGGTGTTTGACGTGAACACTGATCTGGCCTTGTTGCGTATATCGCAAGGCATTGCTGACCAGGTTGATCAGTATCTGCCGGAGCCGCAGTTCATCACACTCGACCTCGATTTTCCCCGGTGATGATCTTGTTTCAAGATCAAGAGCTTTCGCGGTTGCTTGTGTTCGAAACAAGGCATCGATGTCGTCCACCAGGCGGTCGAGGCTGAAGCGGGTCGGGTTGAGTTTCACGCTCTCATCGCCTTCGCGGGCCTGTTCGAGCAGATTTTCCACCAGGGTCAGTAAGTGCCACGATGCCCGCTGCAGGGCTAGTGGGTTTTCCGAATCAGGTAATTCGGTCCGCAACAGATCGGCATACCCCATGATGGAGGCAATGGGTGAGCGAAACTCATGGGACATGGAGGCGATAAAACGGCTTTTGGCGGTACTCGCCTTTTCAGCCTGTTGACGCCGCAAGAATAACTCCTGGTTGAGCTCTGCGAGTTCCGAGTTGAGTGCCGCACGTTGTTCAGACAACAGGCTATTCTCATGGGCCCGCTGTTGTAGGGTTTGCTCCTGTTCATGTGCCTCTGTTACGTCATGTAAAACGAGGTCGGCAGACGCTTCATTGCCAAGTACATGTATGTCTACGAAATATCCTTCAAACTCAACATAAGAAAACACGACCGGATCGTCACTCCCGACGGCAGCACCAAGCAATGAACTAAGCGTATCGGGCAGAACGGAACCACGGATCAGACCGGGCAGCTTCCAGTCGGGAGTGGAGCGGTTAACTGAGAGAATGTTCTGTCGTGCATCCAGTGCTATCACGATGAAGTGCTCACGCTTGAGTAATTCGTCCCTGATGTAATGGGCGGCTCTCTGGCTGACTCTCTTCATAACTCAGACAATGCTTTGCCCAGCGCAGTGAATGCGGCATCGATATTCTGGCCATTGAGCGCGCTGGTATGGTAAAGCGTGAGGGCATCGGGCATAACCGAGTCGTCAAATCGCCACTCGGCCGTGAGATCGGCCTTGTTGGCCAGCATAATGGCCGGCACGTATTGGAATTCCCGGCAAAAGTCATGGTACAGACCCAATGCGGTTTTAACGGTTGCAGGGCGCGTGCCATCAGCCACCAGAATGAGTCCATGCGCACCTTTCATATAGCTACGGATACGTGCCAGTGGACGTTTATCTTTCTCAAACGGGTCAGCGCCTTCCATGTCCCACAACACCAGCTTGATGGGTTTCTCAATATTGTCGACGACACGCGTATCAATTTTGACCCCGAGGGTCGTGTGGTAAGACTCGTCGAATTGCTGGTGAATGTATCGCCGGACAAGGCTGGTCTTGCCTACCCCGAAAGCACCGACCATACACACCTTGGCGGTCCTCATGAGCGATCTTTCCCTGTTACCCGAACCGTAACCCGGCGTTGCGAAAGGTTCTCATTGCCGCTACTCCAGGCCGGATGCTCGGATTGGATATGTTGCGGGTCAACACCAGCGCTAATTAGGCTGTCCCGCACCACTTTCACGCGTTTGCGGGAGGTTTGTTCATTCTGTTGGGCGGTACCGATTCCATCAACATGGCCAACCAGTGTAATCGTCAGGTCAATACCCAAAGGGGTGGAAGCATTCTGCAACCCTGACAACTGCTGTGCAAACGCATCGAGGGTCAACGTGGATTCAGGTGACAGGCGATCCCTTTGCATGAAGAAAACTTCAGTACCGTCCAGTTGGCCGACGCTGGTGCGCACAGCGTTCTTTAACTCCCCGAGCAAGGGTCCGAAATCGACTTTCCAACCGCCGAATACCTGCGGGGTTCCGGATTTTTCAAGATACCAGCTAACACTTGATTTCCCGGAAACCGCGATACGTCCATCGACCGGTGTCATCTCCACGGAGTCAGGTGCACCGAGCTGTATGCGGGCAAGTTGTAACGCCTCTTCCCCGCTCAGACTGGTGCCGGATAGGTCAACAGCATTGATCAGCGGATGGACGCCAGCCAGTCTTGTCAGTCTCTCTGCCTGGTTACCGCTAAGAGCACCATCAACCAGCAGGGTACCGCCGTTCAGTGCGAGACCTGTGGAATCTGTCAGCCCCATTGATGTACGCAGGTTTTTCAAAGTCAGGCCGGGCTCGAGTGACAGGAAAGGTTTAAATCGAAACTGAAGACCCTGATCTGTGAGTCCCTGGTCATTGAGTAAGCTGACGGGTGTGGCTGTGCCCGGATCTCGCAAACCATCGATGAGCAGGATGCCGTTTTGCCGGCGACTAGACGATACAACGTAACCCGGCTGGCTTTTGAACAGCTCAACGACCCGGGATTCGAACTCGCGCTGCTGGTACTCCTGCCACGATTTCCATGCCACCAGGGCGATCAGCAGCGAAATTGCTATCGCCCAGTAGATGTATGCTTTACCACGCTTGCTGACTGCCTGCTGATCATCCAGTTCTTCCCGCAGTGATTGTTGCATCAGCACACGCAGGCCGATGTCTTTTGCAAACGTATCGTTGTTTTCAGTGAAACGCTCGCCATAGCGTGCATGGATGGATTCCAGCAGTGCCATTAGTTCGTCACGCAGGGCACGTGGTGGAGAGCCACTGATGACACAGGCTAAAATCGCCTCCGGCCCATTGATCACCCACAAGGTCCGGTTGCCCAATTCAGCACTGCGAAGCGGATCGTCTGAACTCATACCTAGCGAATCCTGAATAAAAGACTGGATTGCAGTCAGCATGGCTGCCACCGCATCCTCATCCAGCACCAGGTTTTCATCGCGGTGCGCGTGTGCCAGCACCAGGCCTGTGTCGCGGGCGATCAGGAAAACCTCCTGTACAGCAAAACGCATTGTGTGGCGCAGAACGATCTGCGCGAATGGCACACCGGTGCGCGCTGCTTCCAGGCGCCAACGTAGTCCCTTGATCGTAAAACTGTTCTCCATGGCAACGTTGATACGTTGAACCAGTGATTTCAGCGCATCGGCGACTGCTCGGCGAATGGCCGGGCCCATGACGGGAAACAGGTACTCCGCGAATGCCGGTGCGTCACGCTTGATTGATGCACGGATGGTACGCATCATCGGTTTTTCAAGCTCGGCTTCGAGCACGGGATCGTTGGCTATGCGTTCAAAGGCGTCCGGTAGAACTTCGGCAACATCGTTTGAGCGGCTTTCAAAATCCGATACCCTTTTATCCAGCAGGTTCAGACGACTGTGATCGTCCCCGAGCAGCAGCCTCTGGAGTCGTTCCAGATCATCTTTGCGCTGTTCTTCTGTTTGTTTTTCGGTGGTCAAACTGACACCTCAGCCGGCTAGGAGCCGGGTCTATTTACTACGCTTTTTTTTGGAGGGTGTCAGTTGATTTGCAATGTCTGACAGAAACCCCGCCAACTCGCCGCGATCGACCTTGCTTTCATCAAGTTGATCGGAGCGTTCAGTTTGCGATGCTTGCAGCGAGGCCAAACCCGCCATCAGGGAATTCTGTGCTGCGAGCAACTCCTTCCGGAATTGCTTGATCTCGGTATTGAAATCCGACTGCATTTCGGCAAGTTGATTCTCGGCGTCGAGACGAAACGCTGCCAGCGATTTTGTTACTTCATTGAGGCTTGCGTCACGCTCTGCACTCTCACGATTGAGTTGATCACCCGCATTGTCGCGGAATTGATCAAGCAGTTTTTCCAACTCGTGAATGCGTTTCTCGAGTGTCTTCCTCAGGTTCTCGCTTTCCCTGGACATTCGTTTTTCGACTGCCCCGAAACGCTCGTCGACGGCGCGAATCTGGTTACCAAACAGAATTTCACGTATTTGGTCGACATTGTCAGGTGCTGGTTGGATTTGTTCAGTATCTTCTTTTTTCGTAGCCATGGTGTTTCCTCGAGACTTAACGGTCAACCTGTTCCAATCGGTAGCCGTAATGATAAACAGATGAAAGTCGCCAGCCGTTCTCGGGCCGGAGATTAAGTTTGCTGCGCACGCGACTGATATGCGTGTCAACGGTGCGGGACTTGACTGCCGCACCGATATTCCAGATGTGTCTGAGCAGGTATTCCCTGGAGAGGATCTTGTCGAGGTTATCGAACAGCATCCAGGCGAGTTCAAATTCCCGTCGTGTCATGGTGATGTCCTGACCATCCATGCTGATTGTTATGGCTTTCCGGTCAAGACAATAACCATCGATTTCGATATTGCTGCGTTCCGGTTCAACCAGACCGCTACGCCGTGCCAGGGAACGGATGCGTGCCACTAGTTCCTGTGGGCGCGCCGGCTTACTGACGTAGTCATCAGCCCCGGCTTCAAGTGCAGCCACAACATGCTGTTCTTCCCCGCGGGTGGTCAGAAAAAGTACCGGTATATGATTCTGGATATTGTGACGCACCCATTCCAGTACCTCCAGTCCACTCATTTCAGGAAGGTTCCAGTCCAGCAGCATTAAATCGAAGCATTCCTGCTGAACGGCGCGTATGAATTCCGGACCCGAGGCGAACACACGTGTCTTGAATCCGGCGTCTTCAAGCCAAACCTCAAGTAACGCTGACTGATCCAAATCATCTTCAAGAATACCGATCAGAATTGCACCCAAAATGACCTCCCCATTTGTCAGGTAACTTCTCTGTAAGGATGAGTATGTCACCGTAAGCGAATAGTATTCAAGCAATTTTATGTTTCAGCAAGCGGGCAATCCCGACCGCAACATGAATCACACCAGTTGTTTTTTATATTTTTTCTTTAAGTGTTGATCCGCAAAAACTTTAAATCGCAGGCTCAATCCAAATTTTGAAATGGGCGCAGCCACTCCTTTGCCGGGTCACCAAAAACGAAAAAATAAGGGTTTAAATAGACTTCCTTGGTGTTGTAACTCAATGCAGAACCATCGACTTTTACAACCTGACCACCTGCGGCCTCGACCACAGCTTGCGCAGCTGCTGTATCCCACTCACAAGTCGGGCCGGTACGCGGGTAAAAGTCAGCCAGGCCTTCCGCTATGCGACAAAACTTAAGTGAACTACCCATGCTGACCAGTTCATGTTCACCAAGCTGTTGCAACTGGCTCTCGAGTTCAGGATTGGCATGTGAACGGCTTCCAACGATTATTGCGGGTTGTGTAGCGGGACGTCTGGCCCGTATGGACCGGGCTTCGGCTGTGCCTTGCTGGCACCATGCACCAAAATCCTGAGCGCCGTAATAGCTCGTATCAGTCACCGGTACATGCACGATACCCATAACAGGCCGGTGACCGCGTATCAGGGCGATATTGACAGTAAATTCACCATTGTGGTTGATGAATTCCTTGGTGCCGTCGAGCGGGTCAACCAGCCAGTACTGTTTCCAGTTCCGGCGGGTTTGCCACGGGATATCCGCGGACTCTTCCGACAAAACCGGAATATCAGGCCATCGGCTTGAGAGCTCTGCCTGGATCAATTCATGGCTGGCGAGATCGGCCTTTGTCAGTGGTGAGTCATCGGATTTTCGTGTGATGCCCATATCACCTTCGTACCATTCCAGTATGGCTAAACCTGCACGACGGCTGATGTCCACCAGTTGTTCAAGAACTCTCCCTGGGTTCAGTTCTGACATTATTCTTTTTCCTTCAGCATGTAGTCTCTGGCGATGTACAGGGCAGCGATACTGCGGCCCTCAGTGCAGTCCGGTCTTTGCACCAGTGTGTGAAGATCGGACAATTGCCAGGGTACGATTTCCAGTTCTTCGGGCTCGTCCCCTTGCAGCTTTTCGGGGTAGAGGTTCCTGGCCAGTACCACGTGTGTGATGTGTGTCATATAACCTGGGGCAAGGCTCAACGAAGTCAATTCAAGCAGGTCATGTGCAGCAAACCCGATCTCTTCTTTGAGTTCTCTTAGGGCGCCTTCCAACACGGTTTCACCCGGCTCAAGCCGGCCTTTCACCAGTCCCAGTTCATAATGGTGCAGACCGGCTGCGTATTCGCTGACGAGCAAAACCGTATCATCATCACGCATGGCTACAACGATCACCGCACCCAGACCATGAGAAAGGAGTCGCTCATAGGTGCGTTTTACACCGTTGCTGAATTCAAGATCGACTTTTTCGACTTTGAATAATTTGCCGGGATCATGTTCCCGTCTCGTGTGAACCTTGGGAAGCTTCGCCATGCGGGTCAGATCTGGTTCAGTTCGGTTGACAAGGTGGCATGCAGGGCCGGGGTCGCCGCCAGCACAGAACGTGTATCCAGATCGGGTGTCCTGCCATCGAGATCGGTAAACAGACCACCCGCTTCGGTGACGATGACGTAAAGTGCGGCGATGTCGAGGATATTGACATCAGACTCGATAACTGCATCCAGTTGCCCGGCCGCCAGCCGGTGGTAATGATAATAGTCACCATAACCACGTGTGCGGTTGGTGCGTGCGAGAATCCGGCCAAGTGTAGTCCAGTGCTTACTTGCGGCAAGGCTTTGAATATTGCCGGTGGAAATGCTTGCCTCCTCGATGCTGACTACCTTGCTTATATGTAATGCCCCTTCTTCATTGAAGGCACCGCCGCCACGTGTCGCCCAGACCAGTTCATCCATCGCCGGGGCGCAGGAAACACCGAGTATCAGTTCGCCATTGTGCATCAATGCAATCTGGGTAGAGAACATGCCGTAACGTTTCACAAAGCTCTTGGTGCCGTCTATGGGATCGACCAGCCACAGGTATTCTGTGTCTTTGTTTTCCGCACCGTATTCTTCGCCAAAAATACCATGGTCGGGAAAAGCCTCCTGGATGGTTCTGCGAATGACGTGTTCTGCGCCACGATCGGCAACCGTGACCGGTGTCTGGTCGGATTTGATCTCAATATCAAATTCGCCGTTGTAATAAGACAGGATCAGTTCGCGCGCACTTGCTGCGGCCTGTAAGGCAACTGCCAGGAATTCTTCTATATGTGTTTCGGTCATAGTGTTTTCGACGTGATTTGATTGTCAGTTAATCATTGGATTGAAAATTTGAAATGATCTCCAACGCGACTTGCATGGCGGACCGCGACTGCCCATGATACCAGACTCGCGGCATTGCTCCGTACTGAAAAGGAACACAGGTTTGGGTAAGAACGAAGAAATCCGTCAGCGTGATCTCAATGTGCTATGGCATCCCACGACGCAGATGAAAGATCACGAGTGGTTGCAATTACTGCCGGTCAAAAGTGGGCAGGGTGTCTGGCTCGAAGATATGGAAGGTAAGCGCTATATCGATGCCATCAGTTCGTGGTGGGTTAACCTGTTTGGTCACGCCAATCCGCATATCAGTGCCGCGGTCAATGAACAGGCCAACCGCCTTGAACACGTCATCCTGGCAGGGGTTACCCATGAACCGGCAGTGTGCCTGGCGGAAAAACTGGTTGAGATCACACCACTTGGTCTTGAGCGGGTATTTTTTGCGGATAGCGGTTCTTCAGCTGTCGAAATATCACTGAAAATGAGTTTCCATTATTGGCGCAATATCGGTGAGCAGGGCCGTGTGCGTTTTGTGACTTTGTCCAACAGTTACCATGGCGATACGCTGGGCGCATTAAGTGTCGGTGATGCCGGTCTGTTCAAGGCGGCCTACGAACCCCTGTTAATGGTGCCATTGGTGGCGCCCAGTCCGGATTGTTTTGCCTTGCCCCGGGAACAATGGGATGCACATGCCGCCGAAAAGCTGGTTGAAATGCGTGAAATATTTGCGAACCATGAAGGTGAAATATCTGCGGTCATTATCGAGCCCCTGGTTCAGTGTGCCGGCGGCATGCGTATGTATCCGCCTTCCTACCTGACCGGTTTACGTGCATTGTGTGACGAATTCCGAATCCATTTGATCGCGGATGAGATTGCCGTGGGTTTTGGCAGAACCGGTAGTATGTTTGCCTGTGAGCAGGGTGGTATAGCGCCGGATTTCATGTGTCTTTCCAAGGGATTAACGGGTGGTTATTTACCGATGTCGGCTGTGATGACCAGTCAAACGGTCTATGAAGCATTTTATGACGAGTACACAACGCTGAGAGGTTTTTTGCATTCGCACAGCTATACCGGTAACGCACTGGCATGTGCGGCGGCTCTGGCGACCATGGAGTTATTCGAGCAGCGTGATGTGCTGGCCGACAACCGCCTGCTGGCCGCGCAGAAGCTGGAGGCAGTCTCACCCATGCACGATCATGCCCACGTGGGTGATATACGTCAAACGGGTATGATACTGGCGATAGAGATGGTGGCGCAGCGAGAACCAATGATTCAGTACGACTGGAAACAACGGCGTGGCATGCAGGTGTACCAGTATGCAATGGCGCAAGGAATATTGCTTCGGCCAATAGGTAACGTTGTTTATTTTATGCCTCCCTATGTCATCAACTCCGAAGAGATAAAGCTGATGGCAGAAGTTGCCATGGCCGGTATCGATCTGGCGACCAGGGATTAGTCCGCGCCCATGCGTCAGTCACGCATCTACACGTCGCAAGCGCTGCTGCCGGCAAACAGTGTCGAACTGGAGGGGCCGGCCAGTCATTACCTGACACGTGTGTTGAGGTTGTCGGAAGGTGATCCCTTGATACTCTTTAATGGCGATGGCAGAGACTATTCGGCAGAAATTTCGGAGATCCGCAATAAATGTGTACGGGTCCGGGTTTTGGACAGTAAAAACCCCGCCACTGAATCACCCCTGAAAATAGACCTGGTACAAGCCATCTGCCGGGGCGAACGAATGGATTATGTATTGCAGAAGGCCACGGAACTGGGTGTGTTCAGTATTCAACCACTGAAAAGTCAGCGGGTTGAAGTGCGTCTGGATGAAACCAGGCAAGCCAAACGCATGGCGCACTGGCAGGGTGTTGTCATTTCGGCGTGTGAACAAAGTGGACGTGCGCTGGTTCCTGAAGTAAAGACACCTCTTTCCCTGTATGAGTGGCTGACAAGCACGGTTGAGTCGCCGCGCTTGGTGCTTGATCCAATGGCTGAGAACAGACTTTCCGATTTGTCTGTTACCCAGGATTCCATCTCCATCCTGGTTGGGCCCGAAGGAGGTTTTAGCGATGAAGAAATGGCCAAAGCCCGTGTAAACGACGTTATGCCGGTGTCATTGGGCCCCCGGGTGTTACGAACTGAAACAGCGGGTCCCGCGGCTATCGCAGTACTGCAGGCAAAAACCGGTGGCTTTTAGACGGCTCAGACAGGGATAGATCCAATTACGGTTTCTGCTTTAGTCCGCATATCTCACCAGTATGGCTCGAGGGGCGGGTTAGTTACTGTAAGCAGCCAGCACAACAGTACGTGTAAGGTCACCCAGATCCGGTATGATTGCTCTAAGCCCATCAATAGCTACCTCACTGAATACAGTGTCAGGTAGCTTATCAACCTCATTTTCAATCAGCGTTTCAGCACGTGCTTTTTTGAGCTTGGGCAAGCCCTGAATAACCAGGCCGATGTAATTGACCTGGGTCGATTCTCCCAGGGTTTTGACGACCAGGATACGGGATTTTGAAGTGATCTTCGCACCGCTGCTGCCTTTTAGCATAAGCTCGTAATTGATCACTGGCACCTGCCAGCCATTCCAGGCTATCTCACCCAGCAACCAAACAGGGCCTTGTTTGAAGGTTTCGGGTGAAGTGAATTCCAATATCTCACCCACTGTACTGTTGGGCAGCATGACGTAACTGTCTGTCAGTGGTGCCAGGATTGTACGGATTTCTTCGTTTGCCATTCTATTCCATCTCTTTGCGCAGCAGTTTTCTCACTTCCGCTATCAACTCTGATTCTTTATACGGCTTGGAAAGATAGGCATTGGCGCCGGCTTGCTTGCCCCGGTCCCGATGTTTCTTACCTGCCCTGGAGGTGATCATGATGATGGGCACATTGCGTAGCCTGGAATCGGCGCGTACGTGCTCCGCGACCTGGTAGCCATCCATGCGGGGCATTTCGATGTCAAGCAGCAACAGGTCGGGTACGCAATCCTGCATTTGTTCGGTGGCCTCCACACCATCCCTCGCGGTGATCACTTCGATGTCGTAAGCCTCCAGGACACGGGTGGTCACCTTACGCATGGTGATGGAGTCATCTGCCACCAGGGCCAGCGTTCTTTTTGGCCGTATATCTATGTTTTCAATGGGTGGTGCGGGACGCGCACCGGTCAACTTAGCCTGTCTGATCAATGGTCCGGCGTCGATGATGATGATCACCTGGCCATCACCGGTAATGGTTCCACCAAGAATACCCGGCACACTGTTGATTTGTGGGCCAACCGGTTTGACTACAATTTCCTTGTGTCCCAGAAGCTTGGATACCCGGAAGGCGGCACGCTGCTCACCGGATTTGATCATCAGGATTGAGATGGTGTCATCACCCAACGGCGTCGTTGGTTCACCCAGTAGCGGTTCCAGGTCAAGAATGGGGTAAGACTCACCCGCAAATTCATAAGCCGGTTTATCATGCACCAGCAACTCCTCGTAATCCTCGGGTAACATACGCGCCACACCGGCAACGCTGACCACCGGGATCATATAGGGGTGCTCACCGGCCATTACGCCAATAGCCTGCATGACCGCCAGCGTGAAGGGTATCCGGATGGTGAAGGTGCAGCCTTTGCCCTCTTCGGAATCAATCTCTATTGAGCCGCCGATCTGTTTGATTTCGTTATTGACCACGTCCATACCGACACCGCGTCCGGATAGTGCTGTGACGGTCTTGGATGTGGAAAAACCACTGTTGAGAATAAGTTGCTGCAGTTGTTGCGGTGACCACTCCTCGTCTTTCTCCATCAAGCCTTTCTCAATGGCGCGTTTTTGAATGGCCGCAAGATCTATACCGGCACCATCATCTTCAACACGTACTACAAACTCTGTGGCTTCAGCGGCGACGGTGATGCTGAGTTGGCCCTCTTCCGGCTTCTTGAGTTCCAGCCTTGTTGCGGGGTATTCAATACCGTGTGCGATTGAGTTCCTCAGCAGGTGTTCCAGTGGCGCGACAATCCTTTCCAGTACATTACGGTCAAGCTGGTCACCGCCACCGGTCATACGCAACTGCAAACGTGCCCGCTTTTTGGTTTCCTTGGCCGAGGTACGGATGATCCGGCGCAGACGTGGCGCGATGGTACCGAAATGCACCATACGGGTTTGCATCAGGCCTTCCTGCAAGTCTTTGCTGACCCGGGATTGCTGTACAAGGAGGGCTTCGGACTTACGCGCCGAGGTTTCCAGTAACTCCTGTAGATTCAACAGGTCGGACACAGACTCCGTCAGGCTGCGAGATAAATGTTGCATGCCTGAGAAACGATCCATTTCCAGTGGATCAAACTCTTCTGCCCCATCCGTCGCTTCCTGTTGATAGCCCGAACCTATTTGGGTTTCAGTTTCAATTTCAAGTTTGCGGAACTGCTCCCGTATACGTGAAACGGTTACATCAAATTCCTTCAGGTTGTCACGTATCTGCCCGACCTGCTGCTCAAGATGTGAGCGGAAGATGCTGATTTCGCCGGCTGAATTGACCAGTGAATCAAGTAAGTCTGCATTGACACGGATTTGCTGCGAACTTGCAGTTTCCGCGGTGGGTTCTTCGCTGACCTCCGGTTCACTCGCCGGTACCGCAACATCAGGTATTTCCTGTAGTTTTTCGGGTTCAGTATCACTTTTAGCCTGTGCTTCGGTTTTCGCCTCAGGCTGTGAGGGCAATGCGGTCAGGGCTTCGACTTGTTGATTAAACAGTTTTAACGCATCTCCGGCCTGCGGTATCTCCCCCTGGCTGGCTTGTTGAGTCCACACGTTCAACCGGTCGCAACCCTGCTCCAGCACTTCTATCGCGGAAACGGTCGGGGGCAGTAACTGGCCTGCAATACGCTCCAGTAACGTTTCCATGGAGTGGCTGAGATTACCCAGGGCGTTGACACCAGCCATGCGTGCACCACCTTTAAAGGTATGTATCTCACGCTGCAGGTTCTGGACGACTTCCAGATCCGGCAGATCGTCGCGCCAGCTATTCAGAAGCGAATCGCAACGCTCCAGGATCTCCGTCGCCTCTTCAAGGAAGATGCCCAGAATTTCGCTGTCCACCTGCTCAAGTACGGTTTCTGCCGGCAGGTCTTCCTGGTCTTCTTCCTGTTCAGGTTCGCTGTGTTCTTCGTTTGCTTCAGTGGTTTCGGCTACTGGCTCGCTTTCTGAAGCTTCAACCTCCGGTTCAGGTTCGCTGTGTTCCTCGCTTGCTTCGGTGGTTTCGGCTGCTGGCTCGCTTTCTGAAGCTTCAACTTCCGGTTCAGGTTCTTCCTGTGCCGGTTGTGGAACTTCGTATTCAACTGTGAGCGCGATCAGTTGCTTAATCTGGCTTTCTTCATCAGTCGTGAGCTCTGCTTCCGGGTCTTCTTCATGCACTGCCAGGCAGGCTTCAAAGTGAGCCAGGCTGGTGGCAACCGTCCACATTGCATTGTCGCTGAATGCTTTCCCACTCTGACGTTGCGCCTCAAGAAAACCTTCCAGCGTCTTGGCTATGTCGGATTCCCTGCCCAGTGGTTCCTGGGCGGTGGTTCCGACAATGGTGTGGATGGCGATAACTTCATCATCGCTCGCAGTAGTGTGACGGTCCCTTGAGATGCGCTCCATCAGGCCAGCCAGAACAGCAAGTTTTTCCCTCAATTCCTTACGTATCAGCTCTTTCAGAGTTGGTTTTGCAGGTTTATCAGTAGTGCCGGCAGGTGCTTGACCCGTTATCGGCATCGTGCTCACATCACCGGACAACAGGGCCGCAAATGAAGGTGGTGAAGTTTCGCCCAAGGCTGTCCAGTCGGGTTCATTGCCGGCGGCAATGTTGTCTGCCTGCGAGGCAAGAGCTTCAATCGCTGCGGAGTTCAGTTCCGAAGACTGCTGTTGCAATCGTTGCTTCATGGCCGGTAATGCGGCCTCGGACAGGCGCAAAACAGTTACAACATCTTTAATTGATTCGATGCTGCCTTCCAGCAAATGATTCAGTAGCTCTTCGATATGCCAGGCAAAATCGCCCAGCTCATTCGCACCCACCATGCGTCCGCTACCCTTGAGTGTATGGAATCCACGGCGGATTTCGGCTAATAACTCGGTATTTTCCTGGTGCGTCACCCACTGAGGAATCCGCTCAGCCAGCATTGAGGTGACGGTCTCATATTCTTCCAGGAATACGTCCAGCAACTCAGGGTCAATTGTTAGTGCTTGTAAAGTGCTTTCGTCATCAGGTTTGCGGCTGTCTTTGGCGCCCGTTTGTTCGGGTGTTGGCGGTGCCTTAGCAGGTTTAACCACTTCCATTTCACCAACAGGCAGGCGTTCAAGACGTTCTTTGAGTATCTCAAAGAATCGCCCGCGATTGTCTTGGTGGTCACGGCAGCCGGCGAGGTAAAGCTCGAATGCCGCAACGGCATCGGTGACGGTCTCCAGTTTACCCGGCTCCACGGCAGACTCTGAACTTGCGTGACGCAGCAGGTTGCCGAGTGCGTTGCGCAATTTCAGTGCCAGTGATGCAGTTTCTGACTCACCAATTAACTCCATGGCACCTGCAATTTGTTCCATCGGGGTGCTGAAATCAGCGTCCGGATCTCCTTTGAAATGATTACGCACGCCATCTTGTACGTGGTGGAGGCTGGTAACGGTTTCGCCCAGCAAATGGGTACGGATGCGACGTATCTCGTGCCTCGGCAGATCGATATAAGAAGTCTCCTGGTCTTCCAGAAGCGGCTCACCAAGGGTGGCAATCTGCTCCTCCAGTACAGACTCAACCCGTATCAGTTCTCCTGCCAACTCCATCAAAATCGATTTGCTTGAGTTCTGTTCAGAATCAGGATCAGAATCAGGGTCTTCGTCAACACCGAATGCCGGTATCAGTTTTTCTATGGATCGAGAGGAATCACCCAGGCCCATCATCTTTAATGTATCTGTAAGCCTCAGCAGGGCTTCATGACTTTGTTCTCTGCTATCGGGTCTTATTTCACCGGTCCGCAACTCGAGATCAAGTGCATCCTTGACCAGGGAGAACTCATCGCGAACTGCTGCACCAAGGGATACGTACAACTCGCGATTGCGCCCGGTGACCGCTCCGCGGGCGCGAATCAATACGTCGCGGTCCGGTACCAGTTCCTGCAGCTGGAATCGTTCCCGGAGCTGATCCACACTTTCGCTACCAGGTTTGGCCTGCGCGATATGAAACAGTAATGCCTGGGAAAGGGCGTTGGCCGATTCAAGCTCGGTGGCCTCTTCGCCCCCCTCCGAGAGTGTCTTGAGATTCAGGTGCAAACGGGCAAACAGACGCCGCAGGTGCATGTCATTATCGGTAACCCCATCAAGTAAGCCGCCAATCACTTTAGCTGCAATCCACCACAGGCGCCGCAGATCCATTCTCTCAAGGCGGTGGTGTAATGTTTCGCATACTGAGAGAAGCGGTGACAGTAGTTCAATGTCCTGTTGATGCTGCAACCAGCGAAGCAGGGCGCTTTCCCACTGGCGGCGCATTCGCAGGGCAAATTCGGCAAAGGGCTCATCAAAGGCCGGTTCGTGCTCGCCTGGGCTGGTCTCCAGTTCTGGTAGCGGGATGTCCAGGCTGGGTGCGAACAGTGTGGCTTCAGATACAATGTTGGCATTGTAAGCTGCACGCAGTTCGTTAACTATCGGCAACAATAAAATGGGCAGGTCATGGTGACCGGCCTGTAAGCGGTCCAGGTATGACGGTACCACGACGATGGCATCCATCATGGCGCCATATGCCTTTTGCCGGTCGCGAACGTTAAAGTCCCTGAGCTCATCGCAAACCATGATCATTTCCTCGATCACGATCGTCGCGCCCTGCAACATCAGTGTCTCGAAGGTGTACTTTAACTGCAGCAGGTGTTCGGCGGTATTTTCGACAGCTTCACCGGTGTTGGCACTGTTGGCAATGTGCTCAACCTGGATGCGAATCTGGTTCAGGTGTTTGTCCAGATCAGGGCGAACCCAGGTCAGCACGGTGCTTACATTTGAGCCTTCCAGCAACATCAGCCGGTTCCTGAAGCTTCGATACCGGAGGATGGCGCCGGCTTATTGGTCATCGTTTTCATTCAGTCTTCTTCTGGCAATTTGAAGTCGGTAACTGAATCGCTGAGCTGCATGACCAGCTCAGCCAGTTCGTTCACTGAATGTGCGGCCAGCGTGCTGCCCTCGGATGCCTGGATAGACAACTGCTGGACGTTTTTCATTAATACGGAGATGTCAGTAGCGTGCGCTGACTGCTGGTGTGCCTCTCCTGAAATGCTGGCAATTAACCCGGACAGATCATTGGAAACTTTTTCGATGTGATCCAGCGCAGTGCCCGCGTCTTCAGCCAGGCGGGCTCCTCTTACGACCTCTGAAATCGTGGATTCCATTGATACAACCGCTTCGTAAGTATCGGCTTGTATCGTCTGAACCAGGGATTCAATCCTCCGGGTTGAGTGGGTGGCACTTTCCGCCAGTTGTTGCACTTCATCGGCCACCACCGCAAACCCCTTGCCGGCGCCCCCTGCTGATGCTGCCTGTATGGCGGCATTGAGAGCAAGTACATTGGTTTGTTCGGCAAAACCGTTGATCAGCTCCACGATATCACCGATCTCCTGGCTGGATTCACCCAGGCGCTTAATACGTTTGGAGGTCTCCTGAATCTGATCACGAATGGTATCCATACCGTTGATGGTTTCACGGACTTTCTTGCCACCCGTGTTTGCAATATCGACAGACTTGCTTGCTACTTCGCTTGATTCGCTGGATCTTTTGGCCATGGAGTCGAATGACTCAGCCATTTCCTGCACGGTTTGTGTTGCCGCACCAACCTGTTCCGCTTGTGATTCAGCCGCCTTGGCCAGTTCTGAAGTGGAATCACGTGTAGCCATGGCTGATCTGGCAACTTCCTGGGCGGTGAATTTAATTCCCTTGACCAGTTCGCGAAGCTGTTCGATGGCAAAATTGACCGCGTCTGCAATTGCACCGGTGATGTCCTCGGTAACCGAGGCCTGCACGGTTAGGTCTCCATCGGCCAGGGGACTCATTTCATCCAGCAGTTTCAGGATAGCTTCCTGGTTCTTCTTGTTGTTTCTGGCTGCGATTTTTGCCCGTCGGCGCTCTGCGGACAGGATTGAGTACACTAGTACCCATACCATGGATACCATCACTGCCAGACCGATCACTGCTGCTGCTAAAGATGGCCATATTCGCGTTTTTGGCAGCTCGGCGATGTCGTTCTTAAGAGCGGCTGCCTGATCAAAGACCTCACGGCTTCCAAGAAAAATTTCATCCGCTGCGCCGCGAACTTCAAACAGATCGCTGGAAGAATCGAGGATTGTGCTGATTTTTGGTTTGATAGTCTCAAATAGTGTCTTGACCTCTCCCAAAGCCTGAAGCGCCTTGGTATTGCGCACCCGGGTAATCCCCAGTTCCGAGTTTCCACGTAACAGGGCAGTTAGCACCCGTTCGAAAAGACCCTGGTCCCTGGCGAGGTTTTCGGCGGCACTGACCGCATTGCTTCCGCCTTGCAGGACCTCTGAAACGCGCCTTAGAATCCGGTCGGCCAACACCAGTTGACGACTCGCAAAGACCAGCTGGTTTGATGGGGCGCCGCTTTGCGTCAGGGCTTTTATGGCAGAGTCGGTGTTTTTCTGGATGCCTGGAATGTTGTCCTGAACTACATTACTAGCCGTTGCGAGTTCCAGTATCAATTTCTCGCGGTCAAGAATACTTGACGCATTGGTACTCATGCGATCCCAGCTCATGTTGAGCTGTTTCATCGGCATGGTCACCGTCTGTGGCGAAGGGGACAGGTTGTTTGAGACAGAGCCGGAGCGTAACTTCTGCATCGCAGTCGCTATTGTTTTGCGGGAATCCCGAAGTTCCTGGAAGGCATCAAGGTTACCTGCCGCCGCTTCGCCGGCTGACTTGGCCAGTTGCTGAGATGTGACCTGAACATCCGTTGCATATGACATCCATTCCTGCTCGTTTTGTGCATCGTTTGCGAGTTTGAAAAAAGTGATCGCAACAAAAATCAGCGAGATGATCAATACACCTGTTGCCAGGAAAACACCCATCGAGCGTTGACTTCTTAGTTTGGGCTGTGATTTATTCATTCTTTTTCCTGTGCTGCTCAGGCTGCAGCGCCATTTAGGAACTCCGTGGTTGAAAACAGGATGTCCAGATTCAGTTCCTGCCAGACGTCTTTACCGGATCGATACTGCATTTGCACAAAATTATGCAGCGGGGAGCTTTTCGGCAATTTGATGTTCCTGCCCTCGTCACTGACAAAATGACGCTGCCCGAACACCTCATCTACAAGCAAGCCGACAGGCCGGCCGCGCAGGCTTGCTGCCAGAAGCCGGGTGCGCATGGAAACAGTTGATCTTTTTCCGTTGAGAAACCAGGAAAGATCAACAATGGTCAACAGGTCACCGCGCACGTTTGCCAGGCCCAGTATCCATGGCTTGGCGCCGGGCACGGGTGTGAATACCGGGATCGGCAGAAACTCGTGTACTTGATTTACATTACATGCCAAGCGCTCATCACCGATACGAAAAATAACACCGGCCCATTCGCCGCTATTTTCCTGTCCGTCAATCTGTCCCGGCTCGAAGGCCAGGCTTCGCCGTTCGTAATCCAGCAGTTTTTCAAGCGATGCATTAGCGGTGCTCATGATATTTAACCCCGAGGATTATGGTCTATTGACCCGGAAACACAGTATATTTTGATATCATGAGTGGGCGTGTTGCTTGACTGCACCGAGCAACTCTTCCCGTGTAAAGGGTTTGGTCAGGTATTGATCCGAGCCGACAACCCTGCCGCGGGCCCTATCAAACAGGCCGTCTTTGCTGGTGAGCATGATGACGGGCGTATCACGAAAATCCGCATTATTTTTGATAATGGCACAAGTCTGATAACCGTCAAGACGAGGCATCATGATGTCGACAAATATCAGATCGGGGTGATGGCGGGTGATTTTGGATAGAGCCTCAAAGCCATTCTCGGCAGTAATGACTTCACAGCCGTCATTGGAGAGCATGGTTTCTGCCGAGCGACGTATGGTTGCACTGTCGTCAACCACAAGAATGCATAGCTTCTTTGCTTTGGCTACAGATTCAGTGTCATCTGCTTTTGAATCTAATTGTTCCTGGCTCATAATATCTTCCCTGGTGCTGCAACGGGTACAGCAAATCCTTTCACTGCGTTCCGCGCGATAACGAGGCCAAACCCCATCCCCTAATTTCGATGTATTACAATTAGTTTACCCTTAGAAAAGAGAGGATTCCAGCATGTTGTATTGTTTTAGGAATGTTCTTCATATTATTGAGCAGTAAGGAATTTAATGATTTGGTTGTTTTCATGGCTGGAATAGCAATGGCAGGCGCATAATAATGGCCTACCACAGCGGACGGATATAGTGATGTCAGAAACAGGAAAAACAAACTCGATGGTAATTGAAACCGGCGTGGTCATGGATCCCATTGTCGGGATCAAAACCTATAAAGACTCTACCTTTGCGATGCTGTTGGAAGCTCAACGACGCGGCCACGCACTTTACTATATGGAGCCTGGCGATCTTTTTGCCAAAGACGGTCGGGTGTTTGCCAGTATGCAGCAACTCGAGGTTCGGGATAATACGACAGACTGGTTCAGTTTGACGCCAGCTGGCAAAAGACCGCTGGATGAGCTGAATGTTGTGCTGATGCGCCGGGATCCGCCTTTTGACATGGACTATATCTATACAACCTACATGCTGGAGTTGGCTGAAAAGGCCGGCACCCTGGTCATTAACCGTCCGCAAAGCCTGCGGGATGCCAACGAGAAATTTTTTATTAACAATTTTCCGCAGTGTTGTGTTCCAATGATTATCAGCAGTTCTTCCAGCCTGATCCGGGAGTTCGTTTCACAGCAGGGACGTTGTGTGGTCAAGCCGCTGGACGGTATGGGTGGTGAGTCCATTTTTCAGGTCAGTGATACCGATATGAACCTGAATGTTATTCTTGAGACCATTACCCGTCACAACGCGAGGCCTGTCATGGCACAGAGGTATATCGATGAAATCTCCCAGGGTGATAAACGCATTCTGGTGGTAAACGGTGAGCCGGTGCCCTATGCACTGGCACGATATGCAGGAGAGGGTGATTTTCGGGGCAACCTGGCCAAAGGCGGCAGTAGCAAAGGTGTACCGTTGAGTGAACGGGATCGCTGGGTCTGTTCACAGGTTGCGCCGGAGTTGAAGAAGCGCGGCATTCTGTTTGCCGGTCTCGATGTCATCGGCGACTGGCTTTCGGAGGTGAATGTCACCAGTCCTACCTGTATTCGTGAGTTAGATGAAGAGTTTGGTCTGAATATCGCTGGGCAGCTTTTTGACAGCATCGAGGAAATATTGACTTAGTCATGTCCGTCATCCAGGCCAGTAACGACCGAATCACTGTCAGCTTTTTGATGGCGTTGGCTCTGCACGCGCTGATATTGCTGGGTGTCGGATTCATACTTGATTTCAAACCCCTGACCCACCCGTTGGAAACACTGGATGTGGTACTGGTTAACTGGCGATCCGAATCAAAACCGGATGAGGCAGACTTTCTTGCACAGGCTTCGCAGCAGGGTGGAGGTGAGTCCACGGAAGCCAGCCGGCCGTCACAGGAGGTAACCGGGGCATCACCGGGGCCAGCGGAAGGTGACGACCCGCTGGACCAGCAGGAACAGGTTTCCAGCATCGCTGATGCGGCACGTGAGCAGATACTGATCGAAGATGATCAATCTGATTTTACCCAGCAAATAACCAGTATTGAGCAACCGGAAACACCGTTACCCAGCGCTGCAACCCTGATGCAGGAAAGTATGACGATGGCAAAACTGCAACCTGGTATTCAACGCGACCGGGAATCGCTTTCAAAACTGCCCCGGCGCAAATGGATATCGGCGAATACGCGCGAATACGAGTTCGCGGCATATATGCAAGCCTGGGTGGCCAAGGTGGAGAGGGTCGGTAACCTTAACTACCCGGAAGAAATCAGGCGTCAGAAGTTGACGGGTGACCTGTTGATGACGGTGGGTATCAACGTGGACGGCAGCGTGGAGAGTATTGATATCCATCGAAGTTCCGGAAAACCCCAACTGGATCAGGCTGCAACCCGGATTGTACGCCTGGCGGGCCCTTATTCACCCTTGCCGGATTATATCAAAGCGACTGTTGATGTTCTGCACATCACCCGTACCTGGCAATTTTCACGTAACTTTTCGGGTTTGGATTAGCCGCCGGATCGGGTTTTTGCAGGTAACTGTCCGGAGGAGTCCTTTCAATCTGTATAATTAGGGGGTATACAACTCATTTTCTTCCAGTTGGATCTGAGCGCTTTTTGCTTGTGTTGATCGTAAACCGGACAAATGTTTAATCATATGAATACTAAATCGCAAGGCGTTGTCAGTGGTTATTTGCAGCAGCAAATGCTGATTGCAATGCCGACCATGGCTGACCCTAATTTTTCACGTAGCGTGACACTGTTGTGCCAGCACAATGAAGAAGGGGCGATCGGTATAACCATTAATCGTAAGTCCTCATTTTCACTGGGCGAGCTTCTGCTGCAGCTCAATATTACCTGTACAAGTGAACAAATATCTTCAGTGGTTGTACTCGAAGGCGGTCCGGTCAGTCCTGACCACGGTTTTGTGCTGCACACACCTGTCGAAGGATATGATTCAAGTATCCAGATCAATGACGATATCATGGTGACTACCTCCCGCGATGTTCTGACAGCAATAGCAGCGGGTAAAGGCCCGGAACAGTTCCTGGTTGCACTCGGTTATGCCGGTTGGGGTGACGGTCAACTGGAGTTTGAGATGCGTCAGAATGCCTGGCTGTCGGTGCCGGCAGATAAAGCAATTCTTTTTGAGTCGGCCCTGCCGAAGCGGTGGGAAAACGCACTGGGCAAATTGGGTATCAACATTAGCGACCTGCATGGGGTCGGTGGTCATGCCTGATGAAAGTACCAAGCCGTCGGGTACCATCATCGCATTTGATTTTGGCTTCCGGCGAATAGGTGTTGCAGTTGGCCAGACACTGACGGGGTCTGCCAATGTGCTTGCGGTGGTGCCGGTCTCGAATCAACCGGACTGGCAAACAATCACCGGTATTCTCAGCGAGTGGAAACCGGTTGCATTGGTCGTTGGTTTACCGCTGGCTGCCGATGGTGGCGAAACCGATATGTCAAAAGGTGCGAGACGATTTGGCCGACAGCTTGAAGGTCGCTTCGGCGCTTCCGTTTTTTATGAGGACGAACGCCTGACATCATTCAGTGCCGAGCAGCGTTTTGTGGATGCCCGGGCACGGGGTGGAATGCGTCGAAAAGATGCCGCAATGAAAGATGCCATCGCGGCACAAATCATTCTCGAGAACTGGTTACAAACCTGAACTTATCTCAGTATTTTTGCAGGGAAATAAAAAACCGCTCCGCGCCGAAAGAGGGTTAACAGCGGGAGCGGCGTAAGCAAAGTCAGGAACGTCGGTCAGACGATGATCAGGGAGAAATTTTCCCGGCCTTGCTTATTCAATACTTATGACGCATCAAACCATCAATACGTTACAAATAAACCAAATGATGAATGCAACATCATCACGGTTATTTTGGACAAGGTTGCGGATGGATGGTTGTGCACATAGTCACAGACTGCGGTGAAAGGTTTTAATCAAGGGATCAAGCGAATGATGTAGTCCCTGTGTCAGGCACATGGTTGAAAGAAAGTAAATTTATTGCCTTCAATTAAGCCAGCAGAGACCAGAAAGATTCAAAAGCACGACTGCTCATCAGAACCGATTATCTGAATAGTGCAAGTTTGTTTTTATAGGTGCGGGAAAGTTTGACACGGTGGCCGGACTTCAGGGTAAGAAAATATTCACCGTTAATATGCGATTCCATTTCACGCACGTACTTGATATTGACAATGGTTGAGCGATGGATGCGTTGAAGTATGCTTTGATCCAGTTCCTTCTCAAGTTTCTTCATGGTTTTACGCATGATATAGGTCGTGCCCTGGGCCTGCACACACATGTAGTCACCGGCTGCGTCTATCCACTCAATGTCATCCTGGTTCACCCAGGTGGTTCTTCCGGCATCCCTTATTGCGAGACGTGAAGGTTCTTTGGGAGCAAAGTCCGTAACACTTTTCTCTTCCAGTTCTGCAAAACTACTGATCGTTTCGCCGCTGAACTGGCTGGCCAGTTCAAGCAGTTGGCGCTTTTGCGCGAGTGCGCGCTTCTGGTTGAGGTTGTCCCGTACTTTTTCCAGGACCTGGTGCAGGCGCTTTTCGTCGATGGGCTTGAGAATATAATCAAGTGCGTTTGCCTCGAAAGCCTTTACTGCATATTCGTCGTAGGCGGTCAGGAATAGAATAACCGGCATGGTTTTAATGTCGAGTTGCTGCACGACCTCGAAACCGTTAATGCCCGGCATCTGTATATCCAGAAAAACCAGGTCGGGAGATTTTTCCTCAATGAGTTTCAGGGCTTCGCGGCCATTAGTGGCTTCACCAACGATTTCGATATCTGCGATATTTTTAAGACGATGGGCCAGACCACGACGTGCGAGGGATTCATCATCCACGATAAGGGTCTTAAGAAGATGCTGGTTGCCTGCTGTCAAGGTTTTGAAGTTTTCCGGTTAAACTCAGTACGAGAAGTACAGCTTATCATTCCTGACGGTTGCTGCAATATAGATGTCGCTTTGAAAGCAAAATTTATTTCGTATGCTTTCCGGGAAAAAATCTGCCTATTCAAAAATCACTGAATGTCTGAGAATTCGTAGCTATTGAAAAGAAATTGATTCCCCTTGTATCGGAAAAAGAGCATGGGGGGGATTGCCAGTACTCGACGGGCACAGTCGTCTATACTTCATTACAGGTCGAGTTTTTTGTCCGTGTGATTTTGCAGGGTATACTGCCCTCCGTGCGTAATGATATACATGGAAACCATTAGAATCAGGGAGTCAGGGGTTTGAAACACATACTTGTTGCGTTTTTCTCAATATTTTTTGCCTCAAATGTCTTTGGACAGCCAACAATATCGAAGGTGTTTTTACCCGCCACCATTGGTTCGGGCAGTGTCAGCACAGCTACCTTCACCATTACAAATGGTTCAGCTTCACCGGTGACCAGTCTCGCGTTTACGGACACTTTACCGGCTGCTGTGACAATCGCCGATCCTTCAAGTGCCTCTACGGATTGTCCCCTGAGCCTCACTGGATCATTGTCCGCTCCCGATGGCGGCAGCACCATTACTTTAAGTGACGCGACTATCGGCGGATCACAATCCTGCACCGTCACTGTTGATGTGACCGCCAGTACCGCTGGCGTCCACACCAACCCTGCAATTACCCTGACTTCGAGTGCCGGCAGCAGTATGAGCTTGCCTATTGATCTCACGGTAAATCCCGCACTTCCAGGATTCAGCAAGAGTTTCGCGCCCGGCGCAGTGCCACTCGGTGGCCGTAGCACCTTGACCTTCACGATGGACAATGCACTCAATTCCGCGGGAGTGGGAAATCTGGACTTCAACGATAATCTGCCGGTAGGGATGGCGATCGCAAGCCCGAGCAACGCATCCACTGATTGCATCAGTGCCGGAGCTCCGAATACGACACTCACAGCCGATCCCGGGACCAGCACCATCATTCTCAACGCCGATGGGAATACTTTTATTGCGGGTTTTGAGGTGCTTCCGGCTGGCGCAACCTGCACCGCAGAAGTTGATGTCGTTGCCACCGGCGTTGGCAGCCTTGATAACGTGTCGGGTGATCTGCTTGCAGATTTTGTCTCCGCCGGTAGGGCAAGTGCTACCCTTGATGTCACCGTCACCCCTATCGCCATCCAGAAATCGTTTACTGATGACCCGACACCGCCAGGTGGAACCGTCACGCTTGAGTTCGTCATAGATAACTACGATCGCAGTTTTCCTGCTACTGGCATCGCCTTTAATGACAGCCTTCCAGCAGGGCTGATTTTTGACAGCGTGTTGTCGAATGACTGTGGGGGAGTTGTTACGGGTAACGCTACCAGCGTGATCGGATTTTCCAGTGGTACGCTTGGGCCAGCGACGTTTTGCGTCATTCAGGCCAGCCTGACAGTTCCCTCGGGCACCATACCCGGTATTTATACCAATACCACAGATGCAATAACCGCAACCGTTGATGGCTCACCGGTTGTCGGTAATATGGCATCGGATGATCTTTTCGCCGAACCCGCACCCGTTTTGACCAAAGAGTTCCTCGATGCCGGTACCCTTGCCCCCGACCCGGTGGTCGATCCCGGTGCAATGAGTGCGGGCGTGGTTCTGCGCTTCACCGTCACCAACACCGGTGCCACGGACGCGACCGAGGTCGAATTTGTTGATGAATTGACCGACGGCAGTGGCGGCTTTCCCCCGGATCCAACGTCGGGCTTTCTGCCCTTCCCGGTGACCGTGGTCCTGCCACCGGTTCCGGATCCTCCCTGTGGGGCCGGCTCATCGCTGGCACTGGTCTCTGTCGGGACTGACCGCGAGGGCCTGGAACTAACCGGCGGCAGTCTGGCCGCAGCCGGCATGGTGGGTGATTCGTGCACATTCGACGTCACGCTGACGATTCCTGCCGGCTTTCCACCCGGTATCTATACCAACACCACCGAGCAACCGACCGCTACCGTTGGTAGCACGACATACACCGGCAAGCCGGCCAGCGACACCCTGACGGTGGTTGGCGCGCCGACCCTGGCCAAGGCATTCACAGACGATCCTGTCGGCCCCGGCTCCACGGTTACCCTGGAATTCTCACTCACCTACCCGGCGGATGCCAGTGGCGATGCCACGGGCATTATCTTCACAGACGATCTTGCCCCGGTTTTGGCCGGTCTGACAGCAACCGGTCTGCCGCTTGCGCAAGTGTGTGACCCGGATGGGCCGGGTGGTGATCCGGGTACCGGCACACTGAGCGGTTCATCAGGAGACACACTGTTTGGCTTTGTGGATGGAACACTGTCGCCCGGGGAAAGCTGTACTTTCAGCGTGACCCTCGATGTGCCGGCTGGTGCGGCGTCTGGGTCGTATACCAACACGACCACCGGCGTTTTTGCGACCGTGGGAGGACTTGCAGTCACCTCGCTTGCAGCCAGTGATGACCTTGATGTCACCGGGCTTGTGTTTACAAAAGAGTTTCTCAACAACCCGGTGATCGCGGGTGAGACCAGCACACTTAAATTCACCATAGACAACATTCACCCGACCGATGACGCAACAATCACGGTTTTTACGGATAACCTGACTGCAGCATTGGCGGGCCTTACTGCAACTGGTGCGCCTGGTTTAAATACCTGCGGAGGGACGCTTTCTGGTACTACATCGTTACTCTATGTCGGCGGCAGTGTGTTGTCCGGAGCGAGTTGTACCATTGAGGTAGAGGTGCTGGTGCCACCTGGTTCAGCGGATGGAGAGTACCGGAACGTTACCAGTGTTCTCTCGGCAGATCAGGGTGGTGCTGTTACGGCAGATCCCGCAACCGATCTTCTTGTTGTCAATAGCAACCTTTTGCAATTGACCAAGGCGTTTACCGACGATCCGGTAGCACCCGGCGATAGCGTAACCCTTGAATTCATCCTCACCAATCTTGAAGCCGTGGAAGCTGCATCATTGATTGGATTCACTGACAATCTCGGTGCCGCACTCACAGGACTGACTTTCGATTCAGTGCTACTTGACGATTGTGGTGGTACCGTTGGCGGAACCGGTACCGATATGATCACCGTATCCGGTGTTTCCCTGGCCGGGGCAGCCTCTTGTACTCTCCGGGTTTCTCTTTCTGTTCCGGTCGCGGCCTCAGGTGGTATTTACACCAATACCACCAGTGGCGTAACCGGCACCATTGGCGGTTTCGCGGTCACGGGTGATGCCGTCAGCGATGAGCTGCAAGTGATTGACTTACTACTGTTCAGCAAGTCATTTGACGGTCCGACGACCGCCACCGGCGCCGCCTTACTGACATTTACAATTACCAACCCGGGTGCCAGTACTGCCACCGATCTGAGATTTGAGGATGACCTTGGCAATGTCATACCCGGTTTGATCGCAACCAGCTTGCCAGCGGTGCCATGCGGCCCCGGATCTTCAATAACAGGAATCTCGATGCTGACATTTGAAGGTGGTGAGTTGCCACCCAGTGGCGGTACCTGTTCATTTGATGTTGAAGTCATGGTGCCAGCGAGCGCAACGGCGGGCACTTTCCCCAATATGACCTCGGACCTCTTTCAGGGTGGCCTCGAAGTGGCCGAACCAGCGACCGCTGACCTGACGATTGAGCCGCCACCGACATTTGCCAAGCTCTTTACGCCCGATTCTATGGTTTTTTCCGGCGTTAGCACACTCACGTTTACTGTTGATAATAGTGCCTCGGCAGTGGCTGCGAGCAACCTGTCCTTCACGGACAATTTACCTGCCGGCATTGTGATTGCCAATCCAACCAATGCTTCCAGCACTTGCGGCGGAATGGGCAATGCCGTGGCCGGGGCGGTGTCCTTCACTTATAGCGGCGGTTCGGTAGGTGCAGGTGCAACTTGCACGGTTCAGTTTGGTGTAACAGGTGCAGCTGAAGGTATGCATGTTAATGTGACGGAAGACTTGACCTCCAGTTCGGGCAACAGCGGGACGGCGACAGATACGATAACCATACTCCCGGAAGTTGATGTTTCAGTAACCAAGGATGACGGTGTAACCAGCGCGGCTCCCGGTGGGTCATTGACCTATACCATCGTGGCCAGCAATGCCGGTCCGAGTGCTGATCCCTCGGTTACATTGACCGATACCTTCCCGGCAGTCCTGATTTGTACCCATACCAGCGTGGCCGCTGGTGGTGCTACCGGTAATACGGCGGCAGGTGCGGGTAACCTGACCGAGACTTTATCGATGCCGGCTGGCAGTTCGGTGACTTACACGGCCAGTTGTACGATCGATTCAGATGCTGCCGGGACGCTTTCCAATACGGCGACGGTTGTCACGTCGATACCCGATAACAACAGCGCTAATAATAGTGCCACCGACGCTGATACGGTGCTCACATCAGAGGCTGATCTTTCCGTAAGCAAGGATGATGGGGTCACCAGCGCGGTTCCCGGTGGGTCATTGACCTATACCATCGTGGCCAGCAATACCGGTCCGAGTGCTGATCCCTCGGTTTCATTGGCCGATATCTTCCCGGCTGATCTGACCTGCGCCTATACCAGCGTAGCTGCTGGTGGTGCCACCGGTAATACGGCGGTGGGTGCGGGTAACCTGGCCGAGACCTTATCGATGCCGGCTGGCAGTTCGGTGACTTTCACGGCCAGTTGTACGATCGATTCAGATGCTACCGGGACGCTTTCCAATACGGCAACGGTGTCCGCATCAGTGACTGATAACAATGCCGGTAACGATAGTGCTACCGATGCCGATACGGTGCTCACCCCCGAGGCCGATCTTTCTGTGACCAAGACGGATGGTGTAACCCAGGCCATACCGGGAGAAACACTGGCGTACACGATTGTCGCCAGCAATGCCGGTCCGAGTGATGACAACTCGGTAGCGCTGACAGATGTCCTGCCGGCGGAGCTGAGCTGCACCTATACCAGCGTGGCTGCCGGTGGCGCCACCGGTAATACGGCGGCTGGTGTGGGTAACCTGGCCGAGACCTTATCGATGCCGGTTGCCAGTTCGGTGACCTATACGGTCCTTTGTGATATTGATCCGGCCGCCACGGGCACGCTATCCAACACTGCCGTTGTTTCGGGACCAGTGCTTACCCGGCAAATGGCCAAAGACAACGGCAGTAACAGCGCGACTAACAGTGTTAGCAAGAGCTCGATCGAAGTTGACAACAACAGCGGCAATAACAGCGCAACCGACGATGACACGGAACTGACACCCGAAGCCGGTCTGTCGATTACCAAGACCAGTGGTGTGGATTCAGTAGTTTTCGGGGAAAACCTGACTTACACCCTGACGGTAACCAATCAAGGGCCTTCCGATTCAAGTGGTGGAACAGTTACTGATGTTCTGCCTGCCGGCCTGGAGTTCGTGTCATCCGTGTCAGGATGTACCGAAGTGGCGGGTGTTGTCACCTGTCCGTTCGGACCATTGAGTAACGGTAGTTCCATCGACCTGACCTTCGTTGCATTGGTGGTGATGAGTGAGGCCGGAATTATTAATAACATAGCAACGGTTGCCGGTAATGAGACGAATCCGCTTGAAGACAATAACTTTGGCGAAGACAGTACTGCGGTCTTGCCCGTATCCGTCGCCATTCCAACCTTGTCCGGGTGGATGTTGCTGTTGATGACACTTCTGATCGCCGGCTTTGGTATGCGATTAATACGTCGCCGGACCTAGCGGCCTCAAGCCATGAAAGCACCGGACAATCTGTCCGGTGCTTTAAACAGGAGTCTTCTACCGCTTCTTTTACCCGTTGTTTTAACAAGTATTCATAGCGCCGCTTAACCGCCTGAAGGCAATGCCTTCTGCAATATGCCTTGAGCCAATATCCGCAGCGTGATCCAGGTCTGCAACGGTACGTGACACCTTGAGTATGCGGTGGCAGGCTCGCGGTGACAGGTATAGTTGTGCTGCGGCGTGTTCAAGCAACTGAAGTGTTTCACCTTCAACGTGGCAGAACCTGGCGAGGTCGGCATTGGTCAGTAATGCATTGGGTTTACCGGCACGTTGATGTTGTATTTGTCGCGATTCGATAACACGCTCACGCACGCTTGCCGAGTTTTCGGTGCCGTCAGTTGGCGTGCTTAAAATAGAGGTTTGGGGGCGCAGCACTTCAACCTGGATATCTATCCTGTCCAGCAGCGGCCCTGAGATCCTGTTGCGGTAGCGCTGAATCTGTTCACCACTGCAATGACATCGGCCACTATCGTCACCCGACATACCGCAGGGGCAGGGGTTCATGGCCGTAATCAGCTGAAAACGGGCCGGAAAAGTGGCCTGCCTCGCTGCTCTCGAAATGACAATGCGACCGGATTCGATCGGCTCACGCAAAATTTCAAGCGTATGCCGGCCGTACTCCGGAAGCTCGTCCAGAAACAGCACACCATTGTGTGCCAGCGAAATTTCTCCCGGCCTGGGACGCGACCCGCCTCCTGCCAGGGCAACACTGCTGCAGGAATGGTGTGGTGTTCTGAACGGACGGATACCCCACAGACGATGATCCAGACCCATGTGGCTGACCGACGCCAGGGCTGCGACTTCGAGTGATTCAGACTCTGTCATAGGCGGTAAGATCCCGGGCAATCTCGATGCCAGTAGTGTTTTTCCGGTTCCCGGTGGGCCGGCCATCAGCAGATGATGGCTGCCAGCTGCGGCCACCTCCAGCGCACGCTTTGGACCCGGTAGTCCGATGACGTCGCAAAGATCAGGCAGTTTGGGAGGCTTGTCGCTTGATTGAGGCACGCATGGTTCCAGTATTTGGCCACCCTTGATCCAGTTGGCGATCTCAAGCAATGTCGCTCCGCAATACTTCTCACCGCCTTTTACCAGGGCTGCTTCGGCCGAATTACAGTCTGGAACGATGAGAGCTCTATTGCTGTCACGCGACCGTATGGCTGCCGGAAGAACACCTCTGACCGATCGCAATTCACCATTGAGTGATAACTCACCAAGAAACTCACAATCATCAAAGCGTGTACCCGGTATCTGTTGAGAGGCAGCAAGTATGCCCAGGGCGATCGGCAGGTCGAAGCCACCACCCTCCTTTGGCAGGTCGGCCGGGGCAAGGGAAACAGTAATCCTGCTTTGAGGCCACTTGAAGCCGGAGTTAATCAACGCAGCCCGGACCCGGTCTTTGGATTCCCTGACGGCAGTTTCCGGAAGACCGACCAGATGCATACTTGGCAAACCACCAGAGAGGTGAACCTCCACCCTGATCAGCGGTGCTTCTACACCCGCGCAACCGCGACTGTGTACCAGTGATAATCCCACAACCCCCTCCCGGTCCGATCATGATTTGAACGGCGCCTGATTCAATTTCCTGATTTTTGCACCGGGGGTGGACGGGCGCTTTGGTCAGGGTCTGCAATGTTTGTAGGCAATTGGACTTCAATTTGGCTCGCCCTGTCGTTTTGAGGCATTCGTTGATCGTCAGTCTGCAAAAATCTGTGGTCACAAATTACAGTGTTGCAATCGGTAATTGCCGTTTAAAGCCGGTAAACACATGGAGGCAGGAAGCGGTGCTTGCGACATGGATTCAGTGGCGATAAAGTCCTAAGGAAGCCAACTGGGAATTCCACTATGAAAATGATTATCGCGATTATTAAACCATTCAAACTCGATGATGTACGTGATGCGCTTGGCGAGGTCGGTGTACAGGGAATGACAGTGACAGAGGTCCGCGGCTTCGGTCGTCAGAAAGGTCATACAGAGCTCTATCGCGGCGCGGAGTACGTGGTCGATTTTCTGCCGAAACTGAGACTGGAAATTGCGGTTGCCGATGATCGCGTCGAAATCGTGGTTGAAGCGATTGCCGGAGCGGCAGCATCCGGGCGAATTGGCGATGGAAAAATTTTCGTGCAGCCTCTGGAGCAGGCGATGCGCATCAGAACAGGCGAGGAGGGCGATGATGCCCTGTAAGTATTATGGATAAGAAGACCAGGGCAGGCGTCATTGGTTTGGGCGCGATGGGTGCGCCAATGGCCAGGCATCTTGCAAATGCCGGTTTATTAAACATGGTGTGGAACCGCACAAGCAGCACAGCCGAAGCACTTTCAAAGGAAACCGGTGCGCGCGCGGCCGAAAATCCGGAGCAGTTGGCGAGTGTCTGTAACGTTATTCTGACCTGTGTTTCCGCCGATCAGGATTTATTGGATGTCGTTGAGCAGTTGCTACCGGGCGTCAGCCCCGGTTCAGTGTTGGTGGATACATCAACCGTGAGTCCGGCAACCGCCAACAGGGTGGCTTCCAGCCTGCAGGATGCAGGCGCCGGGTTTGTGGATGCCCCTGTTTCAGGCGGTGTCGAGGGCGCAAAAAAAGGCACTTTATCTGTTATGGCAGGTGGTGATTCCGCCACTATTTCGCGGATTATGCCAGTGTTGGAGACTATTTCAGCAACGGTTACACATATGGGTCCGGTGGGTTCCGGACAGGCTACAAAGGCCGTAAACCAGGTCATGATCGCCGGTATCGCCGAGGCGGTTTGTGAAGCACTTGCACTTGGAGAGAAACTAAATCTGCCTTCGGAGCGTCTATTATCTATAGTGAGGGCAGGAGCAGCCGGAAGCTGGTTTCTGGAACATCGTGGAGAAACCATGCTGGATGATAGTTTTGATGTTGGATTTAAACTGTCGCTGTTACTCAAGGACTTGCTGATTTGCCAGGACTTGGCACGGGAATTGGATATCTCTATGCCGACAACGGAAGCTGCAATCAAGGATTATCGGGAGTTGGTGGCGCTGGGTGACGGGGATCATGATATCTCCGGGCTGATTCGACTGAAACGCGGCATAGACTGATAGTACGAAGAAGACTTGAAGGAAATATGAAACAGGGTCAATCATTTTTGTCTGCAGTGCTGACGGAACTTAACCGTCGAAAAGTATTGCGCACTGTGGGTGCTTACGCAGTGGCGGTATTTGTTGTGCTGCAGTTAATGGACGCGGCAGTGGAGCCGCTACGGCTTCCGGACTGGTTGCCAACTCTCCTGGTAATTTTCTTGATCCTGGGTTTCCCGCTGGTATTCATCCTCGCCTGGCATTTCGATGTTACACCTGATGGTGTCAAGAAAACGCAAACGGTCAGTCTCCTGACACGTGCACAAAACGCCCTGCTGTTCAGCCTGATGATGCTGGGTGTGTTTGGGCTGGGTTACGGTTTTTACGGTTATTACTCCAATGTATTTACAGATGGTGGCCCTGGTGAGTTGCAAACCCTTGCATCGCAACAGCGTGAATTTGTTGCACCGGAGAACTCCATTGCCGTATTACCATTTGCGGACTTGTCTGAAGACAGCAGCCAGGGATACTTCTCGGATGGTATTGCGGAGGAAATTCTGAATGTGCTGGCAAAGGTGAAAGGTCTGCACGTAGCGGCCCGTACCTCATCGTTCGCTTTTCGTAAGCCTGACAAGGATATTCGTGAAATTGGCCGTCTGTTGAATGTCGGCACGGTACTTGAAGGAAGTATAAGAAAGTCAGGAGACCGCATCCGGCTGACCGCCCAGTTAATCAATGTTGAAGACGGTTATCACATCTGGTCAAACTCGTATGACCGGAAGCTGGATGATGTTTTTGCTATCCAGGATGAAGTCGCCAGCGCTATTGCAAGCGCACTGGTCGATTCATTTGCAGGGCTGGAACAGAAACCTGCGTCCAGAACCCGGGATCTGGCAGCTTTTGAAGCGTATAGAACCGGACGGTTACACTGGTGGCGTCGTTCACCTGATGAGTTACACCAGGCCATCACCCTGTTTGCCAAGGCGCTGGAGCATGACCCGGCATTTGCACCGGCCTATGCAGCAATGGCTGACTCATGGTTGTTGTTATCGATGTATGGCAATTTGACCAATCTGAAAGCCACTGAGCGAGCCATGCCAATGATAGAAAAGGCACTGGAAATCGATCCGGAGTCCGCAGAAGCATTTGCTGCGCTAGGACTCGCCCGCTGGCAGATTGGACAAAATGATGCTGCAGAATCCGCATTGCGCCAGTCTATCAAGCTGGACGATGACTATATTCCTGCTTATCTCTGGCTTGGTGGTTTGTTGGGCGATAGCGGCAGATTGCCGGAAGAGAGTCAGATTTTGCAACAGGCGATGGTGATCGATCCGCTGAATGAGCTGCTGGCTATCAATTTTGCCGGCAACCTGACCAGGCAGGGTAATTACCAGGCAGGAAAAGAGTTACTACAAGGCCTGATTTCCCTGCGTCCAGATTCTGCAACCTTATTGAAATTTATGGCAGGCCATGCGATCAACAGTGGTGACCTGGTTCAGGGCTGGCGGTATGCCAGCCGGTCCTACGATCTGGAACCCGACAGCCCCGTGGTCATACAAACCCTCGCATATGCCTGGGCGAGTATTGGAGTGACCGATAAGGCAGAGGGCCTGTTACTTGATGGACTGGAGATCGCCGGTAACAATTTTGGCTTGCAATCCGATTATTTCTTCCTGTTACTTGAACAAGGCAGGCTTGAAAAGGCCGAAAGCATATTGAGTGAACAATATGGAGATTCTATTGAAGGGCTGCCTGAGCAACTGCAGCAATACTATTATTTCCAAAAGGGCATGATCAGTCTGCTAGCGGGCGATACCACTACGGCAAGAAGTTTATTTGAAAATGCTATCCGCGATGAGTCTGATCAGTCATGGAATGCTGAACAGGTCAAGTACGCAACTATTTTATCCGCGTTGCACTATGACGCCGGCAATACCGAGCTTGCGGAGCAAAGACTGGTAAGTGCAGAACGCTCGGTTCGCCGGGCCCGGATCAACGGTGTGGATGATGCCAATATTTATTACGCAGAATCCAGTATTTATGCACTGAGGGGAAAATCAAAGGCGGCTCTCGATAGCCTGCAAATGGCCTATGAGCGCGGTTTCAGGGGGGTCTGGCTGCTCGAAATCGATTCGCGTCTTGAATCGCTGCACGCCGAGCCGCAGTTTGCCGAGATCAAGCAGCAAATTGAAAAGGATATCGTTCAGGCCCGGACCGAAGTGGAGTCATTTGCACTCGCAGCACGCTAAGTCAGAAACACACAACCCGATTTAAACCCCGGCGAAACGTGAGGCATCACCGATCCAGCGGCGAATCAGTTTATCCGCCTGTTCGGGGTGTTGTTTTAAAAGCTTGTCTGCAGCACCGGGTATCATTTTCAGGAGACCGGCATCACGCGCCAGGTCGGCTACCCGGAATAGCAGCATGCCGGTTTGCCGGGTTCCGAGAACTTCTCCCGGACCACGCAACTCAAGGTCTTTTTCTGCAATCTGAAATCCGTCTGAAGTTTGCCGCATGATCTCCATGCGTTGCTTTGCGAGATCACCAAGTGGCGGGTTGTACATTAAGACACAACTGGATTTTGCGGTACCGCGCCCGACCCGCCCGCGCAATTGATGGAGTTGGGCCAACCCCAGTCGCTCTGCATTTTCTATGATCATCAACGAGGCATTTGGCACGTCTACGCCGACCTCGATCACGGTCGTGGCGACCAGCAGCTGAATTCTGCCGATTTTGAATTCATCCATTATTCTTTGTTTATCGGCCGGCTTCAAACGGCCGTGGATCAGGCCTATGTTAAGCTTCTTGAGATCGTTCTGAAGATGCTTGGCGACATCCTCGGCCGCCTGTGCTTCGATAACATCAGATTCTTCAATCAATGTACATACCCAGTAAGCCTGTTGCTTACCCGCGCATGCATTGGCAACCCGCCGAATGATTTCGTCGCGGCGTTCATTGGACATGACCACGGTTGTTACCGGTTTCCGGCCGGGTGGTAGCTCGTCAATGACAGAGATATCCATTCCGGCATATGCCGTCATGGCCAGTGTGCGTGGAATGGGGGTCGCCGTCATGATCAACTGGTGGGCCTGCTGGTTGAATTTGCCCCCTTTTTCCAGCAGGTCCATACGCTGGTCTACACCGAACCGGTGTTGTTCATCGACGATGACCAGCCCAAGGCGACTGAACTCAACCCCCTTTTGCATCAAGGCATGGGTTCCGATGACAAGCTCTGCTCCAGTACTGATTCTCTGCAGTGCTTCGACCCGCTTTTTACCGGTGACCTTTCCGCTCAGCCACACGGGTTTGATCCCCAATGGCTCGAGCCATGTGCTGAAAACCCGGTAGTGTTGTTCCGCTAGTAATTCGGTTGGCGCGGTGATTGCGGTCTGATATCCATTATCTGCCGCTCTCAAAGCTGCCAGTGCCGCGACCACGGTCTTTCCGGAGCCTACATCACCATGAACCAGTCTTAACATCGGCCTGCCCTGTTCCAGGTCGTGATGAATTTCCCTGGCAACCCGCTGCTGCGCCCCGGTCAGTTTGAACACCAGACGCTCTCTGAAGTCGTTCTCGGCCGGTAAGCCTGGCGGCATTGCAGGCGCTTTTCGTGCCCGTTGTAAACGGTGCAGCTTTTGCATACCCAGGTTGTGAGCCAGCAACTCTTCAAGGGCAAGACGTTTTTGAGTGGGGTGGTCACGCTGGATCAGTGCAGTGACGTCGGCGTCGGGCGGTGGGCGGTGAATATAATCCAGCGCATCAGCCAGAGGCATCAGCTTAAGCCGATCCAACAATGAAGGGGGCAGCAGTTCTTCCAGTTCAAGTTGGTTCCGGCGCATTAACGCCAGCGCCTGGTCTGTCATTCTTATCCAGTTTTTCTGACCCAGACCCTCGGCACTGGGATATACGGGCGTTAAGCGGTCGGCGACCGGTTCTTGACCCTGTCCGCCGAGGCGTTGGTACGCCGGATGTATCATTTCCAGACCCTGGTATCCGGCCCTGATCTCGCCAAAACAACGCAACTGCGTGCCACTGGCCAGTTGTTGTTTCTGGTAGACGCGAAAGTGGAAGAACCGCAGCGTAATACGGCCGGTTCCGTCAAACAGGACCACCACCAGCATGGAACGGCGCCCGCGAACGATGGCGGAATGCTCAATCCTGCCTTCGATCAATACCCTCTGACCGGGTGTGCAGCTGCCAATGTCGTGGATGCGGGTGCGATCCTCATAACGGATTGGAAGGTGAAACAACAAATCGGATACCTGGCTGATTCCAAGAACATCCAGTTTTTCCGCGAGTTTTGGCCCTACGCCTTGCAGGTCCGTCAATGCAATGGATCGAGTGGATATCAATGCTGGAATTGCCGCTTAGGTAAGGGGCTAGCAGGGAACCCGCTTGATTTGACCGGTGGTAAGGTCATGCCAGGTCCATCAGGTTCCCAGTATGGCATCCATTTCGACATTAACACCCTTGGGAAGCGCAGATACTTCGACGGCGGCGCGTGCCGGATAGGGTGCGGTGAAATACTGGCCCATGATGCTGTTGACCTGTGGGAAGTCGTTCATGTTGGTTAGAAACACACCCAGTTTGACAATATCATCCAGTGATCCGCCCGCTGCAATGCAAACGGCTGAAAGATTATCGAATACCCGTCTGATCTGGGCTTCGATTCCGCCTTCGACAACCTCCATGCTGACAGGGTCAAGCGGAATCTGCCCGGAAATGAAGACCAGCCCCTGGTTCTTAACGGCTTGTGAGTAGGTGCCAATGGCCTGTGGTGCCTTGTCGGTACTGATAATGTTCTTGCTCATTTGATGTGCTCCTGCCTGTTGAGTTCCTCAGGCATTGATTCGGCTGACACGGGTCACATTGCGGTTACGTCTCAGCCGCCGCATGACATGTGCCATATGGTCACGATCCCTTACACTGATAATAAACAGTAATTTGGCTATTTCACGGTTTGATTCGGGCTGCTCGATCTTTTCAATATTACTACCGGCTTCGCCAATACTGGTCGAGATATTGGCCAGAACACCGGGGACGTTTTTGGCCAATATGTGTAAGGCGACTTCGAACATCCCGCTCCGGATGGGGGCCCAGGTCACATCAATGCAGTGGTCCGGGTGTTTGCGAAACTCCCTTACATTCCTGCAGTTTACGCGGTGGACTACCACCCCTTTACCGGCAGACAGATAACCCATGATGTTATCGCCGGGTACCGGACGGCAGCAGGCGGCAAACGTCACCGCGCTGCCTTCCGAGCCGGCGATCGAGAGTGCCTCGGTCTGTTCCTCGGATCCGAGTGTACTGCTTACTTCAGGTGCGAGCTTGGCCGCCACTACGCTTGATAGCAGGTTGCCAAGAGACAGTTCCGTCAACAGATCTTCCTGACGTGCAAAATTATTGTCTTTCAGGTACTGGTTCATGCGTTTTGCAGGTACCGCATCAAGGTCGGAGCCGCGGCCATTGAGCGCGGTTTCCAGCAAACGCAGACCGAGCGCCACGGTATCCGCCTGCTCGAGGCTCTTGATGTAATAACGTATGGCCGTTCGCGCTCTGGCAGTATTTACAAATTCCAGCCACTCGGGAATGGGATGGGCATTGTCGTCGGTGATGACTTTGACAGTCTGCCCGTTTTCCAGCCGGGTCGATAAAGGCACTTCAACTTTGTCCACCCATACACTGCGGGTGTGGTTGCCGACACCGGTATGGATGGCATATGCGAAGTCAAGGGCGGTTGCGCTTCTTCGCAGGTCAATAATTTTCCCTTTGGGTGTGAAAATGAAAATCTGGTCCGGAAACAGGTCAGACTTTGCGCCATCCAGAAACTCCATTGAGTCGTTGCTGTGGCGTTGTACTTCAACCAGCTGCATCAGCCACTCACGCGCCCGCACCTGGGCTGATCCCGATGTGGTTTCACCGCTTTTGTAGCGCCAATGAGCAGCCGCGCCCTGTTCGGCCAGAACATCCATCTCCCCTGTACGGATCTGGATTTCAACGGGAAGGTTGAACGGACTGTTGAGTGTCGTGTGTAAAGACTGGTAACCGTTGGCTTTCGGCAGGGCGATATGATCCTTAAATCTCCCCGGTTTTGGGCGATATAGTCCGTGAATTGCTCCGAGGGCAAGATAACAATGCGGTTCAGAGTGCGTGATGATACGAAACCCATAGACATCATTAACTTCGGAAAAGGAAAGGTCTTTGGCCAGCATTTTCCGGTAAATGCTATAGGGTGTCTTCTCCCTGCCCTTGATGTCGCAGGGAATACCTGCCTCGTTCATTTTCCTTTTCAGCGCTTTATGGATGTCCGCGATGATCTCGCTACGGTCACCTGTAACCGTACTGATATGCTCGGCGATGGTGCGATGCCGCCAGGGGTAAAGGTTGGCAAAACCCAGGTCCTGCAATTCTGACTTGATGCTGTTCATGCCCAGGCGGTCGGCGATGGGAGCATATATATCCAGCGTTTCACGTGCGATTCTGCGACGCGACTGCGGGTTCATTGAACCCAGGGTACGCATGTTGTGCATTCTGTCTGCCAGCTTGATGAATATGACTCTCAGGTCCCGCGACATCGCCAGCATCAGCTTGCGGAAGCTCTCCGCATCGGCCTCGTGCCGGGTACGGAATTTCATTTTATCCAGCTTGGTCACCCCGTCCACGAGGTCAGCAATCTCTTCGCCAAACCGGGATTCGATTTCCTGTCGGGTTAACGGGGTGTCTTCGATGGTATCGTGGAGGATGGCGGCGGCCACACTGCTGTAATCCATACGCATATTGGCGAGGATGCGGGCCACGGCGATCGGGTGAAATATATAGGGTTCGCCGGTTTTACGGGTTTGACCCTGGTGCGCAATTGCGCCAACCTCAAATGCGCGGAGAATAGTGGCGACCTTTTCCGGTTCAAGGTAGGTATTGAGAAGGTCCCTCAGATCAAGAACCGGCTCCGGTAAACCTGTAATGGTCGCGAGCATGCAAAAACTCCGTTAGCCCGCAGCTGAACAAGCCATAACCGGGATAGGTTTAGGGCCTTTTACAAACTGTACTTTTGGATATACAGTCGAAATCACAGTATTTCCTTTTAAATTCAGTAAGATGGGTTGCGGCCCTGTGCCGGCTGGTGCACAAGCGGGTTAGGGGGCTAAATCGTCCTCCATGGGGCTCATGTCAAACTCTTCGGCAGCTTCGATTTTAGCCTGGAGAACATCCACGCCCTCTGCATCGATAAGGCCTTCCGCGATTTCGCGCAGAGCAATTACGGTGGGTTTGTCGTTTTCTTCCTGGACCAACGGCTCGGCGCCATGGCCAATCTGCCGGGCGCGTTTTGTTGCTGTCAAAACCAGTTCAAAACGGTTGTCGATGTTCTCAAGGCAGTCTTCTACGGTAATTCGTGCCATTTTAAATCCTGTGTATGTGTTAGACGGAACCGTGAATTTTAACTTCTTCCGAGCCGCTGTGCCAGAAGCAGGTGATTTTTATTTACTTTATGCGGTTGTTGATTGCGGTAATCATTGATGATTGAGCGCAGTTCTTCAAGTGCTGCATCAAAGTTGTCATTGACGACCAGGTGATCGAATTCAGCCCAATGAGATATTTCGGCCTGTGCGTCCCGCATCCTTCGTTGTATTACTTTTTCGCTATCCTGTCCGCGACCGGTCAGCCTTTTTCGCAAAACTTCTAGGGAAGGGGGGATGATAAAAATCAGACAACATGCCGGAAAAGCTTTTCGCACCTGGCGCGCGCCCTGCCAATCGATTTCGAGTATGACATCGCGATCCTGTTCCAGTTGTATTGCCACGGAATTCCGGTTGGTTCCATAGTGGTAATCAAATACCCGGGCGTGCTCCATGAAGTCGCCATCATTGACCATTTGGTCATATTCCGCTTCGGAAACAAAACGGTAATGCTGACCGTCTATCTCACCCGGTCTTGGCAAACGGGTGGTATGGGAAATGGAAAGTACCAGCCGGGGGTCATGCTTCAACAGGGCGTTTACCAGGCTGGTTTTTCCGCCACCGGACGGTGCAGCAATAATAAAAAGACTGCCTTTTTGAGTAGTGTTACTCGACATTCTGTACCTGCTCACGCATTTGCTCTATAAGCACTTTCAGGTCCACGGCGGCTTGCGTGGTACGTTGATCAATTGATTTTGAGCTGAGAGTGTTTGATTCGCGGTTGAACTCCTGCATCAGGAAATCCAGCCTGCGGCCAACAGGCTCTTCCAGATCCAGTACCCGGTAAACTTCCTCAACATGCGCATCCAGCCTGTCCAGTTCTTCATCAACGTCAATTTTCTGGCTCAGGATAACGACTTCCTGTTCAATCCGGCCCGGATCAAGCGGTTGTTTCAGATCAGCCACACGCTCCAGCATTTTTTGCCTCAGACCGGCGCGGATTTCCGGCAGCCAATGTCTGATCCTGGCCGTTAATGCCGCTACTCCCGCCAGCCGCTCACGGATGGCGTTAGCCATCTGCTCGCCTTCACGTGCCCGCCCTGCCTGCAATTCCCTGGCCGCCTCGACCAGCAAGTCCATTGCTGCGGCTTGCAACGGTGCGGGGTCAGGACGTCTTTCCTCGATCAGGCCAGGCCATTTGAGAATTCGGCTGATATCCGCCTGCTGCTCAAACCCCGCCAGTCGGGCGATTTCACCATGTACCCTAAGAAGCTCTCTTGCCAGACCCTGGTTAAGCTGCAGTGCACTGCTGATGGCACCTGGCTCCGTGTTAAAACGTAACGTGGCTTCGATTTTTCCACGGCTCAAATACTGTCCAAGACAGGTTCTGATACCAGACTCCAGTGGTCGGAATTCTTCCGGCAGACGAAGTCCAAAATCAAGATAGCGGTGATTAACAGAACGCATTTCCCAGCTCAGGCGACCAAAATCATATTGGTGCTCAACCCGCGCGAAACCAGTCATACTTCGAATCATTGCTTTTTCCACTTTGCAGACAGTGGCACAATGTTACCGGTTAGCCTGCGGGGTGGCTATCTGAGAATAGAAACCTTTATAAATAACTCTGTATTTTTTGGACCAGACAAACAGGATCAGCCAATGAGACCCAGTGGTAGACGATTAGATGAGTTACGCCCTGTCAGCATTTTGCGCAATTACACTTGTCATGCTGAGGGATCGGTGCTGATTGCTTGCGGCAATACCAGGGTTTTGTGTACCGCATCAGTTGAAAGCAAGGTGCCCCCGTTTCTGAGAGGCAGTGGTGAAGGCTGGGTCACGGCAGAGTACGGTATGTTGCCAAGGTCGACAGGCTCGAGAATGCGCCGTGAGGCCTCTTCCGGTAAGCAGGGCGGACGGACCATGGAAATTCAAAGGCTTATTGGCAGGTCTTTGCGGGCCGTAGTCGATCGTGTTGCCCTCGGCGAGCATACGATCACACTGGACTGCGATGTATTGCAGGCAGACGGTGGAACCCGAACAGCAGCCATCACCGGTGCGTATGTCTCGCTGGTTGATGCCTGCAGGTGGCTGCTCTCCAATAATAAAATTAAAAAAGACCCCGTACATGGCCAGGTGGCCGCTGTTTCTGTCGGCATATTTAATAGCACACCCGTGCTTGATCTTGACTATCCCGAGGATTCCCGCGCGGAAACAGATATGAATGTTGTGATGAATGATGGTGGCGGATTTATCGAGTTGCAGGGTACGGCAGAGGGTCATGCGTTCCGCAAGGATGAATTGGACCAACTGCTGGAATTGGCAGACAAAGGTATCAGGGGACTCATGGAAGCGCAGTCTTCAGCATTGTCAAATTGAACTCCGGTCTGTAGACAAGTCATGAACCGTGAATACGTTTTGGCCAGTGGTAACCAGGGCAAGCTGCGTGAAATTGTCGCCATGCTCAGTCCCCTGGGTTTTGTTGTACACCCGCAAAGTGACTGGCAGGTGCCGGAGGCAGAAGAAACCGCCAGCACATTTATCGAGAACTCACTAATCAAGGCGCGCCAGGCTGCGGGGCATACAGGACTACCCAGTATGGCCGACGACTCCGGACTGGTCGTAGCGTCGCTCAACGGTGAACCGGGTATATATTCTGCCCGTTATGCCGGGAATGACGCGGATGATAAGGCCAATAATCGCAAACTGCTCGCTGAATTATCCGGTAAACAAGGAGCTGAGCGGGATGCCTGTTTTTTTTGCGCCATGGTCCTGGTGCAATCGGTTGATGACCCCGCACCATTATTGGCGACCGGACGCTGGTATGGACGTATTCTGCTGGCGGCGCAGGGCGAGGGTGGTTTTGGCTATGACCCCTTGTTTGGCATCAACGCCGGAACAGATGATGGCAGGCAGCAGTCTGCAGCCGAACTGCTCCCGGCAGAAAAAAGTCATGTCAGTCATCGTGGTCAGGCACTGAGGGAACTGGTCAGACAGTTACGTGAGAGGAATGACCGGATTATTACGTAACCCACCCTTAAGCCTGTATGTTCATATGCCCTGGTGTGTACGCAAATGCCCCTACTGTGACTTCAACTCGCATACCGTACCTGATGAGCTTCCTGCAGAAAATTATATCCAGGCACTCGTTGCTGATCTCGAACAGGACCTTCCGCTGGTTTGGGGGCGTCCGGTGCAAAGCATTTACTTTGGTGGTGGCACACCCAGCCTGTTCTCGGCTGACCAGATCGCGGGTTTTCTTTCAGCAGCGAGAGCCCGGCTGGATTTGAGGCCGGATGTAGAAATCACCCTGGAAGCCAATCCCGGGACAATCGAACGGGATAGTTTTAGCGCCTATGCCCAAGCTGGAATCAACCGGGTTTCCCTGGGCGTGCAAAGTTTTGATGACAAGCTGCTTAAATCCATAGGCCGTATTCATGGCCGGCGTGAAATAGAACAGAGTTTAAAGTCTTTGAGCTCGGCTGGAATCTCCAATTTCAATATTGACCTGATGTTTGCGCTTCCCGGTCAGAGTCCCGATCAATCAAGGCAAGATATTGAGCTGGCGATCAACGCGGGTCCTTCACATATTTCTTTTTACCAGTTAACCATTGAGCCAAATACTGCTTTTGCGGCTCAACCACCAAAGTTACCGGTCGATGACATGGCCTGGGATATGCAGCAAAGCGGGTTGGATATGCTCGAAGTCAATGCTTACGGGCAATATGAGATATCTGCCTTTGCGCAAGCTGAAAAGCAAAGCCGTCATAATATGAATTATTGGCGCTACGGAGACTTTCTGGCAGTTGGAGCGGGGGCGCATGGAAAAATTACAACAGCGGCCGATGGGCGGGTGCAGCGCTACGCCAAGCACCGGCATCCCCGGCGTTATATGCAGGGACTGCAAAATGGAGATTGGCGGGGCGAAACGCGTGTATTGAGCGACGGGGAGCTTGTTTTCGAATTTTTCCTTAATCAGCTGAGATTAAAACATGGGGTCACTATCGATGATTTCAGCTTGCGAACCGGCCTGCCCTGGAGTGTTGTCGAATCACGTGTGCATAAAGCCGTTGAAAAAGGCTTGCTGGAGGTCCGTGACGAGCGTGTCTGCCCCACGGAACTGGGGTGGAGGTTTGTGAACGATACTCAACAGATGTTTTTACCCTAATGGGTCTTGCATTGCCTGATGCAGGTCGTTAAACTAGCCGGCTCTTTAGCCTATTGAATACCGGAAATTGTCATGAAAGCTGACACACATCCAAAATATCGTGAAGTGGTTTTTCAGGATCTCTCATCAGATTTTGCGTTCCTGACCCGTTCCACTGTACACAGTAAAGAAACTATCAAATGGGAAGATGGTAATGAGTATCCGCTGATCAAAGTGGAAGTCTCCAGCGCCTCACACCCGTTTTATACCGGCAAGCATAAATTGATGGATACCGGTGGTCGTGTAGACCGTTTTAAACGCCGTTACCAGAAATAGCTCCGACAAATTAAGAATACAGCCCGGTATGGCTTTGTCCATTCCGGGCTTTTTGTTGTGCGTGAAAAAGGAAAAAACATGAAAATTGTGAGATACTCGCAGGTCGCTATATGTTAAGAGATCTAATCGATTCGCAGTCGTAATACCTGCCCTGCTAACTCACAAGGAGTGTTCCAATGTCCGATCAACGCGTAACCGTCACAGACGAGACTAGTGGCAAAAGCCTTGAACTGCCTGTCATCAAAGGTACCGAAGGTGAGCCCTGTTTACAGATAAAGGCCTTGCCTTCAACATTGGGTTATTTCACCTACGATCCGGGTTTTACAGCTACCGCCAGCTGTACTAGTAAGATCACCTTTATTGATGGCGGGAAAGGTATATTACGCTATCGCGGATATCCGATTGAGCAACTCGCAGGACAAAGTTCCTTCCTGGAAGTTGCCTACCTCTTGTTGCAAGGCGAATTACCTACCGCTGATGAATTCGCAGAATTCCAAAAAGAAATCACCTACCACACGATGATCCATGAAAGACTGAAATCTTTTATTGGCGGTTTTCATTATGATGCGCACCCGATGGCCATGATGGCCGGTGTAGTGGGTTCGCTGGCCGCGTTTTATCATGACAAGATGGACATGGAAAACCCTGAACACCGTATGCTGGCAGCCAAACGCATGATTGCCAAGATGCCAACCATTGCCGCATCATGTTACCGGCATCACATGGGTTGGCCGACTGCTTATCCGAACAACTCGCTGAATTACACAGAGAACTTCCTTGACATGATGTTCTCGGTTCCGACCGAGGAATATATAGTCAGCCCGGTTGCCGCCAAGGCATTCGATCTGCTGTTTATATTGCATGCTGATCATGAGCAGAACGCCAGTACTTCAACTGTCAGGCTGGTCGGTTCAACAGGTGCCAATCCTTATGCCAGTGTTGCTGCTGGTATCTCGGCATTGTGGGGCCCCGCTCATGGCGGCGCCAATGAAGCGGTATTGACCATGCTCGATGAGATTGGTGACGTCTCACGCGTGGGCAAGTTCATTGACCGGGCCAAAGATAAGAATGACCCGTTCCGGCTGATGGGTTTTGGACACAGGGTATATAAGAATTTTGATCCTAGGGCAACCCTTATCCGTAAGGCGGCTTACGAGGTCCTGGAGGAGTTGGGCAGCACTGATCCATTGTTAGAGCTGGCTATGGAGTTGGAGCGAATTGCACTGCAGGATGATTACTTCATAAGCAAGAAACTCTACCCGAACGTCGACTTCTACTCTGGAATTATTTACAAAGCGCTTGGTATTCCTACCAGCATGTTCACAGTCATGTTTGCTATTGCAAGAACGGTCGGTTGGGTTTCTCAATGGCTGGAACAGGAAGAAGTGGGAACACCTATTGGCCGCCCGAGACAGGTTTATGCAGGTGCGTCTGAGCGCGACTATATACCGGTTGAATCACGCTGATAATTAGCCCCGGAGCATTTGGCTAATCCGGAACGCACTTAAGTGTTTGTGAGTAGATCAGAGGCCTCCTGACTACCGGCCAACAGGCCCTCCACCTCTGACATGGGTGCCCGTCTTTGCGGGCGTCCGTCTACCGGGCTGGGCGGTGCCTGGCGTAAATCCTTGCAATTGAACAAGGTCAGTTCGACCTCCGTGTCTTCAGCATCTGTGACCAATAGCTGCACCTGGCGATGACTTCCGTTATGCCATCGAATCTTCCGTTGCTCGTTTCGGAAAACATGCCCTTTGTCGAGCAGGTGGATTACAACTGCATCGGGCGGATCGTTAAAGACATGCAATGATACCCGCGCGAATTCGTTTGCCGTGCCTTCGAGCACAGGCCCCACCAGTCGCGGACAAAATGCTTCGAAAGAACGCATCACTCGCAATGCGATTCTCCGCATTTTTTCAAGATGGTCAATATGTTGGCGGCCTCCATAGAACCCCTGGTAAGCACGTAATTCGCTTTCTACTTCAACATTGCTGGGCATACTGGTGTGCATATCAATGCCCAGCCGTTCCGCCGCTTTCTGCTTGGCTGCCCGATAATTAAAAAGTGATTCCGTAGACATGATGCGCGCTGCTTCGGCAGCGATGGCCCGGCGCATCTGGCTGACTTTTTTTGGGCTATGAACGGGGAACTTGTCAGAAACTGTCGTATGGATCCTCTTCCGTAACGGCATCAGATTGACCTCCTTCAATTGCATCTTCCATCGAAGGAAGACTTCCCATGTCAAATACTTCCATAATTGCATCAGGATTTCCAATCCTGGCAAGCAAACCCGTCACCGGGTCAATACGCGCCTGGGTTATTCCTTCCGGAATTTCCGGTGTCTGATCCGGAAGATCATTTAAAGCTACCCGCATGTAGTCTATCCAGATTGGAAGAGCTGCTTTACCGCCAACCTCATAGCGACCCAGCGGTTCGTGACTGTCAAAACCCACCCAGACCGACGTTACGATCTCATAGTTGTAACCGGAAAACCAGGCGTCCCGTTGTTCATTGGTTGTTCCTGTTTTACCGGCCAGGTCGTTGCGACCCAGTTCCATGGCTTTTTTGCCAGTACCCCGCCGGACCACGTCCATCATCATGGATCGAATCAGAAATGCATTTTGCTCGCTGATTACCCGTGTGGCTGCTTCGGGTTTTGCCACCATGTTTTGTGCCTGGAATTTTTCCTGCTCCGTGACGAGGAGGTTTTCTTCAGTTTCAAGTTGTAAAGGTCTGAAACTCGGCTCCAATTGTTCCATGACTTCCATTTGACCGCTGTCCGTTCCCGTGTCGAATTCACACTCTTCGCAAACTACCCGGGGGCTTGCGGCAAATCGCACGATGCCCCTGGGATCAACTATTCGCTCGATGAAATAGGGGTCGATCAGGTGGCCGCCGTTGGCGAATGCCGCATATCCCCTGGCCAGGCTCAATGGCACAAGTGAAGCGCTGCCAAGCGCCATGGACAAATTGCCCGGTAACTCTGCCGGGCTGAATCCGAAGGAACTGATGTAGTCAGTTGCATAGGGGATTCCGATCTCTCTTAATAACCTGATTGAAACAAGGTTGCGGGAATTGACCATGGCCTCGCGCAACCGCGTGGGCCCAAAAAATTTCTCGCTAAAATTTTGTGGCTTCCAATCTCTTTCCAGTTCAGCGTCACTGAATACAATGGGTGAGTCATTGACAACACTGGCGGGGGTTTTGCCCTTCGCCAATGCTGCTGAATAGATAAATGGTTTGAATCCTGAGCCCGGCTGACGACGGCTCTGAACGACACGATTAAACTTGCTGCGTGTGTAATCATAACCACCGACCAGTGCCTTGATGGAGCCATCCCGGGGGCTCAGTGAAATCAGTAATGCCTCCGGTTCCGGTAATTGAGCCAGTTCACGCCGGCCTTCGTCCCGCAGACGTGTGCGGATTATGTCGCCAGCCTGTACTACATCACTTACGCTTTTTGGCTCAAATCCTATCCGGTCGCGGCTGATAAACTTTCTCGCCCACAGCATGTCGTTAAGCGTTAGCGCAATGGTCTGCCCGTCAAGCTGATAAACCAGGGCGATGTCTTCATCCGCCTCGATAACCAGTCCAGGTGTTAAACCAGCGACTGCTCTATAGGGCCGCAGAATCTCCCCCCAGCTATCTGTGGTCGTGTTCTCTTCCAGGTCAATTTGCGCTTCTGCACCACGGTATCCATGCCTGTGATCATATTCCTCAAGACCATCTATGACAGCCTGGTTGGCGGTTGTCTGAAGCTTTGAGTTGATGGTCGTATAAACCTCGAAACCGCCGGTATAGGCTGACTGACCAAACCTGGCCAGCATATCCTTTCGAACCATCTCAGCAAGGTAAGGGGCGGAAACTTCCGTCGTGGCTCCATGATGAAAGGCAGTGTTTTTCTCATTATTTGCCTGTTGATATTCAGAGTCATTAATTAATTCCAACTCCAGCATACGCCCCAGGACATAATCCCGGCGGTCCATGGCGCGGTCGGGTGAGGTAATTGGATTAATCCTGGAGGGTGCTTTGGGGAGCGCGGCCAGCATGGCGCATTGAGCCAGGCTCAGCTCGTGAACCGGTTTGCCATAATAGACATCCGCCGCAGCACCAACGCCGTAAGCCCGGTGGCCGAGGAGAATTTTGTTCAGGTATAGTTCGAGAATCTCATCTTTTGACAATTCGCGTTCAATTTTCAGTGCAAGGAATATTTCCTTGATCTTGCGTGTATAGGTTTTTTCAAGTGTAAGGAAAAAGTTTCGTGCCAATTGCTGGGTGATTGTGCTGCCGCCTACCGATTTCTCTCCGGTTGTCATCAGTGTCCATACGGCACGGGTAATTCCCTGGTAATCTACACCGGGATGAACTCGGAAACGGGCATCCTCACCGGCTATAAAAGCATTTGTCAGATACAAGGGCATCTCTTCGATCTGAACCGGAATTCGACGTTTTTCCCCAAAAACACTGATTAACCTGCCATCGGAGGTGTAAACTCGTAAAGGTGTTTGCAGTTGTATATCACGTAGTGTTTCAACGTTCGGAAGATCTTTTGAAACAACAAGATAGGTGATAAGGAGCGTGGTCAGTCCCAATGCAAATGCGACGAGCAGAATGAGAAAAATTGAACGAAGTACTTTTTTCAAAACGGTATCCTGCTATGCTTACGCCTGTGACATGGAATTTTAGTTGAAATTACCTTCTCCGGATAGCAGGAAAAGGGACAGAAAAAGATACGCCGCATCGGTCAGGGAAGTAACCGGTTTTGACGAGTATTGACAATTCGCCTCTCCAGTCGTTCCCTAATGTTTGTTCTCAAACAGCCTTTTGCTCATGCGTAGCTAGCTAATATGCAAAAATACCGAAGAAGGTAATTGAGTATTTGTGAGTTTTCTGTTAAAAACAACTATAAGAAGTCTCAGTAAACCATTGGCATGGAAAAGAATGGGGGAGTCTTGAAACTGTTTGGAAAAAAAACAGATCCAGTGATTGGACTGGATATTGGCTCGACAAGTGTACGTCTGCTGCAGTTGTCCAGTCATGGGTCCGGATATCGGATTGACCACTTTGCTGTAGAGCCTCTCGGCGAAGGTGTTGTGGTTGATAAGGCTGTACAGGACGTTGAAGCCATCTCGAACGCCATTTCTCGGGCGGTCAAGACGTCAGGCACTCGTGCTAAATCCTGTGCAATCGCGGTTTCCGGTTCGGCCGTATTCACCAAGACGATCAGTTTGCCGTCAGATCTTGCAGAAGCTGATATTGAAAGTCAGGTGCAAATCGAGGCCAATCAGTATATCCCTTACCCGCTTAATGAGGTCAGCCTTGATTTTGAAGTGCTGGGGCCTTCGGCACGCAATGTGGATCTGATTGATATTTTGCTGGCAGCAAGTAAGAGTGAAAATGTCGAAAGCCGGCAGGATGCTATTGATGCTGCAGGTCTGAAAACGACAGTTGTTGATGTCGAAGCTTTCGCGATAGCAAACGCGTTCGAACTGATTCGAAAACGAGATGGTGTAAACCGTGGTGAGGCTGTAGGATTGTTTGATGTCGGCTATGACATGACTACTCTACTGGTGATCAAGGGAAACCAGGTCATCTACACCCGGGACCATCCATTTGGTGGTCATCAGTTACTGGAAGAAATCCAGCGTCGTTACGATATGACCGTGGAACAAGCCGGCTTTTTTGAGCGCAACGAAGAAGCGCCGGACGACTTTGAAGAAGAAGTTCTGGAACCATTTCAATTGAACGTCGTTCACCAGATCAGCCGCGCATTGCAGTTTTACGCGTCCAGTAACGAGTACTCAAATATCAGTACGATTTATCTTTCCGGCGGTACCGCATCGCTTAGAGGCCTGGCGCCCATGGTTCAGCAGGAACTTGGGATGACAACCCGGATCGCGGATCCTGTCTCCGGCCTGGATATCTCACAGAATGTGGCTGTAACAGCGTTAAAGCGCAATGCCAATAACCTGATGATAGCCATGGGTTTGGCTTTGAGAGGGTTTGACTGATGGCCAGAATTAATTTATTGCCATGGCGGGAAGAAAAACGCAGGGAACGACAGCGACAATTCATGTCTTCCTTACTTCTGACGGCCATTTTGGGTGTCTTAATTGTATTTTTTGCCGGTTTTTTGTTTGACCAGAAAATTTCTTATCAGAAATCCAGAAATGGAATGGTTCAGAGAGAAATCAAGGCTCTGGAAATCCGGATCAAGAAGATTGAAGAGCTGGAAAGGACGCGGGCACGCCTGATTTCACGCAAACAGGTTATCGAACGCCTGCAGGCCAGTCGCTCCACGACAGTAGAGTTGCTGGACAAGCTGGCAAAAACGATTCCTGTTGGTGTAACCCTGACGACCATTAAGCAACAGGGAGCAGACCTTTCCCTGATTGGTACCAGCCAGTCCAATGCAAGGGTGTCGGCCTACTTGAGGCAATTGGAAAAGAATGATTTGTTCATTAGTCCTCAACTGGATTATGTGCGAACGGCGAATAACCCCGATACCCCCACTGAGCCTTACCAGTTCAGTATCAAGGTAAAGTTACGCCCACCAAAATCTGCTGATGAAGAAGAAGGTTTTGATGATCCGGATGATCCGGATGGTCAGGGAGGTACAGTATGATTTTTCAAGACCTCAGAGACGCCGACTTTTCGGATATTGGCAGTGCGCCAAGTTCGGTCCGGTATACATTGCTTTTGGTTGCGTTGATCCTGATTAATGTTGCAGGTTACTTTCTTCTGATAGATGACAAAAAGTTTGAACTGGAGCAATCCCGTAAACAGGAATTAGTGCTACTGGCTGATTTTGAATTCAAGCAGCAAAAAGCCGTAAACCTCGAAGTCTATGAGCAGCAGTTGGTTGATATGCAGGAGCTGCTGGAAACCATGTTCAGGCAATTGCCGAACAAGACCGAAATGGACAAGCTACTGGTAGATGTTTCCCAGACTGCTTTGGCTGCAGGAATTGACGTACAGTTGTTTGAGCCACAAGCGGAAGCTTATAAGGACTTTTATGCAGAGCGTCCGATCAATGTCAGGATGTTGGGCGACTATCATGAGTTCGGAGCGTTTGTCGCCGGCGTAGCGGCACTGCCCCGGGTTGTGATTCTGACCATGCATGACATTTCCTTGACACGCGCGGGAGCAAATCAAAGCCGTTTCGGCGATTCGGAGGGCCGTCTGATCCTGGAAGGCCGGGTCAAGACCTATCGGTATGTAGATGAAGATGAAGTCGCTGAGAGAGCGGCGGAGCAAGCACCATGAGACGTATTGGAAAACAGATACGACATGTTGCCGGCATGATTTTGGTGGTTATGTTCCTGGTGGCGTGCAGCGAAAGCACGAATGACCTGGAACAGTACATTGTTTCAGTAAAAGAAAGACCGGCTGATCCGATTTCGCCAATTCCACCGGTTAAAACTTTCACACCATATGAATATGAAGGGATCATAGGCCGCGATCCTTTCCGCCAGTCGATTTCTGAAGGCAGTGATGATGTGCGCTCCTCGAAAGGCACCGGGGGGCCCAGACCGGATTTCGATCGGTCAAAAGAATATCTTGAACGTTACGAACTTGATACCTTGTCGATGGTTGGGACATTTAGCAACGATGAATCCTACTGGGCTTTGATACGTGACCCCGAAGGCATCATTCACCGTGTGCTGTTAGGAAATTACATGGGTAAAAACCATGGCGAGGTGGTCAACATAAGTGGTACAGAAGTAGATTTGAGTGAACTTATTTCGGATGGCGCGGATGGCTGGCTTGTCAGGGAAGCCTCCATCGCTTTGGGTGAAGGATAATCCGGTGAGCGCATGGAAAGCGCGACTTTGAGGGTACAGCCATGCACAGCAAAAAGGATATTACATTGAAAGGGATACTGACCGGTATGTGGGGACAGTTTATGGATAGCAGAAAGACTGGAATTCATTTGGGTTTAGGCTTGGCTTTGTTGGTATTGCCTGCATTATCAGCCTGGGCAGCAAGTGATGTTACCGCGGCGAATTACAGCAGTAGTGCGTCTGGTGAAGTTGTGATCACATTGTCAACCGATGGTGATGATCCGAATGTCAGTGTGTTTGCGACGGAAAGCCCGGCGCGAATTATTCTGGATTTGGCCGATACAAACAGCCAGGTTGATGCGAGTCCTGTCACAGTTGGCATCGGAGCCGTACAAAAGTTCACAACACTGGCGGCAGGTGGCCGGACCCGGGTCATGGTGGATCTTTCCAAACTCGTCACCTATGACTACCAGATAGCAGATGGTCAGGTCGTATTGACAATAGAGGGGAACGGTGAGGGCTCTACCGCCCCGAGCAGCAGCAGTGGTACCGCCAGGTTTACAGTTGAGAATATTGATTTCCGGCGTGGCGCGGATGGTCAGAGCAAGGTAATCATCAGCCTGGACAAAGACAGCTCCAACATTTCGGTGAATTTACGTGAAGGCGGTTTATCTGTCGATGTATTTGACACCAATTTACCGGATATCCTGAATCAGCGTCTTGATGTTGTGGATTTTGCAACACCTGTACAAATTATTGATTCTGAAGAACTGGGTAGCTCTGTTCGGGTTGAATTGGAAGTTTCCGGTCTTTATGAGCACATGGCATATCAATCAGATAATGACTGGATCATTGAAGTCTCGGCACTCAAGGCCACATCGCTCGACGCGTCCGAGGAAATCGTTGAGTTTTACCAGGAGAAGGAGTACGAAGGCGCCAGGGTGACCTTTAACTTTCAGGACATACCGGTACGTTCCGTATTGCAGTTGATAGCCGATGTTTCAAATCTCAATATTGTTGTTGCTGACAATGTGGGTGGAAACCTGACGCTAAGACTTACCAATGTCCCATGGGATCAGGCACTGGATATTGTACTGGATGCCAGAAACCTCGATAAACGCGAAAATGGTAACGTGATCTGGATCGCACCTACGGCAGATATCGCAGCCCGGGAACAGCAACTGTTGCAAGCCTTTCAGGATCGAAAAGAACTGGAGCCACTGGTCACCTCTCTGATCGCCGTCAGTTATGCGACGGCTAAAGACCTGCAGGCATTGATCGATTCAGCACGAAGTAATTCACAAGGTGGGGCAGACGCCGGACTGTTGTCTGACCGTGGTTCTATCGCTATTGATGAAAGAACCAACACATTGATGGTGACAGACACATTGGCCAGGGTTGAGGCAATTCAAAAACTGGTTCGTGATCTTGATCATCCGGTTCGGCAGGTTCAGATCGAATCCCGTATCGTCATTGCCAGCAGTGAATTCGCCCATGCAATTGGTGTGAGGTTTGGTGTAACAGCATTGCACAACAAGAGAAATATTCTCGCTGTTGCCGGCGACGGTCAGGGTGCTGATTTGTTGAATCCGGCGACTAACCCACGCGACGATGGCCTGCTTGACCTGCCGGGGATTCCCGAGCGCTACAATGTCAATCTTCCCGTCGCGGACAGCAATGCCGGTTCAATTGGTCTTTCATTTCTTGCAGGTAACGTATTGCTGGATCTCGAACTCACAGCACTTGAAGCCGAAGGTGATGGTGAAATCATCTCCACACCAAGAGTTGTCACCTCAAACCAGTCCGAGGCATATATTCAACAGGGTGTGGAAATTCCATATGAGCAGGCCGCATCTTCCGGTGCAACGGCTGTTCAGTTCAAGGATGCCGTACTGGAGTTACGCGTAACTCCGCTGATTACTCCGGATAACCGTGTTCAACTGGAACTTGACGTCAAGCAGGATTCGGTCGGTGAGATTTACCAGACCGGTCGCGGTGGTTCAGTACCATCAATTGACACTCGTGAACTGAGTACGTCCGTGCTGGTAAATAACGGTGAGACCATCGTGCTGGGCGGAATTTTCCAGGATGAACGGCTACGAAAGGAAGACAGGGTTCCTTATCTGAGCAGCATCCCGGTACTGGGCCACTTGTTCAAGCGTCGCGCTAATGAAACCAAGAAACGTGAATTGCTGATATTCGTGACGCCCACTATCGTGGAGGATCGCCCCGTGGTCAACTGATCATGTAAAGCAGACGACTTAAGAGCCCGGGCATGACCCGGGCTTTTTTTATACCTCTCGACGGGGCCAGGCCTGTTGCGGGAATTTGGAATAAATTATAATAGCTCTTGCCGCTACGGCTTCCTTGATCAGTCACCCATGGCTGCTTTCCAGTGAGCGTACCCGTTTTTCAAATAACGTTTTCTATGGACTAAGAACTGTGAAAAAAGTAATCGAATGTGTACCGAATTTTTCCGAGGGTCGCGATCTGGCAGTGATCAGGCAGATAACCGATGCCATTGAAAGCGTTCAGGGTGTCCAGCTTTTGGATGTGGATCCCGGTGAAAGCACCAACCGTACGGTGGTAACTTTTATTGGAGAACCGGAACCGGTCAAGGAGGCCGCTTTCCGGGCGGTTCAAAAAGCGAGTGAGCTGATCGACATGTCAACTCATCAGGGTGAGCACTCCCGCTTTGGTGCAACGGATGTTTGTCCCTTTGTCCCGGTAAGCAATGCAACGATGGATGAGTGTGCTGAAATAGCCCGGCAAGTGGGGAGACGCATAGGTGATGAACTGGGTATTCCTGTGTATCTTTACGAACACGCGGCAAGTAAACCCGAACGACAGAACCTGGCCAAGGTTCGTGCAGGTGAATACGAGGGTCTGCAGAAAAAGCTGGCTGATCCTGCCTGGAAACCGGATTTTGGACCCGCTGTGTTTAACCCGGGAGCCGGGGCGACAGCGGTTGGAGCCCGCGAGTTTCTGATTGCTTACAATATCAATCTGAATACTACCGACCGGCGTTACGCCAATGAAATTGCCTACGAAATCCGTGAGCGCGGCCGATGGAAACGAATCGGCAACGTTGAACCTTTCTACTACAAAGGTGATGTCGTTTATTTCGAAGAAGGCAAGTATGCCGATGGCAACTCCGACTTCATAGCGGGTTCTTTCGAGGAACTAGCAGAGTTCTATAAAAATAAGTATGACGCAGACCTGTATAAACGCTACCGGTCTATCGGGCTTGACCCCGATAACCTCATTGGAAGACCGGTTTACAAGGATGGAATGTTTACCCACCTCAAAGGTATTGGCTGGGTTGTGGATGATTACAAATGTGCGCAGATTTCCCTGAATCTGACCAATTACAGAATCACTTCCCCCGTTGCAGTGCTGGAGGCCGTGCGCCAATTGGCAATTGAGCGCGGAATTGTTATCACCGGCTCGGAAGTGGTAGGCGTCGTGCCGTATGAAGCCATGCAGGAGGCTGGAAGGTTTTATTTGAGGCGTATGCAGAAGTCCACCGGTATTCCTGCGCGTGACATCGTTACCACTGCGGTGCAGGCGATGGGCCTTACCGATGTCACCGAATTTGATATCGACAAGAAAGTCATCGGCATGCCGGTACCCGAAGGTCCGTTGGCAAACCTGACCATCACGGATTTTATTGATGAGGTTTCACGGGATACACCTGCGCCAGGTGGCGGGTCGATTGCAGCACTTGCGGGTGCCCTGGGTTCGGCCCTGGCCTCTATGGTGGTCAACCTTTCAGTCGGTAAGGGCGAGTTTGATTCACAATATGGCGAGTTGTGCCAATTGGCAGATAAAGCCCAGGCGATCAAGGATGAGCTCGTACGGGCCATTGATGCAGACACCGAGGCATTTAACGAGGTCATCGCCGGTATGCGCATGGCAAAGGATACCGCTGAGCAGATTGAATTGCGTTCCAGTATTATCCGGGCAGGTTACAAATCGGCGGCCGAGGTGCCGTTGCGAACGGCAGAACTGTGCAGGCAGGTTCTTGATCTCTGCCAGGCGGCAGCAAACATCGGCAACGAGGCCGTGATGAGCGATGCCGGTGTGGGAGCCCTGATGGCCCTGGCCGGTGTGCAGGGCGCGATTCACAATGTGCGAATTAACCTTCCGCACACAAAGGATGAAGCATTCATTGCCAGGATGCAGGCCCAGCTGGGTACATTGATTTCCGAATCCAGGGAAATCTGCGATGCCATTCAAAAGCAGGTTGAAAGCGGTTTTTAGCGTTTGAGCACCATCTCATTCTCAAGTGCCGCCGAAAGAAACCGGCAACCTATACTGGACCAGCTGCGGGTTCTGATTCCTCATCATGGTTCGGTGTTGGAGATCGGTTCAGGTACGGGTCAACATGCCGTTTTCTTTTCGCAACAATTACCCGATCTGCTGTGGCAGCCGACTGACAGGAACGAAAACCTGGCAGGGCTTTCGGCCCGTTTTGAAACACAAGGCAATGACAATATTTTAGCGCCGCTTCAACTGGATGTGATTTGCGACCCCTGGCCGGGATACACATATGATGCTGCATTCTCTGCCAACACGGCCCATATCATGCCGTGGGATGCTGTGGTTGCCATGTTTAACGGCGTTGCGGCCCATCTTGATACCCATGCCCGGTTTTGTCTGTACGGACCGTTTAATATCGACAACTGTTTTACCTCGCAAAGCAATGCACATTTTGATGCGAGTTTGCGCTCCAGGGATTCAAGGATGGGTATTCGTGAACTGGCGATGATCGAATCGTTGGCTAATCTTCACGACATACCGCTGGAACTCAGGATTGCCATGCCCGCCAACAACTTTATTCTTGTTTTCAAAAAATCATGAAATTTTCCAACTATTATTCCTGGCCACGACTTCTTCCGATTGAATAATCGTTGTACCGGATGAGGTGGAGTAGTTTACCCGCACGTGTTTGACGTTTGAAATGATCGGGAAACTCGATAACCGCAAGGGTTCCGGTGTCCATACCTTTAATATCGGAAGCTTGATCTGGCGACAGTACGTTGACCAGCATTCCCATCATGCCCGGATTATGACCGACCATTAAAAGCCGTTCACTGTAACTGAATGCATCTTCGGCCAGTGTCTGCAGCATATTCAAAGATGCGCCGTACATTGAATCTACATAATCGGTGTATGCCAGTAACCGCGGCCAGAGGGAAAGCAGGGGCGCGAGAGTCTGGCGGGTGCGTTTAGAGGGTGAGCATAAAATGGTATCCGGAGATGCAAGTGTTTCAAACGCCCGGTTGGACAGCAGTTGCGCATGACGGCTGCCGCTTGAGCTGAGTGATCTGGAAAAGTCGTTCCCCAGCGGGTTCCAGGGTTCTGCCTCGGCATGGCGCAAAAGGTAGAGTTGTTGCGTCATGGCTTGAAAGGCAAGTGTTCAAGGTCGACATTGCCACCGCTGATGACAGCACCAACACGCCGGCCGGAAAAACTCCCCGGGGACCTCAGTATGGCCGCCAGGACGGTGGCAGATGAAGGCTCAATCAGCAATCGGAATCGTTGCCATATCAATGCCATGGCTTCGATTATTTGTTCATCGCTGACCGTAATCACCTCGTCAACATTGTCATGAATGATTTCAAAATTCAGCACACCAACAATAGCCCGAAGCCCGTCTGCAATGGTGTCTACCGCATAGTGGTCTACGCGCTTACCCTGGCTGAGGCTCAATGCGGTATCCGCTGCACCTTCAGGTTCAGCGCCAATGACCCTCACACCGGAAATCAATGCCCTCGCAGCAATTGCGCTACCGCTGATCAAGCCGCCGCCACCCACCGGTGTGATAATGATATCCAATCCCGGGATTTGCTCCGACATTTCAATGACGACAGTACCCTGACCGCTAATGATATGCCCATGATCATAGGGTGGAACAGGAATACAACCCTTTGCAACGAGAGCGGCCAGCCCTTTTTCCCTGTCCTGCTGGTTTGGAGCGCAGAATACAATTTCACCGCCGTTCCGACGCACGGCTTCTACCTTGGGCTTGACGGAGTTCTCGGGCATTACGACCCACGCACGGCGATTGTTGGTGGATGCCGCGAGCGCCAGGGCGGCACCATGGTTTCCGGATGAGTGGGTTGCGACATCACCGGGCATGTTTAACTCATCAAGTATGGCGACCGCATTGCTGGCACCGCGGAATTTGAATGCACCGGTATGTTGGAGGTTTTCGCACTTTAGCCACAGCTCACAGCCTATTTCCGCATTCAACTGCGGGTCTGAGAGAACCGGCGTGGTGCGAATCTTGCCGTTAATTCGCTGTTGTGCGGAAAAAATATCCGAAATGTCGGGGGGTTGGTCTGCCGCTTTGATGTCCATCAGCATATAATACTGGTGCTTTCAATCACTTCACCAGCTTAAATTCAATAAAGGAACAGGTTCATGAAAGAAGGAATATCCGGCAAGTCCATTTTTCGCAAGAATTATACGGCTTATCCGTGGGACGTTAACCACCTGGATATTCATTTCGACTTAGGTAGTGACACTACTACGGTACGGGCGGAGATGGAGTTTCAGCTGAAGGACGCAAAAAATGCGTCACAGGACATCGTGCTCAATGGCGATGATCTGCAATTGCTGTCCCTGTCGCTGAATGGCCGTATTTTGAGTAGCGATGACTATGCTGTTGAAGGAGAAACGCTGACCATTTTCGATGCGCCACCAACCAGTGTGATAAAAACAGAAGTCAGAATACATCCCTCGAGCAATTCCGCGCTTGAAGGTTTGTATCTCTCCAGTTCACACTTACTTACCCAATGCGAGGCCGAGGGTTTTCGTAAAATTACCTGGTTCCCGGACCGTCCCGATGTAATGACCCGTTACCTGGTCACCTTGGAAGCTGAGAAAGCAAAGTTTCCGGTAATGTTGTCAAATGGCAACCGGGTAGACTCGGGTGAATTGTCCGGTGGGCGTCACTGGGCCCGCTGGGAGGATCCCTTTCCCAAGCCTTCTTACCTCTTTGCACTGGTTGCCGGCGACCTCGCGCTGGTTGAGGACCATTTCACAACCCGTAGCGGACGTGATGTTGCCCTGAGAATCTATGTCGAGGAGGAAAACCTTGACCGCTGTGAGCACGCAATGGAGTCGCTGATTAATGCGATGCGTTGGGATGAAGAGAGGTTTCATCTCGAATATGATCTCGATATCTATCACATCGTTGCCACCAATGACTTCAACATGGGAGCGATGGAAAATAAATCGCTGAATATTTTTAACTCGAAATACGTCCTGGCAAGACCCGATACCGCAACGGATGCTGATTACCAGGGTATTGAAGGTGTTATTGGCCACGAATATTTTCACAACTGGACCGGAAACCGCGTCACCTGCAGGGATTGGTTCGAGTTAACACTGAAAGAAGGTCTCACGGTTTTTCGCGATGAAGAGTTTTCGGCCGATCTGCAATCGCGAGCGGTTAAACGCATCAGGGTGATCCGTGATCTGAGAAACAGGCAGTTTCCTGAAGATGATGGCCCGATGTCACACCCGATACGGCCCGACCAGTACGTTGAAATCAACAATTTTTATACCGCGACCGTTTATCAGAAAGGCGCGACAATTATCCGTATGTACCATACCCTGCTGGGAGAGAGCGGTTTCCAGAAAGGCATGAAGTTGTATTTTGAACGGCATGACGGTCAAGCCGTTACCTGTGATGACTTTCTCGCCGCAATGGCAGATGCCAATGGCGTCAACCTGGATCGTTTCGGGCGCTGGTACAGCCAGTCTGGTACACCGCATGTCCATGTAACAGACCACTACGATGCGGCAACCCGAAAGTACACGCTGACGTTCAAGCAGCACACACCCGCAACACATGATCAAAAGGACAAAAAAGCCCTCGTCATTCCTTTTGCATTTGGTTTGCTGACCGCCAATGGTGAGGAGTTGCCACTACAACTCGAAGCCGAAACGGAAGCGTCGGAAGGGACGCGATTACTGGTGATGGAAAACGAACAACAGGAATTTTCTTTTATCAATATACCTGAATCACCGGTGCCCTCTTTGTTCCGGGATTACTCGGCCCCGGTTAAGGTATTTTACGATTACTCACAAGAGCAACTGGCTACTTTGATTGCGCATGACAGTGACGCGTTCGTTCGCTGGGATGCGGCACAACGGATGGCAGAAAGTGCCATTCTGGAACAACGCCGGCGTTACGCCAAAGGTCTGGAAATGAAGCTGGATCCGTCATTGCTCAAAGCTTTTCACGGTATTCTGTCTGATGCCTCGTCCGACCCCGCCCTGCTGGCTGAGGCCATGACCCTGCCGGATGAAGATTACCTTGCAGAGCAGATGGAAGTCGTGGATGTCGATGGTATTCACGCGGCCCGCAAATTTATCAAGAAAGGCCTGGCTAACGGCCTGGAAACGCTGTTTTCCGGTCGGTACGCCGGGTTGAATGACCGGCAACCGTATCAGAAATCAGCCGGGGAAATGGCCCGGAGGGCCCTGAAGAACACTTGCTTGTCCTATCTGCTTGAAACAGATGCGGGTGAGTCATTGACGACCGCTCAACTCAAATCAAGTGACAACATGACCGATACGCTGGCCGCTATTAATGGTTTGGTTATGATGGACTCCCCATTGGCGGAAACAGCACTTTCAGACTTTGAAAACAAGTGGAAATCAGACGCGCTGGTAATGGATAAGTGGTTCATTATGCAGGCTATAAAACCCGGATCCGAAACGGTCAACAAGGTGAGGAAGTTGATGCAGCACCCCGCATTCAATATCCAGAATCCAAACAAGGTACGCTCTCTAATTGGTATATTTTCAATGCTGAACCCAACCGGGTTCCACGCCGCCGATGGCTCAGGTTATAGCTTTCATGCGGACCGCGTAATTGAACTGGATGGAATAAATCCGCAGATAGCCGCCAGGATGGCTTCGGCATTTAATCGTTGGAAACGATATGATGAGGGCAGAAAAGTGCTGATGAAAGAGCAGCTGCAGCGTATTGCCGCTGTTGATAATTTATCGGGTGACGTATCCGAGATCATCAACAATGCCTTACGTTAAACGGCCAGAAATGATACGTTTTTATCAACAATCAGTTGCTGGTGGATCTGGATGAGTACATACAGTCCGAACTACAGCTGAAACACTTCCCGGGTGATGAATGCAGGTCTTGGATACTTTGAATAGCGGTTGCCATACAGGGCTGTCTGGTGCTTAAGTCAGTGATAACCGGTCTTTGTGCGGCTTTGCTGTATGCCTGTACCGGCGCGCCTGTGGATAGTGGCCCGCCCATTAAAATAGACGGTATGATTATAGAAAACCAGACCCTGATGTATGTCTCGGCAGTCAGGTTGCTGGTACCGGTCACAGGGAACTTCGTCTCATGCGGCAATATTCAACCGGGGTCCATGTGTTCAACAACCTTTCCCGAAGCGTCGTACACAGGTAACCCCGTTGAAGTTACCTGGAGCCAGGGTGGTCAGATACATTCAACCGGTCAGTTTGTGATGCAGCTGCCGGGTGATCTGGATGAAGACAAACCAGCGATGGTTCGTGTTGTTATTTCAGGTGCCGGCTCGGCGGGAGCACAGTTCATTCAGCGTTCGGAATAACCCGGTATCAGCTTTCCTTCAACGCTTTAAGAAACAGCTGACGTTCCAAATCGGCGTCAGTGCGGGTTGGAAACTTCACCGGCAGACGCAGTTCACTGCTTAAACTAATATTAAACTGGTATCCTTCGTTGTTGTCCGCTGTAAAAACCCGGCTTACCAATGCTACCTTATCCAGGGTGATTGCAAATCCCTGCAGTTCGTAAATCGCCCTGCTCATTCATCATTCTCCTTCAACGGGGTTTCAGCCTTTTTGATTGTACCTTTTTGATTGACCGGCCGAGAGTGAAAATGCTTGCAAGCTTGTTCAGCAACTGGATTACCGAATTCTGTTATTCTTGTTCACAAGATGCGCATTCTGCCGGCTGATCCGGTATTGGAGAATGTATGAAAAAGTTGATTATCCTGCCGTTGCTCGTTTTATTGACTGGCTGCGTGAGTTATTACTCTCCGGAAACAGCACTGGAAGACGGTGTTTATTTTGCCGAGGATGATCCGGCTTATGTCTTGAATTCAAGTGATTATTCGGGTGTGGTTTATTACCCGTGGTCATCGCTCGATTACTTTTACCTGGGTTACGGCCGCTATCACAGATACGCTTTTGCCTATGGCTATCCGTATGGCTGGGGCTATTCGCCGTGGGGTTACCCCTATGGCTACCATGGTTATTATTCAGCTTGGGCTGGCCCGTATCATCATCGCTATTACCGGCCGGGCAATAGAGGGAATTGCCCACGTCATGGTGGTTGTCGCCGGGATAATGATGGTGACCGGGATGACGTATATGACCGTATTGCCCGGGAAGATCATGAAAATCGCCGCCGCCGTGATGGCCCTGATGATGATAATGAAAGATCAGGCCCTTACAGTGAACGCAAAACTGCAGGAAATCGCCAAGCGCCGGTCAGGCGCTATGGTTCTCGGCTACCGGCCGGGCGATCCGGTACCCAGGATAAGGTTATCAGGAACAACGATAAAACAAAAAGCGCTAAAAGCCGTCTTGAGCCCGTCAAATCTGTTCCGGCAAAAAATGTCAGTGTTTCGCCAACCCCATCAGGTGTTACGACGCACCGGTCTGCTCCATCATCAAGGGGTTCCTCTTCCAGTGGTAGCGCCCGGCCAGCGACGGTTTCATCACGATCCAGCCACCGGAGTGCCGGACAGGCAAGATCGTCCCGTCGCAGGGATCGTGATTAGCGAACTCAGCATTAGCAGGACTTATGACGATTGGCATTCGGGATTTTCCATCAAAATGCACTAAACTATCTTCCGGTTTCTGAGGTCAGGGTTTCGGCTTAATGGCAGATTTCATCACTGAGTTGCATGACCGACGCATTTTGCCTGCTGTCGGCGTGTACGTCGCCGGTGTCTGGGTAGCGATTGAAATTCTTGACCGTCTGGTTGAGCGTTATCTGCTGTCACCCTACCTGAGCGACATTGTGTTCTGGGGGCTTTACTCCCTGATTCCAGCCGTCATGTTAATTGCTTGGACACACGGCAGGCCGGGAAAAGACAAGTCAACCCGGCTTGAAAAGGTTGGTGTACCGATAAACCTGATCGCCACGATCGGGTTTTTGCTGAGCGTCTTCGGCGATAAAGATTTTAACCTGGCAGCGACCCAGATAACGGTCGCCAATGAACTTGGCCAGCAGGAAACACATTACATTCCCAGTGAGACGTTTCGCCGCAGATATTTATGTGGCTACCGACCGCTTATCCAAATCGATCCGGCGAGCCTTGGATGTTCCTGAAAGTAGTAAACGCATCGCGGAAGATCTGCCGTTGACAGAAACCTACGGTGAGTCAGAAGAGGCGCTGAAAGCTTATATCCAGGGACTCAATGCCCGTTTGTTCAATAATGATTTTGCCGCCTCCAATGCGTTCTTTGACCAGGCCACCAGCATTGATCCGGGGTTTGTCCTGGGCTGGTTTCGAAAGGCTGCTAATTTGCTTCAAAGTGGTGACGTGCCCGGTGCACAGGAGGCCTTGTCGAAGGCGCAGGCACTCGATTATCGCTTGCCTGCGCGTGACCGGGCACAGCTTAAAGCAAACCTCTACCGGCTTGCGGGGGATCATGAAAAAATGATGTCATTCCTGTATTTGCAGGCAAAAATACGCGATGACGCGACCTCTCACAATAACCTTGCAGACATGTTAATTATTTCCGGGGAGTTGGAAGAAGCCAAGAAGGAATCTCTTCTGGCCCTGGAAAGGGACGCATTGAATGTTGATATCTATTTGACGATGTCCAGGCTTGAGCAGGCAACCGGTAATACGGATGCTGCCATTGATTACGCCCGTAAATACCAGGAGCAAAAACCAGAGGATATCGAAGCAAACATTCAGCTGGGCGATATGCTACGTGATAGCGGTGAACTTGACGCAGCTGAACAACACTATAAACAGGCCCAGGTTTTACAAAATTCACCTGTCAGACCAACCCTGAAGCTGGCAATTATAGCATCGCGCAAGGGTGATATTCCCGCTGCCAGGCAGTTGCTGGAGGAAGCAGAGGGATTTGCGCAAACGCCAATGGACAAAACCCTGGTCCGGCAGGGTGCTGCCCTGCTTGAATTTCGCCTCGGCAGGATTAATGAAGCCATCCGGCAGACCTATGCACAGGAAGAATTCCTGCGTCAGTCGCAGGGCCAGTTAGGCCTTACTCTGAGTCTCTATCATCCACTGATCGACTTTTATGTCCTTTTGGGAGATTTCGAATCTGCCCGCGCTGCACTCAATACCGCAACGTGAATGCTGACTCCACCGTTGGATAAAATCATGGCTTTCAATGCTGCAATTATCGAGGTAAGGGCAAAGGACATTGATGCGGCCCAGGCCTCATTGCAGCAGGCACGGGAAGTAATGGATCAGTTCCAGTTAAATTTTCTAGGCATCCAGGTTCATATAGTTGAGGCCATCATCAGCGGAGCACAGCATGACTATGCAGCAATGGCAGATCATTGCATGAAGGCAATTGAAAAGACAAACCAGTCGGTCGTCGCCAGTGGTTCGCAAATTGGTTTATCCCAAATTTATGCCCAAATGGCAAAAGCTCAAACCTTACTCGGTGACCTGAGTAAAGCCGAAAAGTCGATCGAAACCGGATTCCGTTTAGACCCCTCAGAACCCATGTTATGGGTTAAAAAAGCCCGACTCCAGCAGGCACGAAAAATGCCCCAGATGGCACTGGCATCAGTCAATTATGCGCTGCCAATCTGGAAGGATGCCGATGAAAATTATGTCATGTTGAAAAAGGCGCAGGCACTGGCTGCGGAACTACAAAGCCAATAAATTACAGTTATCCTTGATTTTCAGTACAATACGCGATTCCTTGTGAATGAGAAGCAGAGTCCTTTGAAGCGATCAGATACATTTGATGTCATCGTCATTGGCGGCGGGCACGCCGGTACCGAAGCTGCACTGGCTTCGGCTCGTAGCGGTGCGACGACTCTACTATTGACACACAGCATTGAAACTATCGGTCAAATGAGCTGCAACCCGGCCATTGGTGGTATTGGCAAAGGTCACCTGGTCAGGGAAATTGATGCGCTCGGTGGTGTAATGGCAGCAGCGGCGGACGCTGCAGGCATCCAGTTACGCACCTTGAATTCCAGTAAGGGACCGGCTGTTCGTGCGACGCGTGCGCAGTGTGACCGTAACCTCTATCGTGCACACATCCGCAAGGTGGTCGAGAACCAGTCCGGCTTGTGCATTTTTCAGCAGGCAGTCGATGACCTGCTGCTGGAAGGAGACCGCGTAACCGGTTGTCGCACCAGCATGGGACAGATCTTTCATGCAGCTGCCGTTGTGTTAACCACGGGCACATTTCTTGGCGGCAAAATTCACATGGGTGAAAACCAGAGTGCCGGTGGGCGCGCTGGGGATCCACCTTCCATTTCGTTGGCAAAACGGCTGCGTGAACTACCGTTCGACGTCGGTCGGCTCAAGACGGGTACACCGCCGCGTATCGATGGAAAAACTGTAGATTTCACACATTTGGTGGCACAGCCCGGTGATTTACCGAGGCCGGTTTTTTCTTTAATGGGCACACATGAAGATCAGCCGGAGCAGGTTAATTGCTGGATGACCAATACCACGGAAGAAACCCACGAAATTATCCGCTCTGCATTGCACCGTTCACCGATGTATTCGGGACAAATCGATGGAACAGGTCCGCGATATTGTCCGTCTATTGAAGATAAGATAGTACGTTTTGCAGAGCGTACCAGTCACCAGATATTTGTTGAGCCGGAAGGCCTCAATACCCGTGAACTGTATCCCAATGGCATATCCACCAGTTTGCCTTATGATGTTCAGTTGGCATTTGTTCACAGTATTCCCGGGTTTGAGAATGCCCACATAACACGACCGGGTTATGCCATCGAATACGATTTCTTTGATCCACGTGGGTTGAAGTTCAGCCTCGAAACCAAGCCGGTTCATGGTCTGTTTTTCGCGGGTCAAATCAATGGCACAACTGGATATGAAGAGGCGGCAGCCCAGGGCCTGGTCGCAGGTATCAATGCCGCGCGCAGTGTACGTGGTGAGGATGCCTGGGTACCACGCAGGGACGAGGCCTATATGGGTGTGCTTATTGATGACCTGGTAACGCAGGGAACCCGTGAGCCCTATCGGATGTTCACCAGCAGGGCAGAATACCGCCTGCAGCTTCGTGAAGACAATGCGGATTTACGCCTGACTGAAACCGGTCGCAGACTCGGCTTGGTCGGTGATCAACGCTGGCAGGCATTTGAAAATAAAAAGCTCGCCATTGAAGCGGAGCAACAAAGGCTGGGTTCTATCTGGGTTAATCCCGATAATGATATCGGCAAGTCGCTCAGGAAAGAGCTCGGCGTGGTACTAAGCAAGGAAGCGAGGGCTCTGGATTTGCTCAGGCGACCGGAAATTAGCTATCCCGACCTCATGAAAGTGGCTGGTCTCGGCCCCGGTAACAGTGATGTGAAAGTTGCGGAGCAGGTTGATATCCAGGTTCGTTATGCGGGTTACCTGACTCGCCAGGCCGAGGAAGTGGAGAAAAATCAGCGTAATGAAGATACCCTGATCCCTTCAGGTTTTGACTATAGCGGAGTATCCGGTTTATCTGCGGAGCTTGGCGAGAAGCTACAGAAAATCCTGCCGGAAAGTATCGGTCAGGCCTCGAGGATACCTGGTATGACACCGGCTGCTATCTCGCTTTTGCTGGTATATTTGAAACGCCACCGTGGCACCTCTCAGGTCGCTTGAGTTCAATTTCAAACAATCACAAATAACCAACATTTGCTTTACATCTTTTTAACCTGCAAAAGGTATGCTTTGTCCTGCAAGTTGACTGTGCCGGTGTGTCGCTTCTCATGACAGGCAGTCCCCACACTTCTATGCCTATTGCGACGCACCTTTTCAAACCCCGGCCCCCCAGCCGGGGTTTTTTTATGTTCAGGACAAGGTGAGACCAGGGACTGGTCGAGAGGGTGCCCTGGGCCATGCGCAGGAGCGGCGTGTGTCAGTTTTGCACGACCGTAGGGTGGGTAACTCGTTACCCACGCGTATCCCCGGTTAGGGCGCCAAGGCTGCACAGTAGCTTGTTTCAGGACTCGCTTAAACACATACCCCAGGGCACCCTCTCGACCGTTTCACGGTCTCACCTTGTCCTTGTGTCGCTCTTCCTCGACATCCCTGTCTCGTAAGGTCCCGAAACAAGCTACTGTACATCCTCGGCTTTGTGGGTGTTCAAACATCAATGGATTCTGATGGAACTGCAGCGCGGTTATGTTCAGGACAAGGTGAGGGAAGGTGAGACGGGAACCCGTCGGGAAGCCAGCCTGGGCTGCCGGTACCCGGCCGAGAAGCCAGCCTGGGCCGTTACCCACGCGTATCCCCGGTTGATTCCAAACGGTGCGACCGTAGGGTG
>JASJFX010000094.1:0-19540 GCA_033791845.1 Lysobacterales bacterium | reverse complement strand
CTGGCTAACATAGGCACCATGAGCACCCAATTGTATTCCTGCTGGTAAAGCAACCGGGATCAGACCTGCATATTGGCATGCAAAAAAGAAACGGTGAAACATGGGTTCCGTTTCGGCGATGATGCCAACCCGGGCACCACGCTCACATCCAAGGCTCAGCAAGCGCCGTGCAATTACTCTTGCCTCATCACGCAATTCCGCATAGGGCAGAACCACTGAAAGGTGACCACGGCCATCATAAAAATTAAAACCCGTGTCACCTTGCGCTGCATACTCCAGCGCATCCACCAGGTTGGTGTATGGGGCAATCTTAACTGGCAAATTTGTATTGGCAGGAGTTGGGATTAATTGCTTCATAATCAACACCGTGCCGTGCAATTTGCACTCAATAAAGAGTTTTTAAATACCACCACGTAGGCCTCTATATTTAAAGTAATTGGCTTCTGATCAAATAAATTCTTATAAACCAAAATATCCCCGACCCCGCTTATAAACATTATTTTCGCAGATCAAACTAAATAATTCGTTAATTTAATGTAATTCACTCTACTTTAATTTTCGCATCGACGATACTAATCAATGCTTTTCCAAAAGCGAGCTTGTAGACAATCTGGCATACCGTCTGTCTCATACAATGGCGGATTATACCTAACCCAAGTATTATATGCGCTATTTTGGTGTTAAAAAACCTGTATTACAACTTTCTAATATCCGCTTTTAGCAAAACCACTTGTTTTTAAAGCAATTCCCGATCATTGATCGACAAAGTAACGGCACAGGTCCTCGTTCTCAGCAACTCTACTCAGGACGTTGGTTCATTTTCCAAGTTTATGAAACCGAACCTCGCCCTTAAAGGCAGTCAGTGTGACAAACTAGTGACCGATATAAATTGACCGAAATCAAGTCAATCCAAATTAGCAGATGCGCCTGATTCAGGTGAAACTGCATGCGCAGGTTGCCTTGAAATGATTATCTATCCTTCTCTTTTTTAGCCACATTATCACGCAGATACACCGGCTGTGCCTGTTGTGCAGAGAGCGGCTGATTGGTTTTCAACCATTCCAGTGCCAGTTCAACTACGGATGAAGCCCTTGGCCATATGTCGGAGCGAAAACCAACGAGACTTTCCGTCAGGTTATCTAACAAGGGATAGCGCTCAAAACCATTACCGATACCGAAGGTTTCAGAGCGATCGGGCGGCTGAACATTTTCAGGAGGGCAGACTTTTTCTCCAGAGACCGGCACCATGACCCCATTACTGTTGGCTTCGAACGTACCGGTAAAAACCTCATTCATACGCGCATCCAGAGCAACCAGTGCCGAACCAATCCCTTCTTTAACCGCAACCTGTGCCGTTGCTGCAAGACTTGAAACCGGTATGACCGGACGGTCAGATGCCCATGCCAAACCCTGCACGACACCAATACCAATGCGCAAACTGGTAAAACTTCCCGGTCCACGACTGAAAGCAACGGCATCAAGTGATCCAAAACCAATGCCCGCTTCTGCAAACAACTGTTCAACCCAAGGCAGCAGCAATTCGGCATGTTGTCTGGGCGCATGCTGGTAATACTCCAGCACTTCACCATTGATGGCGAGGGCTATAGAACAGGTCTCCGTTGATGTTTCAATCGCCAGTAGATTCATTTTCAAAAAACTCCACGACACGGTCGCGTTCATGTGTTTGCTGCATGGGCGGAAGACTTTCCAGAAATACGCTGCCGTAACCCTTGGTGGTTAGCCTGCGGTCACAAATCACCAGTACACCCCGGTCATTGACATCACGTATCAGGCGACCGGCACCCTGTTTAAGCGCAATGACCGCCTGCGGCAAAAACAGCTCCATGAAAGGATTGCCGCCATGCTGTCGCAATTGGTTGCTGCGTGCAACCATAACCGGGTCATTGGGTGGGGCAAACGGCAATTTATCAATAATCACCAGCGATAGGGCTTCGCCCATAACATCCACGCCACCCCAGAAGCTCGCGGAGCCCAACAGAATACCTTCACCCGACTCCCTGAAAGCTTCCAGCAGCATGCTACGGGGCATTTCACCCTGGACAAACAATGGATAATCAATCGTACCGGTCAACAACTCTGCCGCCTGCCTTAAAGCCCTGTGTGATGTAAATAGCATGAAAGCCCTGCCCTTGCTGGCCTTGAGAACCGGAAGGACCCGCTTTAGCAACTCAGGTACAAAAGACTGCTCACGTGGCTCGGGCAAGTCTCCCGGCAGCCACATCAACGCATGATTACTGTAATCAAAAGGTGAATCCAGGTTCAGGGTATCAGCATCCTGCAAGCCCAGTTGCCGGACGAAATGATCAAAGCCGCCGTTGACCGATAAAGTTGCCGATGTAAACACCCAGGCAGCATCAATTTGCTCACAAAAACTGGAAAACAGACTCGAAATATCCAGCGGTGTGGTGTGAATCGAAACCCCCTGTCCGCGTCGTTCAAACCACCTTACTTCCGTTTCGGGAACGGGTTTGTCAAGATGATCAAAGTGCGCCTGTATCTCGGCGAGCCGCTGAACACAGGCATCCATGCCACGGCTGGCGCCCTGCAAAGGTTCAACTACCGGTTTTAATCCGCTAACCGCCAGGTCCAGAGATTGCAACGCATCTACGACTCCGGACCGGCTCAACATATCGTCCCATGTTCCCCGGTCTTCCAGGTTGTCATGGCAGGCAAGCTGAAATTCCTTTAAAACCTGGCGGCAATGAGCCACTTCGTCACGTACCACAGCCATACCACCGCTGGTTTGGGCCGCCTCTGCCAACAGATCTCTACAAAGGTCGGAAATTTGCCGGGTTGACAGGGACGAGCTAAAAAACTGCGAAGCTGTTTCAGGTGCCTGGTGCGCTTCATCAACAATAAACACTGATGCCCCGGGCAATACCTCGCCAAAGCCGCTGTGCTTTATCGCCATATCGGCAAACAAGAGGTGATGATTAACCACCACCACATCAGCATCCTGTGCCTCACGCCGCGCCCGTGCGACAAAACAGGCTTCGAAATCAGGGCAATCTGAACCAAGGCAATTATCGGTAGTGGAGGTGACCATTGACCAAAGTTCACTGTCTTCGGCTATCACCGAAGAAACTGAAAGATCACCATCCAGGCTCGCAGGTGCCCATTGCCGAATGGCTTCAAGCTCGGTTATTGAGTCTCGCGACGGCAGTCTCCCGTCTTTGCGCGCCTGCTCCATCCGGTACAGACAGAGATAATTGGCCCTTCCTTTCAAAAGTGCCGTCTTGAGCGTGCTGCCCAATGCCTTTTTGACCAACGGCAGGTCACGGAAATACAACTGGTCCTGGAGCGTCTTGGTACCGGTTGAAATGATGGTGCGTTCACTGCCTTTTAGTACCGGCACCAGGTAGGCAAGGGTCTTGCCGATCCCGGTGCCGGCCTCGGCTACGAGCGTACCACCGGTTGTAATGGTTTTTTCGATCGCGGCGGCCAACTGCAATTGTTCCTGGCGTGGCGCGAATCCGGGCAATACCGATTCAAACGGCCCGCCGGAATCCAGCAGTTGTGCGCTATCTGCTTCTGAACGTGACACTTATTAAGCTCAGTATCTCTTTGGCCGGGTATTCATACAGCGGGTTGCACGTGCCTCGGCATCACTGGCGCCACTTGCATCATCAAGATGCTCCCTGGCCACACTGATGGTACGCCAGTTCCTGCTACAGATTTCACCTACCCGGGGACCGATATCGTAGGACCTCTCGGCAAAACTCAATGCCTGTTGATAGTCTGCTTTTTGCAACTTGATTTCCGCCATATGTTGCAACAGTTGCGGGTCCCTGGGTTCGATTCGCAATGCCCGTTCAAGGTAACCACTGGCCTTATCCAGTTCACCGGCACGTTCAGCCACCACCGCTTGAGCCGTCAGCTCTTTAACCGCCGGATTCTGCAACGAGTAGACCTGCACACCGGCGCTGTCCTCACTTGCCGGTGCCCTGACGCGGTTGTCGACTTCATCATCGTCGACCTTCACCGGCGGCGGACCGGCGCATGCAGCGAGCAGCAGGGCGATCAAAACCCCTAAAAGCCTAGTCTTTGCGTCCAAACCATTTTCTCCATAAAGATTCCTTGTTTCTACTATTCTGATTTTTCAGGCATTTTGTGCTTTTTTGCGGTTCAGACCCTTCAATGAACGGTATTTGCTCCGCTCCGGGGCAGGACGGATCACTCAATGCCTGTTGCTGTTTATCAACCCAGACAAAATTTGCACCATCCGGCATACGCAAATCCAGCCCTTCAATGGGCAGAGATCGAAATAATCCTGCCCAAACCCGCATGGCAGCATTACTTCCGGTGACCCCGGCCGGGCGATTGTCATCAAGCCCAACCCAGGATACCGCCACGCGATCTCGAGTATATCCGACAAACCAACTGTCACGCCTTTCATTGGTTGTACCGGTCTTGCCTGCTATCACTGTGTTACTGCCAAGCAAACCATGCAGTGTCTTTGCCGTGCCCTCTTCGACCACCCGCGTCAATGCAAAATTCAACAGAGCAATCGCCTCACGATTCTCTAGCGGCATAAACCTGAGCGGGTAACGACTCAGCAGATCACCCTGTGGTGTCAGCACGGCTGTAACTGAACGCAATGGCACACTGTAACCACCCGCTGCCAGCGACTGGTACATCTGCGCAACCTCGACAGGTGTCAACTCGACTGCACCCAATAAGGTTGCTGGAACTGCCGGGACTTCAGCGACAATACCCAGTTGCTTGATTTTACGGATCAGGTTTGCAACACCTACATTCAGACCCACCTGCACCGTAGCCTGATTATACGAATGAACCAGTGCATCCATAAGGGGTATTTCGCCATGTGACTTGTGGTCATAGTTCTCTGGCGACCACAATTGCCCATCCGATTGTCTCAATGATACGGGTTCGTCATTTACCAGTGTTATCAGGTTGTAGTCATCAACGTGCTCAAGGGCCAGCAAATAGACCAGTGGCTTGATGACCGAGCCAATCTGCCGGCGTGCATCGAGAGCTCGATTGAATCCATTCCGGCCTGCCACACGATCACCTACCAGGGCACGGACTTCTCCGCTGGCAACATCTGCCAGCACCATCGCTGCCTGCAAATTGGCCGGCAAACCGCTTTGTGTTAAATCATCCAATCCTTTGGAAACCGCCTGTTGCGCATAATCCTGCTCCGAAGGGGCCAGTGTAGTGAATATTTTCAGCCCTTCCGAGCTCAGATCAGACGCCTGGTAGTCACGTTTTAGCTGGCGTCTGACCAGGTCTACGAATGCAGGATAACGGCTGCCACCCGAACGCGGTTTGCTGGTGACTCCAAGCGGGCGGCTTTTTGCTGTCTTGACCTCATTTTCCGTCAATAAACCGGTGGTCCCAAAAATCTCCAACACCTGGTTCCGACGTTGCAGCGCCCGTTGCGGGTTACGCCTCGGGTTGTAAAGTGATGCACCACGCACCAAACCAATCAGCAGGGCAATCTGTTGTGGCTCCAAATTCTGCAGTGAGCGGTCGAAATAAAACTCACTGGCACGGCCAAACCCGTGAATTGCATGCTTGCCCTGTTGCCCGAGGTACACCTCGTTGACATAGGCCTCGAGGATTTGTGCCTTGTCATAATGCCATTCAAGTAATACGGCCATAATGGCTTCGTTTGCTTTACGCACGAGGGTTCGTTCACTGCTCAGGAAATAGTTTTTAACCAGTTGCTGGGTTAAGGTACTGCCACCCTGGACTGCTTTACCCGCCTTGATATTGGCGAGAAAGGCACGTGCAATACTTCGAAATGCCACACCGTGATGGTGCTTGAACTGCCTGTCTTCCACGGCTTGCAAACCGGTTATCAACAGCTCAGGCACATCCTTTAAAGCCACCAGGGTGCGATCTTCATCGTGGAGTGGATATATCGAGGCAATTTCAGCGGGGTCCAGTCGCACCAGTCCGGGATCTTCAGAGCCGGACACACCCACCAAATCCCCGATGGCACCGGACCTCAATTGCAGACGAAAACGGGTTGCGGGTTTTGAGCCATCCTCAAAAATAAACGCGCGGCGATGGATATCAAATTGATTACCGTTGACGGAATAACCACCAGGCACTGATGCATTGGTCACTTCCCTGTAACCCGAGGCTTTCAACTCGAGCAACAGGGAACGTTTTGAAACGGGCTTTCCGCTGTAAAGACTCAATGGCCGGGCGTAAACACGGCTTGGGATATCCCAGATCCTGCCTTCAAACTCGTCACGTACCTGTATATCCAGCCAAACGGTCCAGGGAACGCCGATACCAATCGCCAGACCGGCCAAAAGCATCAATAGCCTAAACAAGCGCCGAATTAAACCCGGTTTTTGTCGAGAGGCTCTTTTTGACCGTGGCTTACGCGGTTTTGACTTGGATTTTACTGCTTTACGTGCCATTTATTCCTGAAGCGTGACATCAACCTGACCATTATCCATAATGCCCGCGTCTTGTCTTGGTATAATCCGTCGGTTAGATTAAAAATCTGGCGTATTTCATCGTTTTTTTAAAAGCAAAGGCCATGACCATTCATCGAAAATCACAAGTTTCATGGCAAAAAAATGACTAGCCAAAAAAACAATAAGCCAGCATCCGCAGAACCCGTGATTTATGTTCATGCCAAAGGCCATGGACAGATCAGGCCGCATTCGGCTCAAAGACTCCTGGAGTTGGGCTTACCGGTGTGCAGCCGTCTTAAATACGAAGGTCTGACTCAAACAGAATATGGTTATGACCAACCCGGTTTACTCGTGGCTGAACTGGCCGGCCGTTTTCCCGGCAGACCCGTCATTTTTCTACGCGCCGGATTGCAGCCGTCAAAACAACTGCTCGATAGTCTGAACAGCCTGCTGGAGCAGCTGGATCAGCCCGTCGCCCTGACCCTGCTTTCAAATGCCGGTGTAAATCCATTTGCCGGGCTGCGCGCCCCGGGTGGAAATTTGAATTGCGATCCCTGTGAACTCGTCAAGCTGCTGGCGCCCGGACAATTGCATACATTGACCACCTGGACTGACCATTTTGTCCTGTTATCTGCCGACCTGGTCACCCGTTTATCTGAGGATTACTCTGATGCTGAGTTGATGCACCGTGTACATGCCGCCGGTGGTTCGCTCATGGTTCCGGATCATTTATTCCTGCACGATACAGAAAGCAGACTTTTTACACCCGTCAAGCTGCAACCGCATGAGTCTGCCTACCCGCCACCCTTCAGCGAGCTAAGCGCCAGGCTGCAGCAATGGTTCAACGCAGGTAATACGAACCTGCCATTGATGCCCGAAGACGACAAACCCGCTACCTTACATATCACCCACAGTTGGGGTGGCGGTGTTGCTCAATGGCTGAAATCATTTATCGAAACAGACCATGGGCAGCGCAATTTTCAACTGCGCTCGGAAGACCCTCAATCCAGCCTGGGTTATGGACAAAAGTTAAGCCTGTATGCAGGCAATGAATTGCGCTGCCCGATTGCAAGCTGGTGGTTAACACCACCCATTGAGTCCATTACTGACAGCAATAGCGGATACCAGGACATATTGACCGAAATATGCAGGCGATACGGTATCGGCCGGGTATTTGTCTCGTCCCTGGTCGGTCATAGTATTGATGCCTTTCGTAGCGGACTGCCCACTTTACAAATATTGCATGACCATTTCCCGGTCTGGCCCTTACTCAGCGTCAACCCGCAACCCTACCTTCAGGGCGACGATGCTCCGAACCTGAAACTCGCCTTGCGCGAGCACCTTAAAACACAGGAGTTTCCGGACAAGGACGCGCAGGCCTGGGCACTTATTCACGAGGCTTATCTGCAAGCACTCAATGAGTACCAGGTTAAAATTGTCGCCCCCGGCCAATCGGTTCTTGAATTACAGAACCAGCTGGAGCCTGCGTTTAAGACACTGCCTGCAAAAGTCATTCCTCATGGATTTCCAGCCATTGCGGAATTGAAAGCTGTCGCACCGAAGCCACGTAAGGATGGCCGCAAACGATTACTGATACTGGGACGTATGCAAACCGGTAAGGGTCAGCAATTGCTGTCGCGTGTACTACCTGAACTGGCCAGGCATGTTCAGGTCTACCTGCTCGGCACAGGTAAATCAGGTGAAGCATTCTTTGGCGTCGCCGGCGTGGATGTCATCCTGGAATACAAGCGGGAGGAATTAGCGTCGATAGTGGCCGAGATCGGCCCGGATTTTGCTGCACTTTTATCGGTCGTACCGGAAACCTTCAGCTTTACACTATCCGAATTACAGCAAATGAATATCCCGGTTATTGCAACCCGTGTGGGTAGCTTTCCCGGCAGGATCGAACATGCGAAAACCGGTTGGCTGATTGATGCTGATCCCCAAGCCCTGATCAGACAGGTTAATGAACTATGTGATGCACCCGATCAAATTGAAACGGTTCGGAAAAACTTACCGGCCGTCAGGGCCAATACACTTGAAGAAATGCTTGATGCTTTCAATAAGTATTGCCCGTCTGCAGAGAGAATTCAGTCATTTCTACCATTGGAAGCCGGCCTGAACCAGGTCCAGCATGCTGCCGCGGATTATCAGTATTCAATGGCCAACACTCAACTGCAGCAAACCCTGGAACAGAAAGCCGAGCTGAAAAAGGAAGTCGGGAAAAGAACCGAGTGGGCCCTTGAAACCACAAGGGAGTTGAAACACGAACAAAAAAGACGCAAGCATTGGGTGGACCTGCTTAACACCGAGATAGCCAGGCTACAAGCGCTCCTCGAAGAGAGGCAAAGGCACCTGGAAGACAGACAAGCACAACTGGCACAGCTCAGCTCGGATTATCAACGAGTTGAAGATATGAATACCCTGATATTGGGCAGCACGTCATGGAAAATTACCCGGCCTCTGAGGGTCGGGCGACGGGCGGCAAAGAACTTCATGCTGGCACGCGCCTGGAATCCTGCAAGATGGCCGTGGTTGCTTTCGCAACTCATCAGAAACCTGTCAACGTTAGGAATGAGCGGAACGCTACAGAGGCTGCAATATACCGGCCCAGAAGCCGAACCGGAACCTCATTCGGTGATCAAAACGGAAGCGATTGGTGACACACGGGCTCCGGATGCATTTCCAGAAACGGAGCACCCGCAGGTCAGTATTATTATTCCGGTCTATAACAAATGGGTTTATACGGCCGCCTGCCTGCGTAGCCTGCTTGAGTTCAAGGGAAAATATTCATTCGAAGTTATCGTGGTCGATGACCAGTCCAGTGATGAAACAGCGAAGCAGCTGGAAGATATCGACGGTTTAACACACCTGAGAAATGAAAAGAACCTCGGCTTTGTCGGCAGTTGCAACCGGGGTGCCAGGCATGCCCGTGGCGAGTACCTCGTCATGCTGAATAATGATACGCAGGTTCTGGAGGGCTGGCTGGATGAATTGATTGATACGTTTGAACAAGAGCCGATGGCTGGCCTGGTCGGTGCGCGTCTGATCTATCCCGATGGCAGCCTGCAGGAATCCGGCGGTATCGTATTCAACGATGGTTCAGGCTGGAACTACGGTCGTGGAAAAAAGGCGGAGAACCCGGAGTATATGTATCTTCGTGAGACTGACTACTGCTCCGGTGCCTGCATAGCACTGAAAACAGAATACTTTCTTCAGATTGGCGCGTTTGACGAGCGCTACGCACCAGCCTATTACGAAGACACTGACCTTGCCTTCCGGGTACGTGAGTCCGGCCTCAAGGTAATGATCCAGCCCTTATCGGCTGTTATCCACCACGAGGGTATTACATCCGGAACCGACACTTCCAGCGGTGCTAAAAAGTACCAGGCAATCAACCAGAAGAAATTTGTGGATCGCTGGAAAACCGAGCTCGAATCTCAACCGAAAAATATATCCAATCCGGATGATCATGCTGAAGTTCTTCGGGCCAGCCAACACCGCTGTAAAGGCCGGATACTCTTTATTGATGCCACCACACCGGAGCCCGACAAAGATTCAGGCAGTGTCCGCCTCACCAACCTGATGCAATGCTGCAGGGATTTAGGCTATGGCCTTACTTTTTTTGCCGATAACCGTGACTACGCGGGAAGTTATACGCGAGATCTGCAAAAGTCAGGTATCGAGGTTCTGTATCATCCCTGGCTGGATTCCCTGCATGATTTCTTCCGTGACCGGGGAAGTGAATTTGACTATGTATTTATCAGCCGGCATTACATCGCCATTAACTACATCTCGTTGCTCAAACGCTATTGCCCCGACGCCCGGTTCATCTTTGATACGGTCGACCTGCATTATCTGCGTGAGCAACGACTGGCCGAACTTGAACAAAGCACACCACTGCAACGCACCGCCCAGCAAACCCGTCGGGCGGAACTTTCGGTGATCAAGGCGGCAGATGCGACATTGGTTGTCAGCACTGTGGAAAAAGCAGTGTTGAGCGAAGATGCACCCGATGAAAAAGTACACGTTTTGTCCAATATTCACGAGGTTCCGGGTCGCGATAATGATTTTGCAGACAGGAAAGACATTTATTTTGTCGGTGGCTACCAGCACCCGCCGAATGTCGATGCCGCCTGCTGGTTTGTAAACGACATCTGGCCGTTGGTCCACCAGCAATTGCCAGAAATGCGCTTTCACCTCATTGGCAGCAAGGCACCTGAGCGAATCCGCTCATTGAGCGGCGATGGTGTAGAGTTCCATGGCTTCGTCGAGACGCTGCAACCGTTTCTCAGTGACTGCCGCCTGGCAGTGGCGCCATTGCGCTACGGGGCGGGTGTGAAAGGTAAGGTCAACATGAGCATGGCCCACGGACAACCGGTTGTTGCAACACCTGCGGCGGTGGAAGGCATGTTCGCGGAACATGGAAGAGAGATACTGGTGGCAGAAGACGCCACGTCTTTCGCGGCTGAAATCGTCAGGCTTTACCAGGATGAGGATTTGTGGAACCGCATTTCAGATGCATCGGTTCAGAATGTCGAAGATCATTTTTCACTGGCCACGGCACGCGCCAGTCTGACTTCTCTGTTCGACTCTTTTGGTAAGCTCTGAAATATGCGGGCTAGGCCTTTTCCGTCAACCTGCGTGCCTCAAAGACATTGGGGATCGTGTTAAGCCTGCTCAACAGGTCGCTGAGATGCTGGTAGTCTTTCACCGTTACCTGCAGACGAATATTGACCTCATCCGTATCCTCGTCCAGGTGACTGTTGATATCGGTAACCGACACATCCGAAGTTGCCATCATGGTGGATATGTCCTTGATCAGTTCACGCCGGTTGTAAGCCCTCAGTAACAGGTTCACACGATAACCTGAATCTGCCTGTTTTCTCCAGCGAACCTGGATCAAACGCGGGTTCTCCTCTCTGACCCAGCGCACGGCGTTGGGACAGTCATCCCGATGAATTGTCACGCCCCGGCCGCGTGTTATGTATCCGCAAACCGGATCACCGGGAACCGGCTGACAACACCGCGCCATGCTTGTCATCAGGTTTCCCACACCCTCTATGGTGACATCGTCACCCTCCTTCCCGTCTTGTGTGCGGCGGCGTTTGGGAGTACGTGTCACCAGGTCCTCAACCGTCAATTCAACTTCTTTGACCTTGAAGCGCTCAACCGCATGTACGACCTGGCTGACGGTCAGATCACCATTACCCACCGCCGCGTACAGATCATCCACGGAATTGAAGTTAAACCTTTCCGGCACGACTTCCAGGTCAGCGGGCACCAGGCCGAGGCGTTTGAGGTCCGCTTCGACCAGTTCTTTACCCTGGACCAGGTTCTCTTCATGGCTCTCACGCCGGAACCACTGACGCACCTTGGATCGCGCCCGTGCACCACGGATAAACCCGAGACGCGGATTAAGCCAGTCACGGCTGGGTTTTGCGTGCTTACCGGTTAATATCTCCACCCGGTTGCCGGTCTCTAACTGGTGCGTTAGCGGAACGATTCGGCCATTGACCTTTGCACCCTGGCAGCGGTGGCCGACCTCGGTATGTACCTGGTAAGCAAAATCCAGCACGGTCGCACCCAGCGTAAGATCCAACACCTTTCCACCGGGTGTCAGAACGTAGACACGATCCTCGGATGATGCCGTTTTGAAGCTTTCCAGAAGACTTTCATCGTCCAGTTTTTCGTCGCCGGTATCCAGCAATTGCCGCATGACAGCGATCTTGTTATCAAAGGCCGGGTCGTTCGGGCCACCTTCTTTGTAACGCCAATGTGATGCCACACCGAGCTCAGCGTGCTCGTTCATTTCATAGGTACGTATCTGAACCTCTACAACCTTGCCCTCGGGCCCGATGATCGCTGTATGCAGGGACTGGTAACTATTGCCTTTGGGCATGGTGATGTAATCATCGAATTCACCGGGGATGGGTTGCCAGAGTGAGTGCGCCAACCCGAGCACGCTATAACAAGCCGGTATATCGTCCACCAGCACGCGCACTGCCCTGACATCAAACAGCTCGTCAAAATCCAGGCCCTTGCGCTGCATTTTTTTCCAGATGCTGTAAATGTGTTTGGGACGGCCCTTAACCTCGCCCTTGATACCGGCCGCTTTTATTGATGCTTCAAGTTTCCCGATAAATGAACTGATAAATTTTTCACGATCGGAACGGCGCTCATCTACCAACCGCGCGATACGGCGATAATCTTCCGGTTGATCATAACGGAATGCCAGGTCTTCCAGTTCCCACTTCAACTGCCATACACCCAGACGGTTGGCCAGGGGGGCGTGAATCAACATCGCTTCCTTGGCGAGGGAAACCGCGTCTGCATCCTTATCCTTTGCATGGCGTAGTTTGACCAACTGCCAGGCAAGCGCTATCAGCACGACACGCACATCCCTGACCAATGCCAGCAACATCCTGCGCAGGCCCTCGGCGCTATGGCCTGTACTCGCAGGAAGGTGTTCTGTCTCAAGTTCTATCAGGTACAGCAACTGATCAAGCTGGTCACGGACCACGGGAGATAAATCAGCCCGGACCGTGTCCAGGTTTTCTTCATACTCGGAAGCAACAAACAGTATTGCGCAACTTACGGTGTGTGGATCAGGTGACAGGGCTGACATCACTTCCAGCAGCTCTTTTAACAATGACAGATTAGTTCCGTTTGCCAGCTTGCCTTCATGCAGGCTGCCATACAGCTTCAGGCATTCATCAGCCGCGCTGCCAACCGAGTCGTGGTAAGCCTGTAGCCATGTTTTCAGGGCTTTATCTGTGTTAATTGTCATGATCAGATAGTTTTTTGCTTATACCTGTATATTGAAGGCTAGACGCCGCTGCTGCCAGTGCCTAATGGCACGAGATCAGGTAATTTTTTGCCGGGCTTTCTGTAATCGCTGTACAGATACTTTCATACGGGTGCCAAGCTGTTGTGCAAACAACGATACACGAAACTCCTCCATCAACCAGCGATATTCATCGACGGTCTCATCGTAATCATGGCCCTGTTCCAACAATTGCAGATATTGTTGCCAGAAAGGTGCAATTTCCTGCATCCTTGCGGCATCCCGGTGAGGGTCCTCCTCCACGCTCTCCAGGCGGATAGACATGGCTTCCAGGTAACGGGGGTAATGCTTGAGCCGGTCCGGTGATAACTCCTGCAAAAAACCTTCGTAAATCATGTCATCAAGCTGACTTCGCATATCGTTATACACATCCCCTCGACGCTGATGATAGCTGTCATCCAGGGTATTTGAGAGCCTGCTCCAAATTTTTAATGCTTTATTGAGGTGACCGGATTGCTGGCGGAACAATAAACCAAGTTCACCGCGAACATCCGCCAGCAGCGCCATGAAACCGCTTTCGTCACGAATTTTGACTGGACGGCTACCGGCGGCCAGGGCCAGGTTGCTTTCCACCAGTCCATCTATCAAAGATTCGCTTGAACCCGCAGCACTCCAGGCCATCAATGCCGCTGCGCTCACACCATGATGTTTGCGCAGATCGCGCAACTTGCTGCCCAGTTGGATGGCCAGCAACCGCAAAACACCATGGTGATGTTCCAGGGTCGCCTCTTCTGCCGTATCAAACATCCGCAGACCGACACTATCACCCTGGTCAACAATGGCCGGCCACGCCTTTGTACTTTGCCCGCTGCCGTCTTCGGTGAGCATCGAGACCGGCAGATTTCCAAACACCCAGCTTGTCTCATTGTCACGCTGCAGATCACTGCCAAGACTTTTCATAAAATGACGCTTGGCCTGCTGCCCGAATTGCTCTTGTAAGCTGGCCAGATCGCGGCTTACAGCGATATATTTTTGATTTTCATCGATAACCACGACACGGAAGCGCAAATAATCAGGCAACAAAGATTCATCGAATGCCTTCGTTTCAATCTCAATACCTGTCATGGCCCTCAATGCCTTGGCCAACGCCGGCAGCAACGGGGCCGGATAATCATCACGCAGGCGTTCCATTGCGGCATCTGCAAACTGGGGCACCGGCGTGAGTGCCCTGCGTTGCGGCTTGGGTAGATTCTTGATCAGTGTTATGACCTTGTCGCGCAGCAATCCGGGCACCAGCCATTGCAACTGACCATCTACCAGTGTGTTGAGTCTTTCCAATGGCACCTCAAGGCTGACACCGTCGGCTGTGTCGCCCGGTTTGAATTGGTAAGTCAACGGTAAATTCTGCACGCCAATTTTGATCGAGTCAGGATACAGGTCGCCGGGGGCATCACCCGCCTGTTCCCTCATCAACACATCGTGACCGATGTAGAGTTGCTGGCGGCCTGATTTACCCAGTTGCTTAAGCCACTTCTCAAAACTGATGCTGTCACAGACATCTTCAGGAATACGCGCATCGAAAAACTCGAACAGGGCAGATTCGTCTGCCATCACGTCATGTTTTCTGCGCTTGTGTTCCAGTTCCTCAATTTCTTCCCGAACCTGCTGGTTGTTTTGTAGAAAGCCGGCACGCGTATTGAGTTCACCACGCACCAGGGCGCCGGTAATAAATATCTGGCGTGCTTCCTGCGGATTGATTCGACTGTAATTGACCCGGCGTTTTTCGACGATAACCAGGCCGAACAATGCCACCTGTTCCCACGCCAGCACCCTGCCCTGCTTACGCGACCAGTGAGGATCAAAATAATGATGCTTCAACAGGTGAGCGGCTTGTGCTTCTATCCATTCCGGTTTGATTATCGCGTTGACACGGGCATAGGTTTTGCTGGTTTCCACGATCTCCGCAGCCATCAGCCATTGTGGTCGTCTGCCGAAAAGCCCGGATCCCGGAAATATATGAAACGTCCTCGAACGCGGTCCCATATAGCCATTATCTTCGGGGTTTTTATTGCCAACATGGCTTAACAGGCCGGCCAGTAACGCCTGGTGGATATGTTCATCGCTACCCGGTTTTTTGCTAAAAGACAGTTTTTCTTCACGAGCCTGTTCATACAACTGGCGATTGAGGTCAAACCATTCATTTATCCGCGTCCAGTTGAGAAACTCCCGTTTGCACATTTTGCGAAACTGGCTGGAGGATTTCTCTTTACGTTGTTGCTTGAGGTATCGCCATAACTGCAAAAACGCCATGAAATCTGAACTGTCACTCTCGAATCTTCCATGGGCTTCATCCGCTGCGGCACTGGCATCCATGGGGCGTTCCCTTGGGTCCTGAATGCTTTGCGCGGAGGCGAGTACGATCAGTTCATGCAAACAGGCCTTCTTTGAACCCTCAATCAGCATGCGTGCGAGACGGACATCTAACGGCCAGCGCGCAAGCTGCCGGCCCAGCTTTACGGGTTCACGCGCTTCATCAATTGCACCGAGTTCGAACAATAGATGATAGGCATCGTTGATCATTCTTGGTGCCGGGGGATCAAGAAAAGGGAAGTCTTCAACTGCTCCGAGATCCGTGGTCAACATCCGTAAAATAACCGATGCGAGGGACGTGCGCAGAATTTCCGGCTCGGTGAACTCCGGCCTGAGATCAAAATCCTCTTCGCTGAACAAACGTATACAGGTACCCGGACCCAGACGACCACAACGTCCTTTGCGCTGATTTGCCGAGGCCTGCGATATTGCCTCAATCGGCAAACGTTGAACCCGGCTCCGATGCGAGTACCTGCTGATGCGAGCGAAGCCCGTATCGATCACAAAGCGGATTCTGGGTACCGTCAGGGAAGTTTCCGCCACGTTGGTACATAACACGATCCGGCGTGCTATACCCGGATGAAAAACACGGCGTTGCTCGGCAATCGGCAACCTCGCGTACAAGGGCAGTATTTCGGTATTACGAAAATTTTGCCGTTCCAGAAAATCTTTGGCTTCCTGTATCTCCCGTTCACCTGAGAAAAACACCAGCATGTCACCATGGGCATCAATCCGGCCTAACCGGTGAACGGCCTTGGAAACACCAGCATACAGATCACGGCTTTTTGCCTGGTCTGCGATCTGGCCCGGATCCTGGTCCTCATCGAGTGGATGGTATTCAACATCCACCGGGTAACTGCGTCCGGACACCTCGATGATAGGGGCATTGTTGAAATGAGCAGCAAACTTTTCTGTATCGATCGTCGCCGAGGTGATGATGATTCGCAGGTCAGGGCGGCGCTTGAGCAATTGTTTCAGGTACCCAAGCAGAAAATCGATATTCAGGCTGCGCTCGTGGGCCTCGTCGATAATGATCGTATCGTAGGCATTCAGATTACGGTCATGGGTGGTCTCGGCCAGCAGGATGCCATCGGTCATGAACTTGATGATGCCGTCCTTGCTCAGCTTTTCACGGAAACGAACCTGGAAACCCACCAGGCCGCCAAGCGGTACATCCAGTTCTTCCGCCACCCTGTCTGCCATTGCATGCGCAGCAATCCGGCGTGGCTGGGTACAACCGATCAGACCACGCACTCCGCGACCGGCCTGCAGACACATCTTTGGAATCTGAGTGGTTTTACCTGAGCCGGTCTCACCGGAAATCACCACGACCTGGTGCTTTTCAATCGCGGCAACAATTTCTTCACGGCGATCAACGATCGGTAGTACCGGATCATAGGCTGGCTCGGGCAAGCTTCGCTTTCGATCCTGGGATTTTTTTGCCGACCTGGTACAACGGTCAACCAGGGACTCCAGCAAAGAATCGATGGGTTTACCTGACCTCAATCGACCCCTCGCAGCCTTGATACGCTGTCGGCACCAGGCAGCGTCAGTCTGCATAATGCCATTCAGCATAGCTGCAATCTGATCAAGCAATTTTGCCGGTTTGATCGAGGGTTCCATGGCGGCGCATTATCCCAGTGCTTGGCTTTACCTTCCAGCAATACACGACTAAAGACAAGCCGTCAAAGCCCGTAGAAGGAGCGTAGCTTTACCTGGTATCCATTTGCCTGAATTTATGCAATCTTCATATTTTCTTCAAATTTAATCCATTTTTGTAGCGTAATATGGTAGTTGGTTGAAATAGTCGACCTCTGAAGCAAAGCTCCATCTTGAAAAGGAAAGCCATCATGAAAAAGATCTCCGGAAAATTCGTTTATCTAATCGCATTATTGCTCATTTTTTCTGTTGGCACTGTCAATGCGCAGCAGCAAAGCAATGCCCAGAAGCGATCCCAGCAACAGTCGCAAAATCAATCAGCTGCCGGTGCTCAGCAACAGAAAAACCAGGTTCGCAATCAGCAGCAGTACGATAAGAACCAGAAAAAGGCCAAGAAGAAAGGCCAGGGCGATCACCAGGGTAATTATAAAAGCCAGGGCACAGGCCAGGATCAGGGCAAAGGCCAGGACCAGGGCAAAGGCCAGGACCAGGGCACAGGCCAGGATCAGGGCAAAGGCCAGGATCAGGGCACAGGCCAGGATCAGGGCACAGGCCAGGATCAGGGCAAAGGCCAGGACCAGGGCAAAGGCCAGGGCAAGGGCAAGGGTAAGGACAAGGATAATTAGGCTGGGTCAGCTAACGGCCGGGTTTAAACAGCCCGGTTACCAAGATATGAATGGGTAAGTATTTTGCCTGCCCATTCACCCCCATAGCCGGGGCAACCGGTGCATCAAGGCAAAGCCATTCTGTGCATCGGGCCTACGCCCTCTTGATCAACCGCGTCCACCAGGCAGGTCCAGGGTTCGACAATTGAAGCGATATCGACAGGTAACGGGCCACCGACGGCCATGTCGGTAACGCCTGGCTGACCCGACGGTTTCAAGACGCGTTTTACTTCTTAAAGACAAGCCGTCAAAGCCTGCTTATAATCGCAAGCTGAATAAGAAACCACTTTTCTGGAACCCCGAATGAGCGCAAATTTTCGCAGTGATAACGAGACACCCGTCGCAGATGCCATCATGGAAGCAATACTGGAGGCCAACCACGGCACCGCCTGGGCATATGCCGATGACGATTGGTCAAACAAACTGGACCGGGCTTTTTCGAAACTGTTTCGCACAGAAGCCACTGTGCTGCCCGTTTCGACCGGAACCGTCGCAAACTCAATCGCACTGGCCACCGTTACACCACCCTGGGGAAGTGTTTTTTGCCATAGCGGTGCGCATATATATGGTGATGAGTGTGGCGCGCCGGAGTTTTTCGGAAATGGACTAAGGCTGGTTCCGATAAACGGCGGGCATGCAAAGGTCACACCCAACGCCCTCGAGAGGGCTGTTCGGGCCAACGAGGGACATGGTGTTCACAGTTACAAACCCTCCGCGCTCAGTCTGACCCAGGCAACCGAAGGCGGAACGGTCTATTCCATAGACGAGGTACGCGCCTTGTGTGAATCCGCTCATGCAATTGGAATGAAAACGCATATGGACGGTGCCCGTTTTGGCAATGCCATCGCCAGTCTCGGTTGCCACCCGGCGGAAGTCACAGTAGAGGCCGGCATTGATATGCTCTCCTTTGGCGCCAGCAAGAACGGTTGCATGGCTGCTGAAGCGCTGGTGATTTTCAACCAGCCGCAATGGCGTGAAACCGCAGAACGGCTGCGAAAGCGCTCCGGTCACCTGTTGAGCAAGATGCGATATGTTTCAGCCCAGTTACTGGCCTATATTGAAAATGACCTGTGGCTGGAAATGGCAAGACATTCGAACCGGCAGGCTGCAAAGTTTGCCGAAGCAGTAGAAAACCACGCAGAAGCCAGCCTGGAATATCCCGTTGACGCGAATGAGGTATTTGTGAAGTGGACCAAAGAAGGATTCGATCACCTCATATCGCAGGACATCCAGTTTCAACTCTGGCCGGGGAGAGACGATCTTGCACGTTTTGTCTTTGGGCATTCGACCAGTGATGGTGAGGTTGAGTTGTTAATAGCCTCTTTGAAACACGAATAAATTTCGAAGACTATTTACTGGCTCCACTCATCGCAACCGTAGGGTGCGTAATTTTTTACCCACCGTTTATTCCAAGAAAAAGGAAAACGCGTGGGTAACAAGTTACCCACCCTACGCCCCAACGTAATCCACTCATCGCAACCCGTAGGGTGGGTAATTTTTTACCCACCGTTTATTCCAAGAAAAAGGAAAACGCGTGGGTAATTTTTTACCCACCGTTTATACCAAGCAAAGGAAAACGCGTGGGTAACAAGTTACCCACCCTACGCCCAACGCAATCCACTCATCGCAACCGTAGGGTG
>JASJFX010000093.1:0-11132 GCA_033791845.1 Lysobacterales bacterium | reverse complement strand
TGCTGAAATACTCTCCCTATCACAACATCAAGGAAGGCACCGACTATCCGGCCATCCTGGTGACAACCGCCGATACGGATGACCGCGTCGTACCCGGACACAGCTTCAAATATGCGGCCGCATTGCAGGAGGCCCAGGCCGGTGACGATCCCGTTCTGATAAGAATCGAAACCCGGGCCGGTCACGGCGCGGGCGTACCAACTGATAAAGTCATCGAGGGTTATTCCGATAGCTGGGCGTTCCTGTTGGAAAACCTCGAAATGGAACTTCCGGAGGGGTTCGGCCAATAGGCCGAGGAAACGCAACATAGCGGGGTCAAAACGGGGCCACGGGGTCAGAGTCAACTGCTCGAGTGTTACTCTGGCACGTGACTCTGACCCCAATTGATCCTTGACTCTCAGGGATTGATCAGGCGATCGAATCGTTCGTTACCACGCAGGTTTTTGAAATCCGGTTCCTCGGCCGCGTAAATGCGAAATGATTCATCCGCCACCAGCATTTCTTCCAGGCTTAGTAATGTAGCCTCTTCATCACCCACCGCGTGAAAGATCAGGGCCGCATAAAGTAGTACTTCGGCGTCGCGATCTGAAGCACTCAGCGCAGTTTCAATCTGCTGCAGAGCGTCTTCTTCCCGACCGGCGTAAACAAAATAGATAGCCAGCATTGCACGGGTGCGCCAATCCTGATTGTTGATTTCAAGTCTGGTCTCAGCCAGCGGTATGGCGGTTATATAGGCTTCTTTTGCAAGGGCTTCATTTCCACCCATGGCCCTGTAGGAATCACCCAGTCGACCCCAGGCGCGATCATCACTGGGGGCCAGTCCAATGGCCTTTTTCTGCATTTCTGCTGAATCGGCATACTGGCCTTCATAATAATATTGCAAGCCGCGATTGGTGTAGCCCGTGCGCGTAGGCTCCAGTTGCAGAGCGCTGTCCCAGGCGACTTTAGCCGCATCGTACTGCTGCAAGCTATGATAGGCGGTGCCCAGGTTGTTCCAGGCAGCAGCATTTTTCGGGCTAAGTTCAACAACACGCATTGCATGTTTTACTGATCGTTCATACCGGTCCGGGTGGTCATCGTAGGAAATATAAAAGAGCTGAAGAACATCCTGCACATACCAGTGATCAGGTTGAAGTAATTCCGCCTTCAACAATATCGTTTCTGCTTCGCGTATTCTTCCCAGCTCTGCAAGTGTCAGGCCCAGTTCGACCATCGCATCGACATTTTTGGGCTCTGCTTCCAGTGCCTTTCGCTGTGCGCTTTCTGCAAGCTGATAGTCACCGTGATTTCTGAATAGGGAGCCCTTGGCAATATGCGCTTCTGTCAGGTTTGCATCAATCGCCAGTGCCTGGTCGCAGGCCAATTCTGCGGCTTCAAAATGACTGATGTCACCACGCTTGCTGTACAAGCCAAGCTGAGCCTCGCACAAACCTGCATAAGCACCCGCAAAATAGTCATCTTGTGAGAGCGCCTCGTCGAAATAAGCCAGGGCGGCTTCATAGGCCTCGATACTGTTTCCCATAAGACTGTGTTTCCCCAACAGGTAAGCATCGTAAGCAGCCAGGCTATCCGTCGGAATATTTTCCAGGAGGCTCTTGTCGGCGTTGGAAAGCTCCGCGTTGAGTGCGTCGGCTATCGCGCGGGCAATATTACTCTGGATCGTGAAAAGGCTGGCAGTTGATAGCTCCCGGTCAAACGTCTCAGCCCACAAATGATCGTCACGGCGAGTATCAATCAGCTGTGCGTTGACGCGAACCTGGTCACCATCCCGCTGTACCGCACCCTCCAGGATGTAGTTCACACCAAGTTCACTACTGATCTCAGGGATACTTTTTTTGCTGTCATGGTAGCGCATAACCGATGTGCGGGATGTCACGCTAAGCGAGTTGATCTTGGCAAGCATGGTGAGCAGGTCATCATGAATGCCGTCTACAAAATAGGCGTTTTCCGCCAGCCCGCTACGATTGGTAAATGGCAAAACTGCCAAGGAGTACTGAACGGTACCCGGTTCGACGTGTTCGGAGAAACCGCCCTTGAGCGGACTCCCGATCCAACCGATCTTATCCAGGGTGAATAATATGACTGCTGCACTTAACATGCTGATAATAATTGGGTTTAAATAGCGTCTGAAAGTACGTAACTCCGCCTCATGCTGTGCCAGATCAGCGCTTTTGATCAGGCCATCCGTCGTCAACTCAAAGAACCAGGCCAGAATCAGTGCCACCGGAAAACCGATTGCCAGCAGGATAATTAAAGACTTGAATATCCAGTCGGGCGCGCTAAAGGCATCCAGCAGCAATCCTGCAATCTGAACCAGTAACCACCACACCACGGCATAGGCAAAAGCAGCCCGAAATACATTACGACGTTTTAACTCCGAAACAAACGACATGGGTGTTATCTGCCTATGGCCAGGTGACGGCTATTGTTATTAATATTCACTGATTTCAGATTTATTTTTTTAAATTGCAATTTTACAAAGCACGGGTGCGTCACGTTATAGCAGATTGATGCCTGTTTTGGATCATTGTTCACTCGAAGAAGTGATCCATATTTTTGGCTTTCCTAACAGTAGGAGTATAGGCCATCCAATCTGCTTCATTATTAAATTCTGGTGTATATCATTTACCGATCATACTACTCTTAACTAAATATCCGTTAGAACGGGCGCAATATTGCCTTGCGGCGGTGCAGGTCTTAAATTGGAACCACATTTTTGTTAAGGTCTTCGGACTCAAGGGAAATCGCCAGTTCATGAATCCAGAAATACCGGGGTTTAAAATCATCAGAAGTCTTGGCGCAGGCGCCATGGCGAAAGTGTACCTGGCGCTGGATGAGGGACTGGACCGCCAGGTCGCCCTGAAGGTGATGAACGAGTCTTTGGCCCATGATCCGGAATTTCGGGACCGGTTCATTAATGAAGCCAAGGACACAGCAAAGTTCAATCACGAAGGTATTGTCAAAATCTTCACCACCGGGGTACATCAAAATCACTATTTCCTGGCCCTCGAGTATCTCGAAGCAGGCACTCTAAACGACAATCTGAAAGCTCGAAAAAAGGCCCAGGACGAGGGTGACGGGAAAACAGGCCACCTGTACGGCAGCGCCGAAGCCCTGCAATTGTTAAAAAGCCTCGCCGAGGCATTGTCCTATGCTCACGACAAACACGTCGTCCACAGGGATATAAAGCCTGACAACATCCTTTTCAGGTCAGACGGCCACGCGGTGCTTTCCGATTTCGGTATTGCAAAATCTATTGATGAGAACAAAAACCTGACCATGGCGGGATTCAGAATTGGTACACCCGCCTACATGAGTCCGGAACAAATGCTTGGCGCAGAGGTCGATGCGAGAAGCGACATCTACAGCCTGGGTGTCGTGTTCTACGAGATACTGATCGGGCAAAGACCTTACAAAACCAATGTCAGTGAGTATTCAGAACTGATCAAACAACTGGATGAGCAGGTACCGGAACTACCTCAGAACCTGTCTCATCTACAGCCCTTATTACAAAAAATGCTGGCCAAGAGACCTGACCAGCGGGTCCAGTCTTCCCATGAACTCATACGGCTTATCAGTCAGATCTCCCGGTCCGAAGCTCCGGCTTATAGTGACAAAACGGTCATCCAGCCCGTCATCAAGGACAAGCCAAAGCCACCCGGTATCTGGCAGAAGCCTATATTCAAGTGGCTGGCACCCACTCTTGCCGGCCTGGCGATAATCATCCTGGCTATTACATTTTTTATGCGGCAAACCGATGAAGTGCCACAGATTGAAGTTCAACCGGTAGACGCAAAAACCGGCAAATTAATTGCGGAGCTTTTGGAAAGTGCGCAAACCTACATGGAGTTTGAGTTTATAATTTCGCCACCCGTTTCCAACGCGGTCGAAAACTTTATTAAAATCCTTGATTTACAGCCCGGAAACCGAGAGGCACTAGTGGGGCTCAAACAAGCCGAAACAGCGCTTTTGGGGCAAATAGAACAGGAAATTGAGAACGGTAATCCCAATACTGCAAAATCAATGATTGAACTTGGCCAACATTTCTTTCCCAACAACGAAGAACTGGCCAACCTGCTGGAGCAGGTCAGCCCGAATTAAAGAGCCCTCAACTCAAAACTCCCACCTGAATCCGGCATTGATGTAATACACGGATAACAGCTCACGTCCAAAATCACCGTCTACCATCAAAAAGGCGCTCTTGTTGTTTTGGAACATGGCGGAAAAACCAAGACCCGCCTTGAAGAAATCATCATCAAGAGCATCAGTCAGCAGGTCAAAATTCACCTGTCCGGTGTCTCCCAGGAAATAGCCGGAGATGACCGTATCGTCATTCTTGGTTTCCTTGGCCCATGCAACATGTCCTTGCGGCACAATCACGCCCCAGGATGTACTCCAGGCCTTGGAAAACTGAAAACCGATACTGGGTATCAGTGATTTATAGCTCTGTTTCTTGATATGCGTTGCCCAGCCCAACGTGAATCCAGTACCACCGTTATCAACGAGTGTTTCATCGTAAGGGTCAATCGTGATATCGACATATTCAACAAACAGCGTGGGTCCAAAAGTCCATCCGTTTTTGAAGAAATCATAACCGGTGCCAAAAGTAAAGCCGGTTTGATCACCATCATAGTCCGCCTTGAAGGTCTCAGTGACCACGGAACCGATTTCACTCAGCGTGTAATCAACTTGCCTTCGCTGATCATAATCGTTGCTGCCCCAACTGACAGAAGCGTCCATGTAGAAGTTATCAGTGGGATAATATGACCCATAAATTGTGGCTGTCAGGCCATTTGCATCCAATTTGTCTGAATTTCCCCGGATGTCGACGCTATTATCGGAATAACCAAAGGCCACACCACCCACAAAGTTGTCTGTGAACCTGTAGTCAACACCAATGGTCAGTCCTGCGGTATTAAATTTATAACCGCTTTCATCAAGGGTCGCATCCTTGTCACCAAAAACGGCCCGACCACTAACGAAAATACCCCATCGTCCGAAATCATCAAACAGGTCATCGCCGCCGCCGGCTGCTGCATTGTTGGCTGCAAAACCTGGCTGGATGCTGTCATACCCGGAACGGGCACCCTTGAATAAACTGCTGTTCAAGTTGAGCCCGGCCAGGTTGAAACTGAACCCAGAGGCACTGAAACCGGTTGCCCCGGCACGCAGTGCGGCCATTCTGCCATTCACATTGATGTTCTGGATAGTCACGGTTTCTGCAGCGGGCGCACGGGCAGCGGCCGCCTGTTCCGGCGTAATCTCTTTTAAAGGAACAGCCACCGAACCACCCTCCAGGGCCTCGCCTATCAGTTCGTTACACAACTCCTGGAAACCGCCTTGCCCCTGTCCTGTCGGGCACGATGTCAGGATGACCTTTGTTATTGACTGTTGGTTGGGCGGAAGCTTGTCGAGATCGATATTGTCGATAACGTCTTCAATAAAATCATTTTGTATCACCAGTTCGGAGAACGCGGCAGGCAGATCCGAACCATTGACTTGGAGCTTGAGTACGACCGTTTCATCGCCTTCACTGGAAGCATCATTCACAATCGGGATTTCCACTGTCCTGGACGACACATCGGTTGCATCCCATTCGAGTACTTCGCTGACTGAGGTGTAATCCTCCCCTGCCGTTGCAGTTGTCCCGCTGGCCCCGTCATCCGTACTAAATGTGACAGAGACTGCTTCACCAATCGCACCCGCTCTTTCAATTATGATTTCAGCCGCTCCGACATCTTCTGTGAAGGGGTAGGCTTCCTGCGTAAATTCTGCTGCTGCAGGGTCATCATTATCATCATTGGTCACGGCCACATCAAACGGGCCCATAGAGGTGTAACTGCTGTCACTGCTGGCGATCGTTAGCGAGATATTTAAATCAACGTCACCGTCATCCAGGTCATCGTCCACGCCGGTTACGGTTACTGTTTGTGCGCCATTCCAGTTGGAAGCATTGAAAACTAACATGGTTTTATCGACCGTAGCTTCGAGTGTATTGCCGGAACTCACGCTGACGTTTACATCCGCCAGAGGTTGTGATGTCAGCACAACACTAAACTGTTCTGAAGTACCATCCTCATTCACCGTCAGTGGACCACCGGAAACGTGTACTCCCGCAGCATCATCATCGACAATGGAAACCGCTGCCGTCGCAGGAGATCCCAGGGTGTAATCTTCACCGCCCTGGATTTCGACAATCACGGTTTCTACAACTTCTGCAATATCATCATCCAGTACAAGCACCGGAATATTGACACTGAGACCAGCGGCTGGAACCAGGACTGATGATCCCAAAGCCTCGTAATCAACCGATGCTGATGCGGTGGAGGATCCGGATACTGAATAATTCACGGTCAGGCCACCATCTGGTGCCGGTTCACTCAATAAAATGGTAAACATGCCATTTGCTGATGGCTCTGCGGCATCTGTAGCAGAAATACTCACTTGTGCCAGTACATCATCATCGGAAATAAAAACCGTTGCCGACGAGGATGAACCAAGCTCATAGGTTTCACTTGGCTGGATTTGGACGGTCACTGATTCACGGTCTTCAACAATGTCATCATCCAGTACAAGTACCGGAATATCGACGCTGAGACCAGCGGCTGGAACCAGGACTGATGATCCTAAAGCCTCGTAATCAACCGATGCTGATGCGGTGGAGGATCCGGAGACTGAATAATTCACGGTCAGGCCACCATCTGGTGCCGGCTCGCTCAATACAATGGTAAACATGCCATTTGTTGATGGCTCTGCGCCATTTGTAGCAGAAATACTCACTTGTGCTAATACATCATCATCGGAAATAAATACCGTAGCCGACGAGGATGAACCAAGCTCATAGGTTTGACCTGGCTGGATTGCGACGATCACTGATTCAAGGTCTTCAACAATGTCATCATCCAGTACAAGCACCGGAATATCGACGCTGAGACCAGCGGCTGGAACCAGGACTGATGATCCTAAAGCCTCGTAATCAACCGATGCTGATGCGGTAGAGGATTCGGAGACTGAATAATTCACGGTCATGCCACCATCCGGTGCCGGCTCACTCAATACAATGGTAAACATGCCATTTGCTGATGGCTCTGCGCCATTTGTAGCAGAAATGCTTAAAACCGGTACCGGAGTTGTATCAACAATATCTACGTTTACACTTGAGGGACAGACGATGGTTGCTTGAGTTTTTGGTGGCTTTTGCCCGGCTGATAGCGCAGCAAGCCCAACGATAGGAGGATCATCGCAATTCCCGTTGAAAGTCAGCATTGCATTTTCAGTCCCCTCATTTATGACGTTATCGTCATGCAGGTTAAGGCTGTAATCGGTGTTGACTAACTGAGGAGGAACCTGAAGTACAGCATTGATACAAAAAACTATCTGACTTGTCAGTGAAACCGGGTCTCCTAAGACCTCCAGATTGATATCACCGCTGATTGTATCGCTGGACCAGGTTGCATCACCGTTTGTAGCGAGATCAATCGTGAACTCATGAGATGTCTGACAATTCGGACCTTCAGTACCAATATATTCCCAGTCAGCCGACTCAACAGTAATCGTGAGTGGCTGTAGGCTACCTTCGGAACCGGTAGAAGATGCAAGTGTTACATTAAAAGCAAAAGCATCAGCAGCAACAAATGAGGTAAACACTGCGAGTACGTAACCAAGATATTTTGTATTCATTTCCCAACCCCGTCTTTAAGCCATCTGCAAATACGATTTTTTGCAGATCCAACGACTATCAATTCAGGTTGGTAATTCAGGTGCGTTTTACCACCCTGCTTCTATCGAAATATCTGAGCGCTTTTTATAACCACGTCTTTATTGTTTATCACTTTAACTTTAGCACTTTTGTGACAAATTTCAGCACTATCTCACCTATATATTAGCACCGTGTCACCTATACTGGGATAGAGACGTAGCATTCTGACTATTATTGCTGTCATCAGGGGTGTTGACCAGTTCACAGTATTATTTATTCGCTATGCTATTCTAAGACTGTAATCAAATGCTTTATTCCTGTATTGATAAGGGTCAAAGGGCTGAATACCATGACATTTTCCATCAACAAACGAACCGTTTTCCTACTGACCACGTTCATCGTGGTCTCCGCATCATTACCGCTTAGCCAACTACAGGCGAAAGCCAAACCCACCCAGGATGCAAACCAGTTGCTGATCATCGATTGCATGTTGCCAGGCAAAATCCGGCAGCTAGGCGGCGGTGCCCGCTATCAAACGGCACGCAGACCGATCAAAACCAGCGGTGCAGACTGCGAAATCCGTGGTGGTGAGTATGTAGCTTATGACCGGGCAAATTACGCCACCGCGTTGAAAGTCTGGTTACCCCAGGCCAAGGCCGGTGATGCCAAGGCACAGACCTATGTTGGCGAAATGTTTGAGCAGGGTCTGGGTACCTCACCGGATTATTCAACTGCACTCACCTGGTATATGAAGGCAGCAGAACAGGGTTATGACCGCGCCCAAATGAATATCGGTGCCATGTATGAGCAGGGCCTGGGCGTTGAGAAAGACGAAATCGCGGCATTAAACTGGTATCGAAAGGCAACAGGGCTTGGTGATGACGAACTGACCTTTTCTTCCAACCTCGATGAACTCGAAGCCGAAACTGAAAGTCTGCGACAGACCGTTGCACAAAAAGATGCTGAGATCCGTCAACTGAACAAAGACCTGAGTTCATCCCGCAATGAGGTCAATGCCCAAATGGCAACTCTCGATAACTCCATGCGTGAACTGGAGCAAATGCGTTTCCGTGCGGGAAATGCCAGTGTTTTGACATCCGGGACGGACGAGATCGCAAATTTGAACCGCCAGATTAAAGACAAAGAGCTACAACTTGCCAGGCAACAACAGGAAGTCCAGTCAATGCGGTTTGCCCTGGATCGGCAACAGGCTGAATTTGCCGCCCGCCTGGGTACCGAACAGGGTGCACAGGAATCATTCCAGGCCATTTTGGATCAGCAAAACGCAACCATTGCCGGATTGGAATCACAGGTTTCCGGATTGACAGGTGAACTTGAACAGCGCCAGTCTGACCTGCAGGCAGAAAACCACCAGATGGCAGCACTGCGAAAGGATCTGGAGCAAGCCAGAAATAACACCGATGAAACCGAGGAAATTGCGAAACTATCCGAATTTATCCTGAGACAACAGGCTGACCTTGAGGAACGTGCCCACAGCATCAGCTATATTGAGAAAGAGATAGCCAACCAAAACCAGCTTTTACAGACTGAAAAATTGGAGTCAAAGAAACGCGAACAGCAATGGCGCGAGAATGCCGATATCGCCCTCATTCAGAAACAGTCAGTGCTGGAGAAGTTACAAGCCAGCGAATCCCAACTGGCATCAGCACAGAAGTCATTGTCGCAAAGCAACAACCTGATCACGCAACAACGGACTGACCTTCAAAAGCAGCAAGAACAGATGGATTCCATCCACGAAAGCTACGATCAACAGTCCCAGTCCAGAACGGTACAACTTGAAACTCAACTGGGTGCCGGTGCGATCGAACTGGCCCGTTCACAGGGAGAGAATGCGGCACTTCGAACTGAAATCAGTGCCATTAACAGGGAACTGGACAGGTTACGCACACTGCAGGTTGGGCTCACCGAGGCCAATGCCATTGCAATGCGGGGTGCTTCTCCTGTGGCCAGGATGGATATACCGAATCCGGAAATTCCCAATGTAAAATTTGGCAATTACTATGCGCTGATCATCGGTAACAACGATTATCCCAACTTTCCCAATCTCAAGACCCCTCGCAAAGATGCTGAAGATCTCGCAGACGTGCTCAGGGAGAATTACAAATTCAAAACTGAAGTTCTGATTAATGCTGATCGTTATGCCATTTTGCAGGCGCTCAACAAGTACCGTGAAAAGCTGACCAGGAATGATAACTTCCTGCTCTACTACGCAGGCCATGGTGAGTTGGACAGGGACAATGAGCGCGGGCACTGGTTACCTGTTGATGCGGTACCCAATGACCAGACCAACTGGATTTCCAATGTCCAGGTAACCGATTTCATTAACTCAATGGACGCCAAGCATGTCATGGTGATAGCAGACTCCTGTTATTCCGGCACCTTGACCCATGATGTAAAAATACCGCAACTGGCCAGCAAGACCCTGGCTACCCGTGGCGGCACCAATACCACAGCGCCAAAAAAACCGGATCGCTACTACGAAATATTCACGGCAAAGAAATCACGAACTGCAATGACTTCCGGTGGCACAAAGCCGGTTCTTGACGGTGGTGGCGGCGACCACTCCATATTTGCAAACCACCTGCTCAATGCACTGGAAGGTAACCGGGGTGTGCTTGAGGGCTGGATGCTCTATGACCAGGTTAATCAGGGTGTAAGTATTTCAGCATCCTCATTGAATATTGACCAGGTCCCCGAATTCGCCGAGATAAAAAACACCGGTCACGCAGGTGCACCGTTCTTTTTCGTCAGTACCTGACCGGCGGTCTGAAGGGCGCTGGTTGAGATGAATCCCAAGCAGGGGAATTGAACATGCCAGGCATAATGGAATTTGAATTCGGCTCAGCAGGCGGCAATAGACCACAGCGCAAGGAGTCATCACCATTTGTGATGCTGGTTTTGGGCAACTTCGCTGGAAATACAAGCGGAAACACCCAACCTGATCCGGCTTTGCTGATGCAGATACCGGTAAGGCAGATCGATATCGACAATATTGATCAGCTATGGGGCATTTTTACACCCGCCCTTGAGCTCGATATTGCTGGCAATCACGTGGCATTAGCGCCCCGTGATCTGGATGACTTCCACCCTGATCAACTGTTTCAACAACTACCGTTGTTCTCTGAGCTACGGCAGTTGCGCAAGCGCCTACTGGACCCGGTAACGTCAGCCGAAGCTTTGGCGGAAGTGACCGCTTCAAGCCAGGCACGCGAGGCATCGGATCAGTCAGCCCAGGTTACGGAGGGTGAGCGGGCGCAGGACGAGGCAGAAAGTGGCAACCAGATGTTCGAAAGACTACTGGGAGAGCGCCCGGAACAAGTTACAACGACCTCGACTCCAGCAGTTTCAGCCCAATCCAAACTCGACAGTTTCCTACAAAGAGTGGTCGGTCCTCACGTGGTCTATGAACTTG
>JASJFX010000092.1:0-5642 GCA_033791845.1 Lysobacterales bacterium | reverse complement strand
TAAAGTCCCCAGGTCACCAGAACCCCTGACACCGCAAATGGTTGATATCGTGAGTGAAGCACTAAGGCCCGACATCCGGCATTTATCCCAACTACTTGACCGCGACCTGAGCCACTGGATCGACGGGTGACCAAAACAAATAGCGCATCAACTTTGCTGAAAATCGACGGGATGCACTGCGCCTCCTGTCAACGACCCATTGAAAAGGCCTTAAGGGACACTCCTGGCGTGAGTGATGTGAGTGTCAATCTCGCCAGCCGTGAGGTCAATGTTGACAGCACTGTCAGTAGTGATGTCCTGGTAGCAGCGATAGCTGGCGCCGGATTTGAGGCAGTGGTTGATCCGATTCAGTCACTGGAGGAAAACGACCAGGCCAACCAGGCAAACTTTCGCAAGCTAATACTCAAAACCGTACTGGCGCTGGTCAGTGGTGTTTTACTGATGTTTTACGGTATGTATGCGCCCGCAATCGAAAGCGGGTGGAACCTGAATCATGTTGCCTGGTTATTGATTGCCCTCCTTACCAGCGGCGTGATGTATTACACGGGCCGGCACTTTTTCATTGGGGCTTATCAGTCCTTGAAGACCCGCTCGGCAACCATGGATACCCTGATAGCACTGGGCACAGGAACTGCCTGGTTATATTCCACCGTCATCGTGCTGTTTCCGGCGCTGGTACCGGAAATTGCCCGCCATGTTTATTTTGAGGCCGCCGTAATCATCATCGGCATGGTCAATCTTGGACAAGCGCTGGAGCAAAAAGCCCGTGGCAGGACCTCTCAGGCCATTCGTCGCCTGCTGGACTTACAGCAAAAAACGGCGCGGATCGTCCGTGACGGTAAAGATATTGATGTCGCAATCGGGGCCGTTGTCAAAGGTGACCTGGTGCGGGTTCGGCCCGGCGAGCAAATCGCAGTTGATGGCGTAGTGGAACAAGGCCAGACCAACATTGACGAATCAATGCTTACCGGTGAACCGGTTCCAGTGTCCAAGGTCAGCGGTGACGAGGTCTCCGCCGGTACATTGAATAAGACCGGAAGCGTCCTGTATCGAGCCACCCATGTCGGTTCCGATACAGCGTTGGCCCGTATCATACGGATGGTACGCCAAGCGCAGAATACCAAGCCACCCATCGGTAAACTGGCTGATTCCATTGCCGCGGTATTTGTACCGGTGGTAATGATCATTGCCTTTGCGTCAGCAATGATCTGGTTCAGTATCGGCCCTGAACCCCGGGCCGTTTACGCCATTGTTACCTCTGTGACAGTCCTTATTATTGCCTGCCCCTGCGCACTTGGCCTGGCAACACCGATGTCGGTCATGGTCGGGATCGGCAAGGCGGCTGAGGCCGGTATGTTGATCCGTAACGGCGAGGCTTTGCAAACGGCCAGCCAGTTGACCACCGTGGTGCTGGATAAAACCGGTACTATTACCGAGGGAAAACCCGGAATCATTGAGACCCTTGCCTTTGGTGATCAAACGCAAGACGAACTGTTACTGTTAGCAGCAAGCCTGGAAGCCGGCTCTGAACATCCGCTCGCGCAGGCATTTCTCGATGCTGCCAAACAACAGAAACTGAACCTTTTAAGTGTCAACGCCTTTGAAGCTATAACGGGACAGGGCATCAGGGGGGAGGTTGATTCCAGCCAACTGTTACTCGGCAACAAAAAACTCATGGAAAGCTCCGCGGTATCTCTCAACGCCGACGCACTGGCGAGCAGCAAACGCATGGCAGAAAATGCCTGGACACCGATGTTCCTGGCTGTAAACGGACGACTCATCGCCACTTTCGCTGTCGCTGATCCGATTAAGCCGGAATCTGCAGAGGCCATCAAACGCTTGCAGGCTGATGGTCTCAATGTGGTCATGCTAACCGGTGATAACAGGCACACAGCCCGGGCTGTTGCACGTCAGGTCGGTATCACCCAAATCCATGCTGAAGTATTACCACAGGATAAAAAGAATCAAATCGAGACTCTGCAGAAGCAGGGTGAACGGGTCGGCATGGTCGGTGACGGCATCAATGACGCCCCGGCGCTGGCACTGGCTCACGTGGGTTTTGCGATTGGTACAGGTACCGACGTCGCCATCGAAAGTGCAGATATCACGCTGATGCGTGGTTCGCTACATGGTGTGGCTGATGCCATTGAGATATCCAGCGCGACGATGCGAAATATCCGTCAAAATTTGTTTGGTGCGTTCATTTACAACTCGGTGGGCATACCCATCGCCGCCGGTCTGCTTTATCCGCTGACCGGTATGCTGCTGAACCCGATCATCGCCGGTACTGCAATGGCGTTTTCATCGGTTACGGTGGTGAGCAATGCCAATCGATTGCGTCTGTTCCGCTTCGCAAAGAACCCATAAAACTACGTGCTATTGCTCAAGTCCCCCGTAATTGCCCGTACCCTGCACAAGTGGCTCGGCTTGTTTGTCGGGCTTCAGGTTCTGATCTGGCTGGGCACTGGCCTGTACATGGTGGTGGTCGATATCGATTTTATCCACGGCGATTCATTGGTCAGAAACATGCAAAAGACGGTGCTTGTTCCGGATCATTCAATGCTTGGCATTGCAAGCCTCAGGGAACAATATCAGGACGCGACCAAAATCAGCCTCAGGCCGGTGATGGGCAAGACCTTCTATAGCGTCACGACGGTTGATCATCGTTACCTGGTTGACCCTAAGACCGGTGCAGTTAAATCACCACTGGATGAAAAGACTGCCAGGGAAATCGCCAGGTATCACTATGCAGGGGAGGCGCAGATGAGCAATGCATCGTTGATCTCTTCAAGTCCACCGATGGAAATTCAAACCCGGCGTCTGCCATTGTGGCGAATTGACTTCAATGACCGCTTTGCAACCAGTTTTTATATCGACCCTTATAACGGCTCCCTGGCCACACGGCGACATCTGTACTGGAGAATTTTCGATTTCTTTTGGGCCTTGCACATCATGGACTACCAAGACCGCTCAGATGCGCACAACCAGCTTCTCATCGCTGCTCAAATAACCGGTCTGACATTCGGTGTTACCGGACTCTGGTTGCTGTTTTACAGTTTTAGCGGTCGTAGCAGAAAGAAAGGTGATGCTGTTAAATGATGCAGTTGCTGAAGAAACTGCACAAATGGGTAGGTCTGTTGATCGGAATACAAGTGATCCTCTGGCTGCTTAGCGGCCTGGTGATCAGCCTGCTTGATCCCGTCAAAGTCAGCGGACGACAATGGGTGAATACAACCGGTACTAGCCCTCAAATCATTGTGCCGGTCGCGTTGCTGGAACCCGCTGAGCTTCCAGCCGAGTACGTGAAAGGTGCCCTTGGTATTGATTTAACTATCCGTCGCGGCAAGCCGGCTTATCTGATCAGGCGGACCGGTGGTGAAACCCTTGTTAACGGCGTTGATGGTTCCCTTATCACGACCGGGAAAGCGGATGCAGAGCAATTGGCCCTCCAGGATTTCAGTGGCGATGGTGAAGTCATTTCCGTCGAACAGGGTATGGCCCCCGATATGGAAACCCGTGACCACACCGGTGCCTATTGGAGAATAAATTTTGCAGACAAGGCCAACACTGCCATTTACATCGCTGCATCAACCGGAAGAATACTTGAAAGGCGAAATAGCTATTGGCGCGTTCGGGATTTCTTCTGGATGCTTCACATCATGGACTACCCCGGGCGCCAGAACTTTAATCATCCCCTGATCATTACCGTGGTGCTTATTGCAATCTGGCTTGGAATCAGTGGCTTTCTATTGTTATTTGGCAGCTTCAACCGACATGACTTTTTCTTTCTGCGTATCCCGGGAAAACGTGATGATGTTGTCATCATACTGATCGATCCCATGGCCGGTGACCCGCGACCGGTCGTGCTCAGAAAAGGAAGCAACCTGTTTCTTTCGCTTGCGACGCACGGTGTCAGCCTGCCATCCCTATGCGGCGGTGGCGGTGAGTGCGGCAAGTGCAGGGTAAGGTTTGAAGTTACCGGTTTACCGGAGACCAAAGACCTTGACCTCCGCCTGGTACCTAAACGGCTTCGTGAAAAAGGTTACAGGCTGGCTTGCCAGCATATAGCAGGTAACAACATTACTCTGTATCTACCTGAAGGTACGCTTGCACCCCTTAAGTAAATTGCCCAACTTCGCGAAAAATCGATGCCTTTGAGCATATATTTGATCAACTGAAACCCGGTTCATTGACCTAAATCATTCCGCTAATCTACCTAATGTGTTGAACTGATTATGACGCTCCACGAGATTTGCGTCGCAAATCCGGTTCACCATAAGCGCCAGCTGCGAACAGAGTGTCTGCAAATGGAGTAACGGAAATGAGCAGAAAGATCCTTCAACTCACAATGGCAAGCATGCTGATGGCAGGTGCGGGCACGGTTATGGCCTGCTCATACAAACAGGGTGAGACGGAATTTTTGGACTATGCAATCTGCCGGTATGGTGAGGAGAATATTCAAGTTGTTGCCTTACCTGAAGGCCAAAACTGGGAAGAATGTATTTATTACCTGGAGGCATTTCGACCACCAAAGCTACTGGCGGTTACCAAGACAAAAAACGGCAAGGAAGTATGTAGTATCAATGACCGTACGAAGATTGGAAACCCCTGTTACCTTACAAAACAGCGTTGCGATGATGCTTTAGAATTCAGCACACCCTAGGGGCCTGTCACCGGCACACGGAAAAAAGGCCCTGGAACAAATTCCAGGGCCCGCCCCTTCCCCAACAAGTCAACAAAGAATGACTGACTCGCTATTTCTTGAGTGAATCCCGAATCTCTGTCAACAGCTCGACTTCAGCTGAAGGCTTCGGTGGTTCTTCAGGTGCTTCCTCTTCCTTTTTCTTCATGTTATTCATCGCTTTAATAACCATAAAGATAGCAAAGGCAATGATAAGGAAGTCAACAACGGTCTGAATGAACGAACCGTAGTTGAGTGTTACAGCAGCGACGTCTCCTGATGCTTCTTGCAGTACAACCGCCAGGTCACTGAAATCAACACCACCCATCATCATACCAATTGGCGGCATCAAAACATCGTTCACAAACGATGAAACAATTTTTCCGAAGGCACCGCCAATAACGATACCAACGGCCATATCTATAACATTTCCACGCATTGCAAAACTTTTAAACTCGGACATCATGCTCATAATTTCTCTCCCATATTTTTAAGACTTATATCCCCGCCACAATAAATGGTCGGGCTTACATTATATCAGCGTACAGCGTATCAAGTTGGCAGAAAATGTAATGTTTCAAAGTGTTACATGTTTCTTTTTATCTGCCAGCGGTTTCAGGTGTTGAGTAAACGAGATAAGTGCCGATGGCAGCATCTCTTATAAAGCTCCCTTTCATGTCAAACCGCGATCTGTAACAACCACTCCTGAATTGTCAGCAAATCCTTTAGCCAGGGTTAGAGCATTCCGGGCTTAAGGTTTATACTGCGCAACTCCCATTACGGTTACTAAAAGTCCTATGTTGGAAATTTTACAGGCCTGGTTACAAGGTCACGGTGCCAGTGAGTATCTCGCATTCAATTCCGCACGTGGAATTGCCGCTTTAACTGTCTTGCTACTGAGTGTGATCGTTGATTTTGTCGCCAAACGATTCATTCTGAAGTCACTCACCTATGTCATCAC
>JASJFX010000091.1:0-11136 GCA_033791845.1 Lysobacterales bacterium | reverse complement strand
GCGAGCATATCCCGGCATTTCCGGGTCAGGACAAATTTCCCGCGATACTTGCGAATGAGTCCGGCGAATTGTGCTGTCAGGCGGGTGCAATGCAATTGATCAAGATCTACCTCGCTGCTAATACCGCCAAGACGCATCCGGAGGATGCCATTATCTTGTTGACTTAGTTGCTCTGCCATTGCTTTGCAGAATTTCAGTGGCAGATTGCCCTTAGCAGTTGTTTTCAGGCCGCTTTCACCGATGGCCTCGACCAGCGGAATGAAAACACGCATGATTCCACTATCCTCTGTTGACTCGGCGTCCGTGGCGAAGCGGACAGTTTCCGGTGTGGTAAACGGTGTGTGCAGCAAGCGGTACATTTGCTCGGGTGACAAACCGCAAAATTCAGTCAGAGATCTTTTGTTTTGCACCTCCATCCGCTGTTTCGCAAATGCATTGAGTTCTTCCAGTGATGAAAACTCCTGCTCTTCGGCGGCCTCGGCAATTTCGTCTAAAACGACTTGTCCGACGCTCCGTTTTTCGATGCAGCATTGTTTGTATTTTTTGCCGCTTCCACAGGGGCACGGTCTGTTTCTTCCAATCTTCATGAATAGCACAACATTTTTGCTATGGGTTTACCTCGAGTCAATTCAAATGACGTCGGATGAAATGATGGAGAAATTTTATAACAATCTGCGTCAATAAATTTAGTGTACTTTTCGCGAGAAGCAATCATTGATCAAACGACAATGACCCCTGCTGAGCCGTCTCACCATCGTCCTCGACTTTGACCAGAGAGTAACGGACCGGTTTGATTAACTTCTGAATCTTGTTTTCTTTCCGGGCCTGGTTCAGCCATAGTTTCAACTGTGTTGTATTCAAAGCCAATTCTTGGGCAAGTTCGTCAAAAGTCTTGGGTGAATCACTACAAACGTGCTTTATTTTTATTAGAAAGACATCATAGAATTCCATCCGCTCCATTGCCTGAGATGTAGTTTTTGTCTCCTCTTCCGAAGCAACTACTGACTCAACCAACCCCGCTTCAAGCGGTGCAGGATCTGCATCAGTAACCAAATGCCCAGCACTGGTTGGTGTATTCTCATAAGCTTTTGTAATTGAATCACTCTCATGAGCGGTATCACTAAAAAGACCTGTCATGCTTATGGTGCTTACATCACTTGAAACCCAGGCAGCCCCATCCTCTACAATAGCCCTATTGCCGGCTTCTTCATCCTGCGTTTCTTTAACCCAAAGGGGAACCCAGCCTTTTTTTAAGTTTTCTTTTGCACCTGTCCATGTGCCGCCTTTCATACCGGAATGCACCACCACACCAGCATCAGCCAAACAATAGATATACTTGTTACGTTGCATGGCATTGCCCACATTAAACCCCGCTTCCGGGTAAAACGGCGAGATTAATACCAGGTCATTGTTCATCAGGTATCTGCGGTACTTGGCACTGGAACAACGCTGGAGCAATTTATCAGCAAGCACTCCGATAACCGTACCATCAGCAGCAAGTGCACCCAACATCGCGGCCTCATCAACGCCCCTGGCACCACCGGATACGATGGAATAGCCATTGTTCGCCGCTAATTTTCCCAAATCGCTACTGTAGGCCAATTCTTCTTCTGTCGTGTTGCGAGAGCCGACTACCGCCAGCCCACCACCATTAAGCAGCGTTCTGTTTCCACAACCAAATAGCACGGCGGGTGAATCTGTTCCCAACCGTTGCTTAAATCTGCGGGGGTATTCCGGGTCAGATCTTGTCATAACCCAAAGACCGGCACGCAGCCATTTTTCCACGGCCAATGCCAGCGCAGATCCACGCGCCATTAGCGTTTCAATCCGTTGCTTCGTTACAGTTTTGTCAGACCACCCCTGCAACAGATTGTCAAGTTGGTCTGTCATTAATTGCTCAGGGGTGAGGGCATTCCCTTTCAGCCACGCGGCAAAACGCCCCCACTCCTTTGCTGTCAGGGGTTTAGCTGCATCGTCTCTTAGTTTCGAAAAGTAAGCGGTAAGCAGCAAGATTGCTTGGGTGGCAGGCGTGTTGGACATTTAATCTCCTGTACTGAATGACGCGAGCGCCACGGGGTACACAGGACCACTTCCGGCTTGACGTAAAAGCGCTGCTAACACGGTTAAGGTCCAGCCCGAGTCAATAACATCATCCACAAAAAGCACAGGAGTTGTGGGTATACCATTTTTCAATTCAAACGCCCCATCCAGATTACTACATTGGTGGAATCGGTTGTGTTGATTCTTTTGAGGTTCATTGTTACGCACTTTGTGAATAGCGTCCACATATGGCAACCGTAGACGCGCGGCGAGTCGTTGCGCAAGCTCAGGTACAAGATTCGGATGGTTTCTGGAGGGCACACAGGTCACCCATTGAGGTGCTGGCTCAGGTTGCCATCTGTTTTCGTACATTCCTGCAACTGCTTCAACCAGCTCATCGCGAAAGCGACCCTTGTTCTTGTCTTCTTTCACCAGCCCGCCCCAGCCGGAATCACCCCAACGCGAGAGTACACGCCCTTCACAAGCCCTCAACTCTGGTCGCAAATTACCGCGAAAACCATACTGCTGAAATGCACCAGTAGCGACCTGTATTTTGGGCTGAATGGGTATTTCAGCGTGGCGTAAAAATTGCTTTGCGCTAATTGTCAGGTCTCTGTCTATTGCCACAGGCACGATTGGACCGCCGAGACAAACGGCACATTGACCACAGTCCTCTAATCCGGGGTCATCCAGTGCGTTACGCAGATACGCCATCAGACAAGTGGTGCTGTCAATGTACCCATTCAGCTCCTGCCATTCCTGCTCTCGCTGTTGGGTCAAATGCTCAATCCGTTCATGAGCCATCTGGAATGAGACCGGTGTTCTGAACCATTTTGAACCTTGTTTGATCACCGGTGCCGGGCTTTCAACACTCAACATCTTGAGTACTTTACTGATCTGCCCTAAACGCAGGTTGAGTTGCTCTTGTAGTCCATATGTTGACAGACCATCGCTGGCTTCGAGAGCTGAGAGAATCGCTTTCACCTGTCGCTCAGGCGGGAAGGCGCTGCGACGAAAGAACTCGTGGATATTATCATCTTCCTTTCCGGACAGAAGCACCCCATAGGCGCGATCGATGGCGCGCCCGGCCCGGCCTACCTGCTGGTAATAAGCAACCACTGAGCCAGCCGCCTGGTAATGGATAACAAAGCCTAAATCCGGTTTGTCATATCCCATACCCAAAGCTGTTGTCGCCACCAATACCTTAATCTGATTGCTCAGTAACAAGCTTTCCAAGTGCTGCCTGTAGCTATTACTGTCGGCAAATCCTTCGTGTTCAATATCTCCATGATAAGCACTTGCCACAATTCCCTGCTGGTTAAGCCAGGTGCTCACTTGCTCTGCATCTCTTTTTGTCAATGCATATACGATTCCCGTGCCTGGTAGCCCGGGGATATGTTGAGCCAGCCATGCAAGCCGTGATGCCTGGTCAGGCTGGCGCATGGTTTGCAAACAGAGACTATCGCGCATCAAGGCTCCGCGCTGGATAGTGATCTCGCCTATTTGACCCTGAACATCCTGAATGACCCTGTTGTTGGCCGTAGCTGTTGTACCCAAAACAGGCATATTGGGTGGCATTTGACGCAAAATATTTACAAGCCTTCGGTAGTCCGGGCGGAAATCGTGACCCCAGTCTGAAATGCAGTGTGCCTCATCCACGACCACTAACCCAATTCGATCAGCTATAGGTAGCAACATCTTGTTCAGAAATTCTTCATTCGATAGCCGTTCAGGTGAAATCAGGAGAGCATCAATCTCGTCGTCGAGAACACGTTGGAAAATCGTGTTCCATTCTTCGCTGTTAGTTGAATTGATAGTTTCTGCCCGTAAATCAAGCCTTTCTGCCTGTTGAATCTGGTTACGCATCAGCGCCAGCAATGGGGAAATAATCACCGTCGGCCCGAAACCTCTGTCACGCAGGTTACGCGTGCATATGAAATAAACGGAGCTTTTTCCCCAGCCTGTGCGTTCCACAACTAACATTTTCCGGCGATGGTTAACCAACGCATCGATTGCTTCCCATTGGCCGGTCCGAAACTGCGCATCAGGGTTATTGACGGCTTTTCGAAGGAGTTCAAGGGCTTCTTGTTTTTTCATCACTTATTACTGATTTTCTGCCAAACTGTCTTGATTCTATTTGTTAGGTGTAAAAAAAGGCTTACTGACTGGTTTCCATGGTTAATCATGAACCCGTTTCTTGCAATCAACAATCGCCCGATTTTCCGTCAGCTGTTTTCCCGCTCTGCATTAATAATTTGGCGGAAAAATATTTCTCGGTAAATCGTCACTTAATCTAAAAAGGAAAGTGACACTCACACCTGCGGTAATGGGGTCAGAGCCCTTTTCCTACCATATCCAACACTGGGCAGACGGTGGTGAGACGTGCATGGATAACCTCGTTTTGCTGTGTCGCACACATCACCGGCTGGTGCATGAGGCAGGTTATGGGGTTCGATTTGAAGCGGGTAGGGGTGCTGTTTTCGGCCTGCCGGGTGGAAAGGTCATTCCGCAGGGGCCGGATTCGCGTTCCCGCGGGAAGGAGGTGAGACCGGGGTATCCCGGTCGAGAGGCTGGCCTGGGCCATGTTTTTGCGATCACGTCAAACAATCATAAAAATGGTTTGAACATCACGCCTGAAACGTCTATTCCACAGTGGCATGGCGAGCAAATGGATAATGGGGTGGCGGTTGATATGTTGTTGCAGTGTGAATAGAACCCCTTCAACTGTTATTAAGAGGCCGGATTCGAGTCAAGGGGCCGGATACATTTAAGTGAAAAATGTATCCGGCCCCTTTCAATTGCATTTGCTACCGCCCTAAAAACAATCACCCTGTGAAACTGGCCGTCCCGAACCTGGCTTTTCTTCAAGGTGAACTACGGGTTTTGGTTGTATGCTCACCGATGACCCGTCCTTCTTGTCTTGAAAGTCCTTCCAGGTTTTTAGGCCCTTGAATTTTTCACTACCTTCTATTGATGCCCGGTCGCTGTAGTAGTCAAACCATGGCAAACCTGCAGCAGCGTAGTCCGCAGCCTCATAAGGACGATGAGGTGGAAGATGCCCGGTTACCTGTGCATAGGACATTGAGTTGAGAAGATGTACATAGCAACGGGAACTGGCACTGGTATCCCAGTCCTCAGGCCGGAACGTGTCATCATATATATCCTGTTTCATGGAGCCACCCATGCCAAGCCCCATATCCATCGGGGCGCTTTCTTCACTCATGCTGCACATCACCATGTTGGTGTCATCACTCCATGAAGAGCTTGGCCTATTAAGACACATCTCCTCATAAACACCAGCTTTAAGTGGCCAGGCTTTTATCTGAAGGCCTCCGAATTCTGCTTCACCCGTTATTTGCTCTTCAACGGACATACCGCTACCCAGCGGTGCTGCAACAAATTGACGAATTTTGCCCTTCTCAACACAGAAACCGTCGAGCCAGGGTTGTTGGTTGCTAACCACGTATCCCTGCGGATCGAACTGCATATCCTCTTTCCACGGCTCACCATTCACCGCATTGATTTTGCCGGCAGCGATTTGCAGAGCGATGGGATAGTTGTGATAGCCGGATCCAAAACTCAACCATAGAGCCTCAGATTGATACATGGGCATGAACACGCCGCCGTGTTGGGCCCACTTTCCAGGCAGTTTTTCCGGGTGATCTTCAACATGATGCAACGGGAAATTTCCCATCCCAGGGGGCAAGGGATAGTCCCTGCCATCATCAGGTATGCGTAATGTGCGTTGAAATGCTATCCGGGCCTCTGCACGCGGGTGGATATCCGGAAAGCGTATAACGAGTTCTTGTCGTTCTAGTGTAATCATGATTTTCCCTACCATTCTCCATCGCGAACTTCCCGGACCAGTTTCAGCACCGCATGATCGGGTGCAGATTTGAGTTCCCTTAAAAGTGTTGCGAATAATTCAGGTCGACTACGGATGACTTCCAGTAACTCCGAGGAAACCTTGCCGGCCATCGCCAGCATGACATCCGTATCCAGACCCAGGTCTTTGGCTAACTTACAGATTACTTCTTCACCCGGTGGTGGCAATTCACCTCGCTCGATCTTGCTCAGGTAAGAGGGCTGAATACCGATGCGCGCTGCTGTTTTACGTAGCGAGTAGTTTTTATCTCCGGACTGAGCTTGCAACCGGGACTTTCTGATCAGTTTTCCAAAGTTCATGTGTAGTATATACTACACACTAAACGATAATGCAACTTAAAAAGGGGTCGGAGCCCTTTTTCAATTGTTAAAGGGCTCCGACCCCGGTCATTCCGCAACCATATTCGCCCACCAGGCATCAAAAGAAGTAATTTCAACATAACTAATAAGCCGCAAGAGTGCCGGGGGAAGAGATGCTTACACAACAAGCGCAAAGTCAACTGCGCCGTCAACTGACGGTATATTTTTTCATAACATTCGCATTTTCATGGGGCATATTTGCAAGCGCCCTGGCCCTTGGGTTTGCCGACTCCCCCATAGTGATTTTGGGTGTTTGGGGCCCCACGATCTCGGCAATTATCGTCACGGCCATGTTCTACGGGAAAGACGGCCTGAAACGGTTCTTTGGCCGGATCAATGCCAGCAAAGGATTGAAGTGGTTTTTGCCGTTACTCGGGTTTTTCCTTGTCATAGGCTTTGCCGGGCGTTTTATCGGCTCTGCCGCTGCAGGCATCGAATTCGACCCCAAATTCTGGGGTTGGGCGTGGGTCGCACAAGTCATGGTCATGCAGTTGCTGATTGCCGGAATGGGTGAAGAGTTTGGCTGGCGCGGTTTCGCACTGCAACGTCTGCAACACATAATGACGCCATTTATGGCAACCCTGGTTATCGCCTTTTTTCACCTGCTATGGCACGCGCCCACCTATTGGTTGGGTCAAGGCATTCATAATGTGCCAATGATTTGGGTTATCTTCTTTATCCTTCCCTGGACCATATTGTTCACCTGGGCCTATAACAAATCAGGGGGCAGCATCTCGGTCAGCATATTTTTCCACGCGACAATGGGTGCGACGCTCACCTATACGGCCTTTTTGCCCGATGAACGTGTCATTCCCGTTTCCCCGGATTTGATCACCATTACGTGGTTGCCTGGTGGACTGATGGGACCCTACCTGGGAGTTGCTGTTCTCTATTGGGTGCTTGCGCTTTACATTCTTCGCGGCGGCTTTGGTGGCCTGGGTACCCCACCTGGGTTCGAGCATCCAATCGAAGAGCGGTAAAGCAGTCCAGGGGTCAGAGCCCTTTTACGATTTTCACCCCTGCCAGGCAACGTCGGTCTTTGTCCCAAAAGGGCTCTGACCCCTTTTATTGCCAATAGGGGTAAGACTTTTTTCGGGCCCAAGAAAAGGGGCTGGATACATCCTCCACTTAAATGTATCTGGCCCATTTTTTCAGGTTTTTTCACTGACCTCGGCTGCTACGTAAACCTTTGGGCTCCAAACATTAGCCAATGACACTAACCACCGACTGCAACAACACCCCACCTTCAGCGGTAAACAACCACGCAAAAGCTGCACAATTCAAAACAACCGTCGCCCAAAACGCAAACTGAAAAGCATCTTTTCGCGACTTATGCCGCAATACCTGCTGCGCAATTAGCCCACCCGGCCATCCACCAATTAGTGCCAATGTATGCAGCGTGCTTTCCTTTGTGCGCCAGCGGTTTTTTCGCGCGGCCCGTTTGTCCTTTGCATAGACCAAAAATGTGAATCCACTGGCTGCCAGGTACAGGTACAGAATCTGAATGGGCATGTTGTGTGCCGGCACCGACCAGGCAACGGCTGCGATGAAACCAAACGCCAACAGGATCAGGAATGACCGGGTGATTGATTTTGAATTTCCGGAGGGTATGTCGCTTGCCCGCGTGACCTTAACGGCGCATGGGCGGCCCTGTTTGTCAGTGGATAGCGAGTATAGGACTACCTGGTTGAGTTCGGGTGGCAGATGGCGATTTTTGAATGCGCGGATGTGGACAAATACCTGCTTGGCGCTTGAGGTTGGGGTGATGAAACCGTAGCCTTTTTCTTCGTTCCAATGCGAAATCTTTCCCTGGGTGCGCATGGTTTTGTTGTCCGTTTTTGGGTGTTTATTTTACATCGGGTTGAGGTGAAAAATTGATTGTGCAAGCCTGAACTAATCAACAAAACCACCTGGTTCTCCATAAACCCGTTGTGATGGTTCTCCATCCCGCCAAACCTCAAAAGCCTGCTCCTTCCATAGTATCCATACTGACTTAAAAATGTCTTTGGCGTCTTTTGTGGCGTCTGGAAATGCGGCAATGATTTCCCGGTGCCTGATTCCGAATTCACCAATATTTAAGTAGATCAACAGGTTTTCATGCTTGCTGTAGTGTTTTGCTTGCTTCTTTCTTACCGCTATCTGCAATGCTCCAGGCACTGCTTCAGCCCTGGCAATCCAGTCTTCCACCGGATCATCACTTGTTTGAGGCGCTAGTTTGTATTCATCGCCGCGCCGCCTGTCAGGCATATCAGCTTCGATTGCTTCAAACCTGATCAGTTGGTCATCCAACTCTACCTCGAGATCGGGCCACTGGTCATCGATTAACCTCACTGTTTTTGCGCCGACAACTTCTGCGAAATGACCTGCGATCCACGCTTCCAAAATAAATGTTGTACCGGCTTTGTTAAAGAGCGTTTTACTGCCTGCCGAATTCATTAATTCATCCACATATTCATTCATTTCGCCAGGGGCCCTCCACTGGGTCATCCAGTTAAAGTGGCTAGCCAGCGTTTCAATGCTCATGTATGGCAAGAAGCTGTTGCTCGGTTGGTCCAGCAACCGCATCAACTTAGGATTGATGAAGATCTTTTCTCTACCAACTTGCTGTTCTTGAAGAACACGAATATCCACTAACTTCTTCAGGTATTCGGAAGCTGTCTGGCGTTTCGCAATACCGGTATCAACCAGGTTGCTGATACGGCAGTACGGTTGCTGAAATATGACCTGAATGAGCTCATGGCTGTAAATTTTTGGGAGCTGTGCCTGTACGAACTTTGTTGCAGATTCCATCAGTTCAGTGATGGCCAGAATCTTTTCCCTGGTCCATTCAGCAGTTTCTTCAACCGCTTTTAGCATGAACAAAACCCACTGAGTCCACTCTTGCTTTCGAGTGACTTCCAATAGCAGATCGTAGTACTTGTCCTTGTTTGAAATGATGTATCTGCTTAGATACAAGACGGGTGAAGATAGCAGCTGCTTTTCGATCAGGAACAATACATTCAAGACTCTCCCGGTTCTCCCGTTTCCATCGGTATAGGGATGAATTGCTTCAAACTGATAATGAAGTACAGCCATTTGAACCAGCGGGTCAATCCCTTGTTCATCGTGTAGATAAATTTCCCAATTTGAAAACAGCTGTCTGAGTAATTGTTCTCCTTCCGGCGGTGTGTAAATAATTTCCCGTGTTCGCTGATTTGCCAGCGCGGTGCCGGGAACCCGACGGATATCCATTTCCACATCCTTCAACTGCGAGCAAATGATATTCGCAGTGTTGATATTCAGCGGTCGCCTGGATACCTCATTAAGCCCCGTAAGTAGCGCTGCCCTGTAGCGAATTGCTTCTTTAGTTGCCGGATCTGCTTTATTTTCAGCCTGAACGTAACGGAACAGGTCATCTGTTGTCGTTACAATATTTTCAATCTCGGAACTATCCTTGGCTTCCAGTAGTAATAATGTGTTTACCAGAATCGTTTGATTTGGGATCAGTTTGCAGGTTTGATCAAGTTTTGCTAACGATGAGTGTGACTTAACACATTGTTTTAAAATATCTTTTGATTCCAAATCCTGTTTTGGAGGAAGGCTTGGAAGATCGTTAAAAGGTTTATCCGGGCGCCACATTGTCTGATTATATGTCTACAAAAACGCATTTTATCGTCATATGTGTACTATATGTTGATCGAATCGACACGTCAACAATATATGTCGATAAGTTTACTCTTTATCGACATATAGCAGAGAAACCCATGAACAGTCATAAATATCCCCACACACAAAACTCATATTACCCCACCATACGCAATCCCAGTCAGCTCAGCCATGTCCTTCTTAAACAGCTAAAGGGGTCAGAGCCCTTTTACGATTTCATAAAAGGCCAATGAGTAATTTCAATAGAAGTGGTGAATGTCACAAGTGTTTACATCTCTTTGCAATGTCTTTCTTCACATTTGTTTTAAGATGTGCGGCAGAGAAGATGAAACACAATAGAGAGGAGAGTAATCGTGAATACCGAAGGATGGTTAGAAACAGTTCAGCAGTTTGGAATGCAATATGGTCTATTAATTGTCAAAGCACTGGCAATATTCATCATTGGTAAAATTGTTGCCGGTTTGCTGAGGAAATTAGCGGACCGGGTGATGGCAAAAGGCGGTATGGACGACATGCTGCGTAAATTCTTGCGAAATATGGTTTATGCCCTCTTGATGACGTTTGTCATAATTGCATCCATTGGTGCACTCGGTATTCAGACAGCATCATTGATCGCAGTTATTGGTGCCGCTGGTCTCGCAATTGGCCTGGCCTTACAGGGTTCACTGGCAAATTTTGCCGCTGGCGTTTTAATGATTATATTCCGTCCTTACAAACTGGGTGATCTTGTAAACGTTGCCGGAACAGATGGCATTGTCGAAGAAGTTGAAGTTTTCACTACCGTCCTGCGGACACCTGACAAAATCAAGATTATCATCCCCAATGGTCAGATCATGAATGACCAGATCATCAACTACACGGAATCGGAAAAGCGGCGCATGGAGCTTACTGTTGGTATCGGCTACGGTGATGATATAGACAAGGCGCGTGAAGTATTGCTCGAAGCGGTCAAAGCAAGTGAATACGTCCTCGATGACCCGGCTCCATCAATTTCGGTTGCCGAGTTGGGCGACAGCTCAGTGAACCTGGCCGTACGACCATGGGTCTTGTCTGCAACCTATGCACCTGCCTCGCACGAACTAAATGAGCGGGTCAAGAAGGCCCTTGACTCGGCGGGACTGAATATACCGTTCCCACAGCGTGACGTACACATATTCAATCACAACGATTAACTGAGAGCGGAAAAGCGGAAAAGGGGTCAGAGCC
>JASJFX010000090.1:0-41903 GCA_033791845.1 Lysobacterales bacterium | reverse complement strand
TGAAGCCCGGCATCGGCAGCTATGACCAGTTCAAAAGACTATTTGAAAAATATTCCAGGGAGGCGGGTAAGGAACAGTACCTGATCCCATATTTCATCGCCGCCCATCCGGGAACAACCGATGAGGACATGGTCAACCTCGCAATCTGGTTAAAGCGTAATGGCTTTACTGCCGACCAGGTGCAAGCCTTTTATCCATCACCCATGGCCACGGCGACCGCCATGTATCATTCTGCCAAAAACCCCTTGCGCAAGGTGACTTACAAGTCCGATGAAGTGTTACCTGTGAGGGACCCTGCGCAGCGAAAACTGCATAAGGCTTTACTCAGGTATCACGATCCCGCTAACTGGGAAATGCTGCGCAATGCACTGAGAAAAATGGGTAGAAGCGATTTGATTGGCAACAGTGAAAAGCACCTGATACCGGCAGATCAGCCGGAAGCCGGCCAGGGTTACCGGGCAGCACGCAGGAAAAATACTGAACAGGCACACCTTCGGCGTACCGGTAAGAAAACCCTCACCCAGCACACAGGACTGCCACCGCGTGATGATGGCAGTCGCAAACCGGCCAGGGCCGCAAAGAAGCCACGCAAGCATTAGCCCCGAACCCAGGCATTCGAGTCTCGCTGCCAACGCCCAAAGAAGCAAAAGGACCTGCGCCTATTCGCAGGTCTTTTTGTTAACATTTTAATCCCGTTGTTACGACGCGATCGAAGGGGAAAGTTTGGTCAGATCATGCAATCTGATTCTTACGGCGTCCCCGGATCTTTATCCTGGCTACCCGTCATCGGTAACCGTTCAGGATCGACCTTGTAGCTCCAGGGAAGACCGGAATTCTTCCAGCCATTCCTTAACCGCTGACCCTGGTAAACACTTCCGGGATCATCAATCGAGTCACCTTCCATACCATCGGTGACATTGTAAACATTCTTGAAGCCAGCCTCGGCAAGCATGTCGACGGCCCTTGCGCCCCTCCCACCGGAACGGCACATGACCATTATCGTTTCTTCCGGGCTGGCCACTTGCTTCACCTGTGATACGAAATCGGGATTGGGCTGCATGAGGAAACGCCCTTTTTCGGCATCCCACTCATGCGTTTGGAAGTACAGGGGAATATTCCAGGCCATCGTCGCGTGACCGACAAAAATGTATTCCTCGAGTGTGCGGACATCCAGGACCGTGACCGAATCAGGCGCAGTGTTCCATTTCTCCCAGGCTTCTTCAGCGGTCACATAAAGACCCAGCGTGGTCTGTTTGCCCGTGGGGATTTCGCTGACTACGTTTTCTTCATCAGCCAGGGCCGTGGCCATACCCAGCAGGCAGGTGAGCACGGATAACATCAGAAATGAGAATACCGTCAAAAATCGATTTGCATTCATAGTCGTTAATCTCCAATTGGCCTGAAGCGTTAGTATAGAGCCAAGCGCCAACACCCGGAATGGGTATTTTTATCACCTGCCTGAAAGAAGGTTTACTTGTCAGGGAAAACGCCATACGCATGCGGTTCATCCTGATGGGCTTGTGGGCGACCGGCGCGATTGACCTGCAACGCTACGCCATTGTGCCACCCAAACGATGGTCCGACTAATTTCCTGCAGAGAAAGTGTCGCAACTATTTATATCGCCCGAATCAAAACCTCTCTTGAACCATTTGACACGTTGGGCCGAGGATCCGTGGGTAAAACTGTCAGGAACAACACCCCGCCCTGCTTCCTGCTGCAAACGGTCATCACCGATCGCGGTCGCCGCTCTCAGCGCTTCTTCCAAATCGCCCGGGTCCAGTACCTGACGTTCGGTATTGACGGCATGGCCCCATAATCCGGCAAAACAATCCGCCTGTAATTCCTGTTTCACAGACAAGGCATTGACCTCCGCTTTGCTTCTGCCGCGACCGGCCTGGCGGACCTGGTCACTGATCCCCATCAGGGTCTGCACATGATGGCCGACCTCATGGGCAATAACATAGGCCTGGGCAAAATCACCGGGGGCACCATGACGCTGTTTCAGGTCCTGAAAAAAAGAAAGGTCAATGTACAGCTTCTGGTCTCCGGGGCAATAAAAGGGCCCCACTGCCGCCGAAGCCATACCACAGGCAGAGTTGACCCTGCCGGAAAATAAAACCAACGTGGGTTCACGGTAGACACTGCCCTGCTCCCGGAAAATAGTCTGCCAGGTGTCTTCTGTGTATGCTAATACGGCCGAGACAAAATCACCCATTTCCTTGTCCGCCGCGCTTAACTCACGCGGTTGAGTATTGACGGTTGACCCGCCTCCGCCCAGCAACAGGGGCAGAAGATCGATACCCATCATGCGACTGCCAAAAAATACCACCACCCCGACCAGTAGCATGATTCGGCCTGTTTTTGAGCGCACCAGCATGGGAATAAAGCTCAATAACCCGGAACCTGTACCACCACCGTAACCGGCACTCTGTCCGCGCCGGTCCTCTACATTAGTGCTCTTCCTGCTACCCTTCCAGCGCATTTTCTTTCCTTACAATTTCAGGAACTCAATATAATGCCACTGGCAGAACTTGTAAGCTATAACTCATCTTCTGAGTATTGTTAAATCTGGTCACATCCAGACATCAAACGGGGTATTGCAAGTATGTGCGATGGCATTCTTATTGGCGGCAGCGATGCCGGGCAAAAATTAAATAGCTCTTAATGTCTCGCTTTCAGGGCTTCCACCTCAGACCCGGACGCATCCGGGAGCGGTATCAGTGCTGCTGGCGGCTGAGTCGATAAATCAGGATCGCAGCCCTCTGAATGGCAACCGGTAAGGATTCCAGGTCCAGCGACTCGTTCGGTGTATGACCGCCACTACCATAGGCACCCATACCCGCAAGACCATCTGTATAGGGCGCAACGAAAGAAATGTCCGCCGCGCCGCGCCTGGATGCATCAAGTACCGGCATGGCTTCGCGACCGAGATCCTGGTTAATTTGTGACAGCATTTCGCTTAATTGCCGATTACCTTCGGTCGGCGACATTGGAGGGTAACTATCGACGAAACTGATGCTTGCTTCGGTTACAGGAAGGTTGCGTGCGACCACGGCGCGCATCGCCTCCCGGGCACGGTCGAGTTGCCCTTGCGAAATGGTCCGCATACCACCTCTCACAACGACGCGGTTGGGAACAACATTGGTTTTCCCAAAGACCTTGCCTTCAGGTGTTGTGCAATCAGCACTGATTTCCGTGCCACCCATGATGGTACCCGCATTAAAGGTCAGGTATTGTTCACCCCTGACCTCGTCGTAGAAAGCGGTGAGAATTCTGGCTGCCTCAAATATCGCACCGGCACCGGTTCTGTCATTAAATATGCCCGCCGAATGAGCCTGTTTCCCGGTGACCTCAAGACACCAGTTACTTGCACTGCGGCGTGCTATGGTCGTCCACTCCTTGCCGCCCGAGTCAATTCCCGCTTCAAAACCGAGAGCAACATCAGCCCACTGACCCGCCTCGATCAGACCCTTTCTTGAAACACTCAATGGCTTGCCAGTCAATTCCTCGTCACCGGTATATGCCACCATGATCTGCGAACCGTCAAGAAGACCAGCGTGTTGCAATGCTTTAAGCGCAAATATGATGATCACGTCCCCTGATTTCATATCTTCAATCCCGGGACCGCTGGCTTTTGATCCTTCGCGAGTAAATACCTGGAAATCATCATCCGGCTCAAACACGGTATCCAGGTGCCCGATCAACAATACCTTCCTGCCGCGATTACCCGTATGTTCGCCGAACAGGTGGCCGCCACGCTGCATTTCCTCCGGCATGTCTATCCAGCGCGTCTCAAAACCCAATGCATCCAGTTCGGCCCGCAATACGGCGCCGACTTCTTTCACGCCCTGCTGGTTCAGACTTCCGCTATTGATATTGACCAGCTTTTCAAGCAGGTCTATCGCATCCTCTGTATGTGCTTCACTCCAGGCCACAATGGCCGATTCTTTGGCGTCCAGTGTTTGCGCTATGACACTGTTAACAGCAAATACTGTCAGAAACACATGTAAAAGAAGCAATGTGATTTTTTTGGACCGGGTCATTGAGGAGATTCCTTGAAAAGGCAACAGTAGACCATGATACCAGTGCACCCGCGCGCAAAAAACGAAATGATTTGATGGTGGCTATCATGGAGGTGAGGCTTTGCCAGGTACTGCTACGAATGCGGTGATCTATTGACTGTCCTTGTCGCTAAACTTACCCATGAACTGCCTGAAGTAAAGCAACTCCCCGATAGACTCTTTAATATCGGATAGAGCTTCGTGGCGGTTTTCTTTGTGGTATTCCTGAAAATCGGCTGGCAACCACTCTTTTGCAAGTAATTTGATCGTACTGACATCCAGGTTACGGTAATGAAACCAGCTTTCCAGTTCCGGCATCAAACGATGTAAAAATCTGCGGTCCTGGCAGATGCTGTTGCCGCACATCGGTGACGCACCTTTTTCTACCCACTCTTTCAAAAACTCTATGGTGGCCGATTCTGCGGCATTGATGCTGTGCGGGCTAAACACGACCCGTTGCCAAAGACCTGAATCGGTATGATGACTGCGATTCCAGTCATCCATGGCCATTAAATCGGCGGTATCGTGACGGATTGCACAGACAGGTCCATTGGCCAGGATATTCAGTTCACCATCGGTGATCAATGTTGCAATTTCAAGAATGCTGTCGGTAACGGTATCCAACCCGGTCATTTCCAGATCGATCCAGATCAGTCTTGTTTTACTGTCAGCAGCCATAGAGTCTTTTTCCGTGTTTTGCGAACTATACCGACCTATGCTGCTTTGCGCCATGTTCAATTTGCTGTTGACAGGTACAATAGGTGAATGCAGAACCTCAATGCCGATAAGTGACGACCGATAAGCTATCAGAGGCCCTGGTATTGGTGTCTTATGGCGGCCAGGGTGTCGTGATGTCAGACGATGGTGAGCGCAAAAAATGTAAGTTCAGACGACAGGTCGGAAGACCATATTGTGGTGACCGGGTTCAGGTGGCGCCGGCGGATGATACCTCGTTGGTGGTGGAGCGGGTACTACCCCGTAAAAACTTCTTTGTACGGACCGATGATCGTCAACGTCAGCATATTATTGCCGCCAACCTCGACCAGGTCCTGATCGTCGTCGCCCCACGTCCTCTACCATCACGTGACCTGATGGAACGCTACCTGCTGGCTGTCCACAGCCTCGGTATCCAACCACTGATCGTGTGTAACAAAACAGATTTAGAGGTGGCCCCCGACGAAACGGCCAACGGGGTCGCGGTATTGGCGCATATGCCGGATTATGAGGCACTGGGTTATACCGTCATTCACACCTCCTGCAAAACCGCACCGGGTATCGCGGGTTTGCAATCAGTTCTGAAAGACAAGACCAGTATCCTTGTCGGTCAGTCAGGCGTCGGTAAATCGTCACTGATCAATCAACTGATTCCGGACCTTCAAATTCAGACGGGCGGCCTGTCGGACGCCACCGGAAAAGGAGTGCACACCACCACTTCAACCATTTTGTACCAATTGCCCGATGGCGGTTCCCTGATTGACTCACCGGGTGTGTGGGAGTACGGCATCTGGAAACTGGCCAACGACGAAATCGCAACTGGATTTATCGAATTCAAACCGTGGCTTGGCCAATGCCGTTTTAACGACTGCTTACACGCATCCGAACCAAGTTGCGCTATCAAGCAGGCCGTCTCCGAAGGCTTTATCCTGAACTGGAGGTATCAGTCCTATTTGCGTTTATTGGAACAAAACAGGTAGCACGGTTCCGGTTTTTGACAGCCTAAATGGCAGCCTCGAATTAGTGCACCTATTTGCACGACAGCACCCGGAACCCGTATTCGAGTCTAAGCAGTAAGCGATTTGTCAATTTTATGTTATTCTGGGTCATCATGAATACTGAACCATGTTGGAGTAAGACGATGATAAGGACTGTTCTGGCTTTCATGCTGACCTTCGCATTTCAAACCGCTAGTGCTGATGTGCTGATCATTGACGAAGTGCGTCAGGCCAATCGCATGGAACTACCGAAAAACGGACTGGACAAAGCAACCGTAGAGAATAAATTCGGAACACCGGTTAAGAAAAAGACGGCCGTGGGTGAACCACCTATCTCAAGCTGGGATTACGACGGTTACAGTGTCTACTTCGAGCACGACCTGGTGTTGTTTGCGGTTTTGCATTCGGGTGCTGTTATAGAAAAATAGGCAAGGGATCCACTTCTGCGTTATCCTTGCGCCCTTCCAAAATTAAAGGGGCCTCTATGAAGGCTCGCACAGTTCAATGCCTGAATCAGAAGCATCATTAACACCGGAACCGGTGAGCCCGGAACCATCACCCGCTGAGCAGCCAACGAGGGAAATTACCCGTGATGGTGTTCATTATGTTTTGCTGGGCACCGCCCATGTTTCACGCGCCAGTGTTACCGCAGTAACTGAAATGGCTGGCAGTGGCAACTACGATGCCATTGCCGTTGAGCTTTGCCCCGCTCGTCACCAGGCCCTGACCAAGCAGCAACAGTGGAAAGACATGGACCTGTATCGCATTATTCGCGAGAAAAAAGCGGGTCTTGTTATGGCCAACCTGGCGCTCGGGGCTTATCAGCGCCGTATCGCCGAACAATTTGGTATCGAACCGGGGGCTGAACTCAAAGCTGCGGCCGATGCGTCCATCAAGCACGACATTCCCCTGCAACTGATTGATCGCAACCTGGCAACCACCCTGAAGCGCAGCTATCGCGCTGTGCCATGGTATAAGCGAATCATGCTGACAACCGGTCTTGTCATGAGCACCTTCAGTTCTGAAGAAATCGATGAAGAGCAAATTGAGAAACTCAAAGAAGGTGACATTCTTGAGTCCACCTTTACCGAATTCGCCGAGCAGTCGCCGGAGTTGTACGAGGCGTTGATCGCAGAACGTGACCGTTTTATGGCGGCGCGGTTGCGCCAGGAAAATCAGGATAATGCTGGCAAACGCATCCTGGTCGTTATTGGCGCAGGCCACCTTGAGGGCCTGGCAAAATACCTGGCCGAAGACCAAGAACCGCCTCAGCCCGAGATCGACAGGCTGTCAGAACTGCCACCACCCAACCGCTGGCTGAAATTTGTACCCTGGGTAATCGCGGCGCTGGTATTAACCGGTTTCTGGATCGGTTTTTCACGCAGCCCTGAACTCGGGTGGCAACTGGTCTCATTGTGGGTGCTTATCAATGGTGGTCTTGCGGCACTCGGGGCACTGATTGCACGAGCCCACCCCTTAACCATATTAAGCGCCATGGTCGCTGCCCCGTTAACATCTCTGAACCCGGCGGTTGCAGCGGGCATGGTCACCGGTTTAGTAGAGTCGTGGCTGCGCAAACCAAAAGTCTCCGATCTCGAAAAACTACGCGATGATGCCACAACCCTGAAAGGCTGGTTCAGAAACCCCGCAACACGTATATTACTGGTATTCTTTTTCTCGAATCTCGGTTCGGCCATCGGCACCTGGGTGGCAGGATTTCAGATTTTCGGTGCCCTGAGTTCATAATGTAACCTGGATAACCCCAATATCTTTGCCATGCAAATCGGACCTTATACATTAAGCAACCCCATAGCCCTGGCGCCTATGGCAGGTGTTACCGATCGTCCGTTCCGCCAGCTTTGCCGTGAGCTCGGTGCGGGTTATGTGGTAACTGAAATGGTCACCTCGAACCCGCAACTGAGGAATACACGAAAAACCACATGGCGTAGCGATTTTGATGGTGAGCCTTCCCCCCTTGCCGTACAAATTGTTGGCAGTGATCCCGACAGACTGGCAGAAGCTGCGGTCTATAACGTCAGTCTCGGCGCGCAGATTATTGATATCAACATGGGTTGTCCGGCTAAGAAAGTCTGCGGCAAACTCGGCGGTTCCGCTTTATTGTCAGACATCGTTTTGGTAGAAGATATACTCAAGGCGGTGGTCGGGGCGGTTGAAGTCCCCGTCACACTTAAAATACGAACCGGTCCTGAACCCCGCAACCGCAATGGCCTTGAAGTCGCTAAAATTGCCGAATCATGCGGTATCTCGGCATTGGCAATACACGGCCGTACCCGCGCCGATCGTTTCAAGGGTCAGGCCGAATACGAGACCATCAGGACAATTTGCAAAAACATATCCCTGCCGGTATTCGCCAACGGCGATGTGACCACTGCCGGGCAAGCCCGGCAGGTTCTGGATTACACCGGCGCGGACGGACTGATGGTAGGACGCGGTGCCCAGGGCAACCCCTGGATATTCAGAGAATTCAGCCACTTCTTAAGCACCGGTGAACACCTGGCACCCCCACAGACCTCTGAAGTGTATTCGGTCATGCGTGACCACCTGCAACGCCTGCATGATTTTTACGGCGCGGTGCATGGTGTACGCGTTGCCCGAAAACATCTTGGCTGGTACCTCAAGGGCCGCCCGAATTCAGAGCAATTATTGTATGATCTAATGCGTGTAAGAACAGCGGAAGAACAGTTCCAGTTACTGGAACAGCACTTCACCGATCCATCGAAACTGGCAGCCTAAGCTCAATGAACTGGAAACAATCATTCTTCAAACCCAAATGGCAAAACAAAAACGTCGATATTCGCCTCGATTCCGTCAGCACTGAACAGCACCCGGATCTCATCAACAACCTGGTCGAGATCGCCGTAAATGACGAGGACAAACGTGTACGGTGTGCTGCGATAAAACGCCTGCACCAACTGGAGAACATTTTAAAGGTGTACGCCAGCGAATCGGACACCGGGGTCCGGACACTGCTGGAAGACCGAATCCGGCAACTGACCTCTTCTTCACACGAGTCCCGCCCGCCACTTGAAATACGTATGCAGGTAGTAGAGTCCACCTCGGACCGTGAATTAATTGAACATCTTGCCCATCATGCACCGGAACCGTCCCTGCGTCGTGCAGCACTGGCGAAGGTTGAGCGTCAGGGTGTACTGGGCGATTGCTGCATAAACGATAGTGATGCCGAAAATCGAACCTTTGCCGCCAGCAGGGTCACGCAGCACACGACCCTGAAACGCGTCATCGGCTCGTTGAGGAAATCCGATAAATCGCTTTACCTAAAGCTGCAGGAAAGACTGCACAGGGAATTACTCGAGCAGGCCGACCCCGGAGCGGTTCAAACTGAGGCGATAAGGATTTGTACTGCGCTTGAAAAACAGGATCTCGATATAGAATCGAGCGATACAACCGAAACAGACAGGCTGCATGCAGCGTGGCAGGACATCGCAGCCCATGTCGTTAATGATATGAGCCAGCGATACCAGCGTGTCTGTCATCGTCTTACCGCTCCACCGGCACCGAGCCCCGAACCCGTGACGGAAGCGGTCGCTGATATCGCCGCAGAAGTGACAACTGAATCACCGGCAAAGACAGACGCGGCAGCAGAACCGGACACCGGACAGACCGAGGCCTTGCAGGCAAATGAATCGCTGTTTAGATTGTTTTCCTCCTTACGTCTTTACGAAACTAAAAATGGTAAAAACCCCGCTGCGGCCAGTATTTCTAAAATGAAACAGCAGCTGGAGAAAACCTGGAAGCGTTGCCAGCCACCGCATCCGGATGATGTCGTTTGTTATAACCTTGCCAATATTGAGCTTGAAATCCTCGCGGACACGCTTGAGAAACGACAACAGCAATTCGAAGCAGAGCTCAGCCAGGCACAGAAGCACATGCTGCAACTGGAAACCGAACTGGAACAAGGCGAACTGCACAAAGCCCTCGAAACACGTGCCGCCTTACAGCAATTGGCAAAAGGACACGGCAGGAACAAGGAATGGCAAAAGCTCAACAGCAAAATGCAGTCTATGCAGGCACGCCTGCGCGAACTGCGTGACTGGCAACACTGGTCAAACAACAAAGTCCGCAAACGCCTGATCAGTGAAATGGAGGTTTTGCCGGCAGCAGACCTGCACCCTGATGCCCTGCTCGACCGGGTCAAGAGCCTGCAGGTTGAGTGGAAAAACCTTGAACAAAGCGAGCAAATCCCCGGGGATAAACGATTTTCGGCTGCCCCGTGGATGTGGCGTAAATTCAGCGCCGCCGGTCACGCAGCATTTGATACCGTCAAACCATATCTCGACAAACGCAGTGAAATACAGTCACGTCATGCGCAGTCTCTGGCCACTTTTTGTGCTGAACTGGAACAGTTGGCAAAAGCAGAGATAGTCGATTGGGTCGCACTAGGCAAGGGTCTGACCCGGGGACGTAAGAAGCTCCACGAACTTAACGAGGTGCCTGCCAAGCAACGGCAGAAGCTCGCAAAGAAACTGAAATCCACGCTAGACAAGGCGAATTCCGCCATGCAGGAACATTACCAGGCAGTGGAAGTTGAAAAAATGAAACTGATCCGGACCGCCAGCCAGTTGGTTCACCTTCCTGAGCGCAGCGACGCCATTGCACAGGCAAAATCACTGCAATCAAGCTGGAAGGCAGCCGGAAGCCTGTGGCGAAGCAAAGAGCAGGAGCTCTGGAATCAATTTCGTGCCCACCTCGACCCTCTGTTTTCAGAACTCAAGAGCGAACAGGAAAGCATTCGGGCAGCGGATAGTGATCGTCTTGCTGCACAAAAAGTGCTCTGTACTGAACTCAGAGAAATATTGAAAAGCGGTGAAGAGTTATCCGGCCTGCATGGCAAGGTTCAGGGTTTACAGGATGGCTGGAAAGACATAGAACATCCCGATCGTAAGGTCCTGCTGTCATTCCAGGACATGGTTGCGGAGTATCAGCAACGGGTCGAGCAGGCGCAACAACAACAGGCCAAATCTGACCGTGAGCGCTGGTGGTTAAAATCTGCGTTGCTGCACGAGCTGACGGTCACCGGCAGAACCGCCAAGGGTGCCCTCAGCAAGAAAACCGAGAAGCGGGTAACAAATGTCTGGCCGGAGGATGGCTCCGACGATGCTTTTGAAAGCCGCATGGATCAGATCTGCAAGGATATATTGGCTGGCGAAACGCCGGTTCTCAATGCTGATGAAATTGAGGACATTCAGACACAAGCCAGAGCCCTGTGTATTACTCTTGAGTTTCTTGCCGGCCTGCCTTCACCCGCAGAAGACCGTGACCAACGAATGAAGTACCAGGTTGACCGCCTGGCTCAATCGATGTCCGGTGCGACCCCCAGGCAGGCTGCCAATGAGGAAGCCCTTGAGGCAGAGAAAACCTGGCTCGGTTTTTATGCCTTGCCCGAGGCCGACTTCGGTACTTTTGGAAAACGCATCAAGCGAGCATTATCGGCAATAGTGGAGACTGCTTAATGCTATATAACAATAAGATAAAAAATATAGTTAATGTATTTTGTCTCTTATTTTTTAGCACATTTGCCAACGCAGCAGAAACAGCACCACAGGCTGCAGGAAGCTGGATCGCGATTGTTCCGCCACTTCTGACCATTGCTGTCGCGCTGATTCTTAAGCGCGTCATTCCCGCCCTTTTCCTGGGTATCTGGGTTGGGGCCTGGGTTATCAATGATTTTGGCCTTTTCGGTATCTGGACGGGTTTACTGGATACTTTCCAGGTCTTTGTAGCGAACGCGCTTTCAAACCCTGATCATACCGCGATCGTCCTGTTTTCGATGATGGTGGGCGGCATGGTAGGCATCATTACCCGCAATGGCGGCATGCAGGGCATCGTCAACCACATTGTCGAATGGGCAGACTCTGCACGCCACGCCTGCATTGCAACAGCGACACTCGGCCTGGCGATCTTCTTTGATGATTATGCCAATACGCTGGTGGTCGGAAACACCATGCGGCCCGTAACAGATTCGATGCGGGTTTCACGTGCCAAACTGGCCTATATAGTGGACTCAACTGCCGCTCCCGTGGCCTGCATCGCAATCGTGACAACCTGGATCGGTTATGAAATAGGTCTGATCGGTGATTCCCTGAGCAAGATGGAAGGTCTGGATACTGAGCCTTACCTGTTATTTCTCAATACCCTTCCCTATAGTTTTTACCCGATCCTGGCGATCCTGTTTGTCTTCATGGTATCCGCCAGTGGCCGTGACTTCGGGCCAATGCTGGAAGCCGAAAGACGGGCATATGCACATGGCTCAGAAGACCCGGATGTCATCCTGGACAAAAATCAGGAAGCAGAAAATCTTCGCCCCGCCGATGGCAAACCCCAGCGCGCCTTCAATGCTTTTATTCCCGTCTTGGTGATGGTCATGGGTGTCGTGGTCGGCCTGTATGTCACCGGAGTGGAAGGATCTGCTGAAATTGCAGACCCCACGCTCAAGGACATCATCGGCAATGCCAACTCCTACACGGCGTTGATGTGGGCTTCGCTTGCCTCAATGATGACGGCTGCAGTGTTGTCTTTAAGTCAGAAAATCCTCAACCTTGAAGAAGTGGTCAACGCCTGGTTTCACGGTGTCAGCTCCATGCTGATGGCAATGATCATCCTGATCCTCGCGTGGTCTCTTGGAGAGGTTACCGATACTTTGAAAACAGCGGAGTTCCTGACCGGTGTTCTGGGTGGCTCATTACCGGTTTTCCTACTGCCGGCCCTCGTGTTCATCCTGGCGGCGATCACCGCTTTTGCCACAGGATCAAGCTGGGGCGCCATGGGTATTCTGTTCCCATTGGCCATGCCGCTAACCTGGGCGGTGATGACGGCCCAGGGACAGGCCGGCCCGGAGCACTTGCACATCCTTTACTCTTCCATCTCCGCGATCCTGGCCGGTGCGGTCTGGGGCGATCATTGCTCCCCCATTTCAGACACCACCATATTATCCTCATTGGCCTCGGGCTGTGACCATATTGAGCATGTCCGGACACAGTTACCATATGCGATGACGGTCGGTGGAGCCGCCATATTGTTTGGCAGCATCATGACGGCGTTGGGCTCACCCTGGTGGCTCGGTATGTCAATTGGAGCGGTCGTACTCTGGCTGATTCTGAGATTCTACGGCAAGCCATCGCGTGAACCACAAACAGCTTAATGACTAAAAACGGGCTCAAAAGCCCCCAGGCGGCGCGTTTTTCCGGCGGTTCTTCAGCCTGGACCGGTTTGCATGGCAGCAGTACCGCCCTGGCATTATTGTCGGCAGCACAGGCACATGATGGGCTCGTACTCGTTATTACCCGTTCAAGTCACCAGTCACATCTACTGGAACAGGATGTACGCCTGTTCAGCGATGGAACATTGCCGCTATTGCATTTCCCGGATCATGAAACCTTGCCTTACGATCCATTTTCCCCGCATCCGGACATCATTGCCGAACGGCTTTCCACCCTGTCTTCACTGGCTGAGATTAAAAGTGGCCTGCTACTGGTACCCATAGCCACCCTGATGCAACGATTGCCGCCCAGAAGCCATGCACTGGGACGCAATATCCAGCTCAAGACGGGTCAAACACTGGTGATCGGTGAGTTCCGCGAGCGCCTGCAACAGGCCGGATACAGCCATAGCGATCCGGTTTACCAGGCAGGCCAGTTTGCCGTACGTGGTTCAGTCATCGACCTGTTTCCAAGCGGCAGGAAAATGCCGCTGCGCATCGACCTGTTCGATGAGGAAATTGACTCCTTGCGGGAATTCGACCAGGAAACCCAGCGCTCAACGGTCAGCCTGACGGATTTCAGTATGCTGCCGGCGCGCGAGTACCCCTGTGATACGGATTCGTTTGAAGCCTTTCGCAAGGCATTTCGTTACCGCTTCGTGGCAGATACCCGCAAAATCACCCTATACCAGGACCTGCGGCAAGGTCTGCATCCGCAGGGTCTGGAACAATACCTGCCATTGTTTTTTGATCACACTGAAAGCCTGCTCGATTACCTGCCTTCGAAGCCCCTGGTTGTCATCCAGCAGGGTGTTGAGACCGCTGCCGATGACTTCTGGTCCTCGACGACGGAACGCTGGGAGCAGCGTAGGCATGATATTGAAAGACCGGTTCTTGATCCTTCGGAGCTTTACTTCGATAGCGGGACAGCACGAGACCAGCTTGGTCGGTTCGATACGGTCAGCCTGGTTGATAAACCGGAGCGGGCGACCCCTACGCTAAGTTTCGAAACACAAGAGGCGCCGGATCTGCATATTCATGACCGCAAGCAGGAACCTGCGGCAGCCCTGATCAAGTTCGCCAGGGAGTTCAGCGGACGCATCATGTTCGCCGCCGACACCACGGGACGACGGGAAGTGCTTTCAGAAACCCTGTGGGCTTTTGGTCTCCGTCCGGTAAGGTTTGAATCCTGGTCTGATTTTCAATCTTCCGGCGAACCGGTCGGCCTGGCGGTGCTGCCATTGGAACAGGGGTTTATTGCGGGGAATGAATTTACCATCCTGACTGAAAGCCAGTTGTTTGGCGGACGGGTCAGGCTGAAAACAACACGCAAACGCTCTGAACGCGACCCCGAATCCATCATACGCAGTCTTTCAGACCTCGAACCCGGCGATCCGGTGGTGCATGAGGACCATGGCGTCGGGCGTTATCGCGGACTGCAATCGCTGGAGATTGACGACCGCGAAGCAGAGTTCCTGATGCTGGAATATGCTGGCGAAGACAAATTGTATGTGCCGGTGTCGTCCATGCACCTGATCAGCCGTTACACCGGCGGTGCCGCGGAAAACGCACCCTTGCACCGGCTGGGCAGTGAGCAGTGGAGCAAAGCCCGTAAACGTGCGGCTAAGAAAATACGTGATGTCGCAGCTGAGCTACTCGACTTATATGCACGCAGACAGGCCCGGAAGGGGTTCGGTTTTGAGCTTGACAAACCCATGTACGCAGACTTCAGCGCCGGATTTCAGTACGAGGAAACAGCGGATCAGCAAATCGCCATAGACGCCGTGCTGGAAGACATGGAATCCAGCCAGCCGATGGACCGTGTCGTCTGCGGCGATGTTGGTTTTGGCAAAACCGAAGTTGCCTTGCGGGCGGCCTTTATCGCGGTACAGGGCCAAAAGCAGGTGGCGATCCTGGTACCGACCACCCTGCTCGCGCAACAACATTTTTCTACTTTCAGTGACCGTTTTGCCGATTGGCCCATAAGAATAGAACTGTTATCGCGCTTTCGTACCGGCAAGCAAACCGATACGGCACTCAAAGAACTTGAATCGGGCAAAGTGGATATCGTGATTGGCACGCATAAACTGCTGCAACGCGGTATCAGTTTCAAACGGCTGGGTCTTGTCATCGTCGACGAGGAACAGCGCTTTGGGGTGCGTCAGAAAGAGCGCCTGAAACAACTGCGGGCCGAGGTCGACCTGCTGACCCTGACCGCGACACCGATACCACGCACACTCAACATGGCAATGGCAGGAATACGCGATTTATCTATTATCGCAACACCGCCCGCACGCCGAATGGCCGTTACAACACTGGTTTCCAAGTGGGACAGCGCCCTGCTGCGAGAGGCCTTACAACGGGAAATCCAGCGTGGCGGCCAGGCATTCTTTCTGCACAATGAAGTACGTAATATTGAACAGATCGCACGTGAAGTGGGCGAACTGGTTCCGGCAGCGCGAATCCGTGTGGCTCACGGGCAGATGCCCCGTGGTGAACTGGAAAAAGTCATGCTGGACTTTTACCGGCAGCGAATTAACGTACTGGTTTGCTCCACTATCATCGAAAGCGGAATCGACGTTCCTACTGCCAATACCATCATCATTAACCGTGCCGACAAATTCGGGCTGGCCCAGCTACACCAACTGCGGGGCCGTGTGGGCCGCTCGCACCACCGTGCTTATGCGTATTTGATAACACCCGATGAACGCAGCATGACGCGGGATGCGCGCAAACGACTGGAGGCCATCGCTTCGCTGGAGGAACTGGGTGCCGGATTCACACTTGCCACCCACGACCTTGAAATCCGCGGTGCGGGTGAGTTACTCGGAGATGAACAAAGCGGCGAGATACAATCAGTTGGTTTCAGCCTTTACAGCGAATTACTCGCCCGTGCAGTCTCGGGGTTACGTGACGGCAAGGAGGTTGATCTTGAAGGCAGCCTGCACCAGGAGACCGATATTGAACTGCACATATCCGCCCTGATCCCGGATGACTGGATGGGTGATATCCACACACGGCTCACGCTGTATAAACGTATCGCCAGTGCGCCTGATGCAGGCGCCCTGAGAGATCTCCAGGTTGAAATGATCGACCGCTTCGGCCTGTTGCCGCAACAGACAAAGTACTTATTCCAGATAGCCGAGCTTCGTCAGAAAGCACGTGCCATTGGTGTCCGGCGGGTTGATTTTGGTGACACCGGTGGACGCATAGAGTTTAGCGAGGACACTACTGCAAATCCCGTTGCACTTCTGGAAATGATCCAGCGTCATCCCTCTGACTACAAACTGCAGGGACCGCATAAACTACGCCTGACTTTTGACGAGGATTCAATAGATGAACGTATGCGTATCACTGGTGAAATCCTCGATAAACTCAGCCCATGACCGGATCAGTGACAGCCCTGCTTGTCATCACACTCAAATCATCTAAACTAGTGTAGTGTAAACCCTAAAAGGTAGGATCAGTGGTATTGATGAAACGTCTGTTGCCTCTCCTGTTGTTACTGGTCAGTTCCGCCGTGCTAGCGGAATCGGGGGCCTACCGCGTTGAAGTCATCGTGTTTCGCAACCTGCTGGCGACAGCCAAATTTACCGAAACACCGGAACTCCGAAGTTTTTCACAATTCCCGGACTTGGAAGAAACCAGCCCGGTTGGCAATTGGCCTGCCGGATCAACTGATCACTTGAGACAACCGGTCCCCGCCGACTTTTCCGGGAATTTACGTTACGACCTGCCCGATGACCTGTTTTTCGTCAAAGAGAAAAGCAGCCAGATGGACACCGCCTGGAAACGGCTGCGTTCCAGTCAGAACTACCGGCCACTGGTCTACACCGCCTGGCAACAGAATCGCATAGACTACTATCCGCCAATACGAATTCATGACCAGCAGATCATGGACACCCGCTTGCATTCACCCGGCCAATTTATGGTTGCAGACCTGACGGCACAGGATCCGTTGGCTTCCTATAGAAAAAACCTTTACCGGATCGATGGCAGTCTGCAACTCAAGCGAAGTCGTTTTCTTCACTTGTATATTGACCTGGAGTACCGCGAGGCAACACCGCAAAATAGTGTCGAGGCAGGGTTTCTGGGTGGCAATGATCTGCAGGCTGAACCGGGAACCCCTGTGGCTGAAGCCGATGTTTACGGAGTGTATGAACTAAAGCAGAACCGCCAGATCAGGACCGGGAAGATGCAGTATTTTGATACGCCCTTTCTCGGAGCGCTCGTGTACGTCACCAGCATGCAACCGGAATGAACCCTGCAACCTTCTATAACCGTAAGTGCTACCAAGTCGTGCGTAACGTCAACCGCAACCTTATAATCCAAGCTGACCTTCAGCTGCAAAGGCGAAGGTAGAGATTTGGCCGATTCTCATAATTTAAAGGGAGAAAACTCAAAGTGAATTTTGAAAAAGTAATGTTTGCCTTTTTTATCGTTCTGGCATTAACCCTGAACTTTGGTTTTTTTATTGGCGAAATCGATGACCCGAACCACCATGATATGCTGGAGCTGGCAGCCGCACTGATTGTCAGCTTGATAGCAACGATCATGAAGTTCGGTGATCGTTCACAAATGGGTGCCGTATTACTTGCCACCAGCCTGGTTGCCGATCTGCAATTGCTGATCGCTGCCGGTTTCTGGATCTGGGCTGTTAATGTTTCGGTTGACGGCACCACGACAGTGGCCATTGCCCGCATCGTTTCGCTCTCCGGCGGCGCCTTGTTGGCCAACCTTGTTTCGGTCACCTTGCTGATAGCTGAAACCATCAGTATTCGCCGCTAACCCAAAGCCATCGAGGACAGCTGTCGTGTCATTCCAATCCCCAACGAATGACATCGTCTGGATGACGATGCGGCGAATGCGGACGCCGTTAATTGTCCTGATCCTGGTTTATTTCTTCTCTATCCTGACGATGATTTCAGTACCCGGTATGGATCCGGAAGGCAATCGCTTCCACATGAGCTTTCTGGATGCCGCTTACTTCATGGCAATACTGCAAACCACCATTGGCTTTGGAGAGATACCCTATAGCTTTACCGCCGCTCAACGAATGGTGGTCTACTGGCTGCTGCTGCCAAACGTCGTGGCCTGGCTTTATTCAATCGGTACGCTGCTCGGCCTGATTCTGGATAAGCAGTTTCAGGCCGCTTTTCACCGCAGCCGCTTCAGTTGGCAGGTCAGGGGTATAAAGGAACCCTTTTACATTGTCGGCGGCCTTGGCAACACGGGTTATATGACCGTTGCAGGTTTACTGGCACGTGGTATACACGCCGTTGTCATCGAAAATGATGAAAGCATTGTCCGGCATATGATGCTGAACGACAAATTCGCCCATGTGCCTGCACTGGCGGGTCGTACAGGAAAACTTTCCAACCTGGAACTGGCTGGATTACATCGTGAAAACTGCATGGGGGTTATCGCCACCACCAATAATGACCAGGTCAACCTGACAGTAGCGATTACCGTCAAGTTATTACGGCCGGATGTTGTCGTGCTGGCGCGCAGTGAAGCCCAGCGGGTTTGTGACAACATGGCCTCCTTTGATACAGACCTCATCGTCAACCCCTATCGCATTTTCGCAGAGCGAATCTCACTGGCATTGAGTTCACCGATAAAATTTCTCGTGCAGGACTGGTTGATCAGTGTTCCCGGATCGAAACTGCGGGAGGTCATAGAACCACCCAGGGGACCATGGATTGTATGTGGCGCCGGGCGATTTGGCGCACGGCTGATTGAACAGCTGGAAATTAACTCACTGCCTGTCACTGTTGTCGATGTTCACCCCGACCGCCTGCCTGCTTTTGAGAAAGCGGTACTTGGACGGGGCACCGAAGTACATACGCTCGAAGAGGCCGGTATCGCTGATGCTGAAGGCATCGTCGCGGCCACCGGCGATGATATCGACAATCTCTCCATCATCATGACGGCAAGGCAATTGAACCCCCGTCTGTTTTTCATCGCGAGACAGGAGCAACGGGAGCATGCTGAGCTTTTTGCCAGTTCGGGAGCGGACCTTATTGCCCGGCGCAGCCGCATCGTAGCCCGTCAGATGTTGTCATTTGTGACCACACCTTTACTTCAATCATTCATGGAGCACCTGATCAGGGCCGACGACAGTTTTGCCAAACAAACTGCAACCAGGCTCAAAGACGTGCTGGAAAATCGTGCACCCAGCATATGGGTTTTCGAACTGAAAGGTGAAATTGCCAGGAACCTGCGCTTTGTCCGGGCACACACGAGCAAGATTACGCTGGAACATATCATCCGCAACAGCCGTAGCGAAGAGAACGAGCTGCTGCCCTGTGTCTGCCTGACACTGGAGCGCGGTGCTCAGAGGGTGTTTTTACCAGACAGCAACACCGAGTTGCAAATACATGACCGCCTGCTGTTTGCCGGTCGTGGTCTCGCACGCCGTCAAATGCTCTGGACACTGATGGACAGCCATTCACTGCTGGTCAATACCAGCGGCAAGCATTTACCACGCGGGGCTTTATGGCGGTGGCTGTCCAAGCGATCGTCCCAGCGATCGAATTAGACCCCTGATAACTGGAAGCTATCAGCATCCTGTTGAAAAGGTAATTGCTTGCGGATTGAAGTGACCTTATCCATTTCGATCGTTGTTCTGTCACTACACTCATCTGAACCTAAATCCAGCACCGTGTTGCCCAGGGGATCATAAACAGCACTGCCACCCGCGTATTCCATACCACGCGGATCCCTGCCACTGCGGTTAACACCAATCACATAGCACTGATTCTCAATTGCCCGCGCCCTGAGCAATGCAGTCCACGCAGGCGTACGGGGTTCAGGCCAGTTAGCGACAAACAGTAAAACATCATAATCGTCACGGTTGCGGCACCATGCCGGGAACCTCAGGTCATAGCAGATCTGTGGACATATGCGCCAGCCACGATAATGAAATACTTTCCGCTCATCACCTGCAATATATCTCTTGTCTTCGCCGCCAAATGAAAATAAATGCCGTTTATCGTAGAACTGAAGTTTTCCATCAGGTTGGACCCATAGAAAACGGTTTACCCTGCCCTGTTCGGTGGCAATGGCCACACTACCGCAAAGCACACAATCGAGGTCATGTGCCAGGACTTTCATCCACTCAAGCGTGCTGCCATCCATGGTTTCCGGAGCAGCTTCCGCATCACCCAAAAACCCACTGGTAAAGGTCTCAGGAAATATAATCAGATCACTGCTGGAACCCTGCTTGCGCGCAATCACTTCCAACTGACGCCGGTTGGCATCCGCATCTGCCCAGAATAACTGTGACTGAACCAATAGGCATTGAAGCGTATCGAGGTTTTCCATAGCCGTCATTCTATCAGGCAACAAACAGGTAATCCGGACCTGGCAGTTTATTGTGCTCAAGCAGATATGATGCAATCTCTTCACGCGCACCGGCGGCACCGACGGCAACCAGCAACAATGAGTCACCCAGGCTATCTACCTTGTCAATTGACCAGACCGGTAGCCCCCGTTTTTGACCGCCAATCCGACGCGGATGTACTTCGATGAAGCCCTTTACATTGCCGCCTTGTGCGGTGATCAGGTCGAACATCAAGCGTCCTGTCGGACCTGCCCCCCAAATAATGACCGATCGACCCTGCAGGCGTTCATGTACGAGGAAGTGCGATTTGGCCTGCATGAAATTTTTCCGTTGATAAAGCGGGTCCATATGGGTCAGACGGGCTTGGTGCTCGCGCCAGCGAAGCAATACAGACTCTGGTTTCCCCATCAGCATGCCCGCGGCATCGGCCCGTAGCAATAGATCATAATCTTCGGGCCACCTGTTGTTGCGGTAGCCGCCCAATTGTTGAATTGCGCTATGCCGAAACATGAGGCTGGGGTTGGGTAAAGGGCTTTCAATGAATATCTGCTGGTGTACCTGTTCAGGGTCACTGACCGAGTTGAGCCAGTTTTCATATCGTTTAAGACCACCCTGGATGCCGGCGTCTGAAAAAATTTCAACACGGCAGCCCGCGATCGATATTGCGGGATTTTGATCGAGATATTCCAGCTGGTTCTGAACACGCTCTGGCAGTGAAATATCATCCGCGTCCATACGCGCTATATACTCACCCCGGCTAAGCTCAAAACCCGTATTGGAAGCATCCACCACGCCCTCTCCCCGGCTCCCTGTAACTTTCAAACGGGCGTCGCTCCGATCAAGTGCTGATATCGCACTGTCGGTGCTGTGGTCATCGATCAGGAGCAGTTCCAGGTCCTCGAAAGTCTGGCACAGAATACTGTCCACTGCCTGGTCCAGAAACCTGCCACCATTTCGGACCGGCAAAACGACGGACACCAGCGGACTCATATCTCCAACCACACCTCTTCACTCAAAGGGTGTTCCAGGTAATTATCATCATTGCCACGCCGGTCGATCACCAGGTAATCCGAATCCTGATTAAGTGTTAACTGGTAGTGGTGCCAGACACCGGCATGCAAATTCACCCCCTGCCGGCCATTGGTGAGGAACACCTGTATATCAGCTGGACCCGGTTTCCCGTCAGCTTTGGCCACAACCACCGGGAATGGGTTTTGATGCAGGGGATAAAAAGCCTGGCTACCCAGCGGGTGGCATTCCATCAATTGAATTCTGAATGGCACAACAATCGTCTTGCTGCGATAAATGCAAAGTTGTGCATTGGCATTGTCACGGGTGCTGATTTGAGCCAGTTCGCCAAATTTTTGGGTATTTCCAAAATTGATTAACTGTGGCTCGACACCCTCGGTTTCCAGCACGTCTCCAAACGGCTGAAAAGCCTCCTTTGTAAGTGCCTGAGCCCGGATAATCATGTTCTACGGCGACTCAATCTGCTGGACCCGCTTTTTCCGGCAAACCCGATAAACGGAGTCTGGCAACACCGCCATCCGGATAGATATCCAGTCGAACGTGAGTGACATTACCAACATCTAAAACCTGGCTCTCGAACACATGCAACTGATCTGCTCCCAGCGCGAGTTGTGGAAGAATTTCACTCCAGTTAACGGATTCGCCGGCCAGATCGCTATTGGCATCAGGGCTAGCCCCCTTCAGGGAACAACGTGCCGGATAGTTTCCTTTGAAAAAGGCTGTATCCAACTCGATCCTGCTTATCCTGCCCTTCTGGGCCAGCTTGAGGATAACCCAGTCATTACCCGGGTGGCGTCTCCGGCGTGTCTCCCAGCCGTCACCCATATTGGCAACCGGTTGGTTGGATATGAGATTACTCATATCACCGAAATGCATATTATTGCACTCGAGAGCAACACCACCCGCATCCGATGACAGCAGGTCTACCCAGCGGTCACGGTCCTTTGCACTTTCGTGTATCACCGGTTCACCATAAAGCCTCAGCCTGGCAATTCCGCCATCGGGATAAAGATTCAGTCGGACATGCGACCAGCTATTGTCATTGTTAACGGGAAAAACCCGGATGCTGTCACCTTCAATATCGGTTCTCGCGACAAGTACCGTCCATACCGTGCGTTCGTCCGGCTCGGTTTTAACACTACAGGCCTCGAGCATGATGGCGGGTGGAAAATTTCCGGTAAAATGGCTGGTGTTGATTTCGACCGCCCGTACCACACCGGGACAAATACGCACCACGCAAAAATCAAAACCGGCAGTTCGTTTACGCCTGCTCTCCCAACCGTCCATCCATTTGCCATGCTGGTCGAAACGATCCGGAATAAACTCCGGCTCCGTTGCTGACAGCATTCGCTTTGCAGGCGCAAAAAACTCATCGCTGACACTGCAGATTGCAGCACCCAGTTGCGGCAAGGCGAGGTTGCTTAGATGACTAAAAGGTTCCAGAAGATCTTGTTGCGTTTCAGCCATTATGGGTGTCCCTGAGTCTAAGGTGGGCTATTTGGCAGGTCTGTCGCAAGGCAGTTTGAAACTCCGATTGCCGATCATTATTCAGTCGCTGACGAAATACATCAAGAATTTCATGACGTGTCAGCCCCCTTACTGCAATGATAAAAGGAAAGCCAAATTTATTGTTGTAGTCAGCATTCAAGCGACTGAACTCTGCGAGTTCTTCCGTGGAGCAACGATCCAGCCCGGCGTCGCTTTGTTCATTGGCCGAGTCCAGCGTGAGGTCACGCGGATTTGCCAGTGCGCAGGCCAGTTGCGGGTGGGCTCTCAATGTCCTCAACTGAAAAACAGGGTCGGCACTAAGGAATACCGATTCAAAACACTCCCCCAGGGTTTCGGCATCGGTCAACAAACCCCCACCGGTTTCAAAAACGGCCTCCGCCACCCACGGCGAGTGTTCAAAAATGCCACCATACTTAATCAGAAAGTCCTTGTGATCCATACCCGGCCTTAACCTATTGAGGTGGATGTTCATTGTGCCAGTGAGACGCAATGTCAGCACGTCGGCAAAACCAGACATCATCATGTGAACGGGCATAGCGAAGAAACGCTTCCAATGCGGCGAAACGCCCCGGTCGCCCTGAGATACGGCAATGCAGACCCACCGACATCATACGAGGCGAGTGTGCGCCTTCTGCATAGAGCACATCGAAGCTGTCTTTCAGATATTGCAGAAACTGCGTGCCGCTGTTGAACCCCTGGGCAGTGGAAAACCGCATGTCATTGACATCCAGTGTATAGGGGATCACCAGGTGCGGCCTACCATGCTGGTAATTCCAGAACGGCAATTCATCACTGTAGTCATCCGCATCGTAGAGAAACCCGCCTTCTTCCACGACAATGGCACGCGTATTGGGGCTGCTGCGACCGGTATACCAACCCACTGGACGTTCCCCGGTGGCATCCTCAATGACCTTGATTGCCCTGTGCATATGTTCACGTTCAGTGGACTCATCGACATACTGGTAATCGATCCAGCGATAACCGTGACTGCAAATCTCATGCCCTGCGGCATATAGCGCCTTCACAGGCTCCGGGTAGTGCTCTACCGCCATGCCAACGGCAAAAACGGTTACCGGTATGCCGTAACGATCAAATAGCCTCTTCAGGCGCCACACACCCACGCGTGATCCGTATTCGTATAAGGACTCCATACTCATATGACGCACACCGGCACGCGCCTCGGCGTTGACGATTTCCGACAAAAATGACTCGGAAGCCGGATCGCCGTTGAGTACACAGTTCTCGCCACCCTCCTCATAATTGAGCACGATCTGCAAAGCCAGGCGGGCGCCTCCCGGCCAGCGGGGGTCAGGGGGGTTGACGCCGTATCCACGCAGATCTCTGGCGTCTCTATTGCTCATCAATTATTTTTATCCGATTTTATTATCGACATCAAACCTGACCAATTGGGTTCTTGCAACACGTCAAAATGAAGCATCTAAACTGATATACTTTCAGCAGGAACATGAAAGTATAACTGATAGTCCATCATTGAAACCGGGAGAACGGACTTCGCCATGGGACGTTTAACGACACATGTACTGGATACCGCCAATGGCTGCCCCGGGGCCTCGATACGAATCGATCTTTTTCGCCACGGTCAAACCGACGCCATCAGCAGTGCCCTCACCAATGCCGATGGACGTTGTGAAACACCCCTGCTGGAAGGTAAGTTGTTTGTCGCTGGTGAATACGAGCTTGTTTTCCACGCCGGTGAATATTTCAATGCAAAAGGACAGGAAGATGGTGAACACCGGTTCCTGGACCGGGTCGTGATACGTTTTGGCATCAATGACGAGGATCAGCATTACCATGTACCGCTACTGCTTTCCCCATTCGGTTACAGCACCTATCGTGGTAGCTGAGCAACGGCGCCAATCCTGATGCACGATACTGTTCGGTTTATCCTCGCGGACCAGGTTGAAGAGATCCGTAACTGTGATCCCACGAGGACCGTACTTGAGTTCCTGCGGGAAGACAGGGATCTGAAGGGAACCAAGGAAGGCTGCGCGGAAGGTGACTGCGGTGCCTGCACGGTGGTGATCGGGGAACTGCATGACGATGGTATCCGCTACCAGGCAGTCAACTCCTGCATTCAGTTTCTTGCCACACTTGACGGCAAGCAGCTGGTAACCGTTGAAGACCTCACGAAAGCCGACAGACAAGGCAAAACCAAACTCCATGCCGTTCAACAAGCGATGCTGGAGCAAGATGGGTCACAGTGTGGTTTTTGTACACCCGGTTTTGTCATGTCCTTATTCGCGATGTTTCACAATAACAGGGAAGAGCCAACCGGGCGTGTTGACATCGAGCTTGGCTTGGCAGGAAATCTTTGCCGCTGCACGGGTTATGCCCCCATCGTACGCGCTGCCGAACAGGCACTGAGTGCAGAGCGCAGCGATCATTTTAGCGGGCGTGAGCAGCATATTGTCGATCTGCTGAAATCAATTCAAAGCACCGGCACGCTGCAAACCAGCAGTGAAAACGGACACTTTTACATACCCCGCACACTTGCCGGGCTTTGCAAACTGCTGGAGACTAATCCGCAGGCTGTACTGGTGGCTGGCGCAACCGATGTGGGTCTCTGGGTAACCAAGCAAAATCGCAGGCTGGAAACCGTCATCTACGTTGGCTCTGTAGAGGAACTGAAGCAGATTCGGGATGCTGGAGAATACCTGTCAATTGGCGCAGCAGTGACCTATACCGATGCTGCGGGTGACATCAGTGCCCGCTACCCGGCCTTCCTGCCGCTTATTCAACGTATTGGCGGCACCCAGGTCCGCAATGCAGGCACTATCGGCGGCAACATTGCGAATGGCTCGCCCATCGGTGACATGCCGCCCGGTTTAATCGCAATCGGGGCCAAACTGGTGTTGCAGAGCACACAGGGCCAGCGCGTTTGTGATCTGGAGGACTATTTCATAAGCTACGGAAAACAGGACCTGCGTGCGGGTGAATGTGTTGCACAGGTACGCTTGCCAATGCCGCCGGAAAACCAGTTGTTTGCGGTCTACAAAGTTTCCAAGCGATTTGAGCAGGATATTTCAGCCGTGTGCGGTGCATTCGCCGTGCAGATCGAAGACTCAACCATCAGCAATGCACGGGTTTGCTTCGGCGGAATGGCTGAAACCCCAAAACGCGCCAAGGCATGCGAACAGGCCCTTGAAGGTAAAACCTGGAACCAGGAAACCATCAACCAGGCCATGCAGGCGATGCTGGCAGACTTCACACCTCTGACCGATATGCGGGCAAGTGCGTCATACCGGATGCAGGTCTCTCAGAACCTCCTGCAGAGGTTTTTTCTTGAGCAGACTGCAGTGCCCTACCCCGTCAGACTTGGTTTACGCCACACACCGGGCAATGAAGTGAGCAACAACGATAAGGGTGGTACCGGTGACTAATTTTAAAAATACCGGTCAAAAAAGGCGGAAGATCCGCCACGTGCATTCTGCCATCGGCCATGACAGCGCAAGCAAACATGTTGCAGGCACCGCAGTTTACGTGGATGACATAACGGAGCCTTCCAACCTGCTGCATTGTTATTTTGGTACCAGTCCACTTGCCCATGCCCGGGTTCTCAGCATGGACCTTTCAGCGGTGAAACAATATCCGGGCGTGGTCCGGACCATGACCGCTGCCGATATACCCGGGGATAATGAAATCAGCCCCATGCACAAGTTTGATGAGCCGGTGCTGGCAGAAAACCTGGTTCAGTTCGAGGGCCAACCACTTTTTGCGGTGGTGGCAAAAAGCCGTACGATCGCGCGACGGGCAGCACAACTGGCACGGGTTGAGTACGAGGAATTACCGGCCATACTGGATATCGAAACTGCCCTGGCAAAAAAATCTTTTGTGCTCGATCCTCACATTTTGCAACGGGGTGAACCACAGACAGCCATTACAGCAGCACCCCATCGCCTGAAAGGTGAGGTCTTCACCGGTGGTCAGGATCACTTTTACCTTGAAGGCCAGGTCTCCATGGCCATACCCAACGAAGACGGGGACATGCTGATCCTGACATCGTCCCAGCATCCTTCCGAGGTGCAACACCTGGTGGCCCGCAGTCTTGGAAAACCGATCAATGCTGTAACGGTAGAGGTTCGCCGGATTGGCGGTGCCTTTGGCGGCAAGGAAACCCAGGCGGCACAATGGGCCATCATAACGGCAGTGATGGCCAACATGACCGGCCGCCCCGTTAAACTGAGACTTGACCGCGATGACGACATGCGCAGCACCGGCAAACGGCATGATTTCCAGATTCGTTACGATGCAGGCTTTGATGATGAAGGCCGCATACTCGGTATTGAATTCATCCACGCCCTGCGCTGCGGCATATCATCGGACCTGTCGGGGCCGATCGCCGATCGCGCCATGTTCCACAGTGACAATGCCTACTACCTGCCCAATATCAGCATTACATCTTTCCGCTGCAAAACCAACACCGTGTCTAATACGGCCTTCAGGGGCTTTGGGGGGCCGCAGGGCATGGTGGGTATCGAACGTGTCATTGACGCTATCGCACAACAGCTTGGAAAAGACCCGCTCACCATTCGTAAGGCAAACCTGTATGGCGTAGACAAGCGAAATATCACACCTTACAAAATGGTCATCAGGGATAATGTCCTGCCCGGCCTGATATCGGAGCTTGAGGCGTCATCCCGATACAAGGAGAGACGGCAGGAAATTTTCGCCTTTAACCGGAACAGCCCGGTCATACGCAAAGGCATAGCGTTTACCCCGGCCAAGTTCGGTATTTCGTTCACCACGACGTTCCTGAACCAGGCTGCGGCGCTGGTTCATGTTTACAAAGACGGCAGTGTCCATCTGAATCACGGCGGCACAGAGATGGGCCAGGGTTTGATGATCAAGATCGCCCAGGTGGTCGCCGAGGAGTTCCAAATAGACCTCGACCGGGTCAAGATCTCCGCTACCAATACCGGTAAAGTTCCGAACACCTCTGCAACTGCCGCATCTTCCGGCACCGACATGAACGGTATGGCTGCCCGTGCAGCGTCGCGAAAAATAAAGAAACGGTTGCTTAAGTTTGCCAGTAAAAAGTTCGATGTCGCAGCCGCTGAATTTCAATTTATCAACAACCGTGTGAAAGCCGGTGACATTGATATCAGCTTTGCTGAACTGGCTGAGCAGGCATGGCTGGGCCGTATCTCGCTGTCCGCCACCGGTTTCTACAAGACACCAAAGATTCACTACGACCCGCAAACTTCCAGTGGCCGGCCATTTTTGTATTTTGCCTATGGTGCAGCGGTCTCAGAGGTGGAAGTTGACTGCCTGACCGGCGAATCACAAATCACGCGGGTCGATATCCTCTACGATGCCGGCAAATCACTGAACCCGGCCATCGATATCGGTCAGATTGAAGGCGGTTTCGTCCAGGGAGCCGGATGGTTGACGTCAGAAGAGGTCTGGTGGGACACCGAAGGCCGGCTTCGCACTCATGCACCATCAACATACAAGATCCCGACCTGTGGAGATATACCAACCGTGTTCAATGTCTGTTTGTGGGACAAGGGCAGAAACAGGGAAAAGACCATCCACCGTTCAAAGGCGGTGGGTGAACCGCCATTGATGCTCGCGATTTCCGTACACAGCGCCATTAACCAGGTCATCGCGGAGAAACTGGGCGGTAAGACCCTGCCGTCACTCAATACACCCGCCACACCCGAGGCCATTCTCAATTGTTTGTATGCAGACAAGTAGAAAGCGTAGGGTACGTTACTCGTAACGCACCATCCAGGGTTAAATAACGGTCGCTGGGTATGTAACCCCCACCGATGTAGGGTGCGTTACTTGTAACGCACCACATGGAGAAAGAGATGGAAATGGAAGCACACCTGCACATGTGGCTGAGCCTGTTACTTCGCTGGTCTCACCTCATCGTCGGTATCGCCTGGATAGGTGCTTCCTTTTATTTCAATTGGCTGGAAAATCACCTGCAGCGTCAACACCAGGAAGAAGGCACTGCCGGTGACCTGTGGGCAGTCCATGGCGGTGGCTTCTACTACCTGAAAAAATTCGAGGTCGCACCCGGGCAACTTCCGCCAACCCTGCACTGGTTCAAGTGGGAGGCTTATACCACCTGGATCAGCGGTATCGCGCTCCTTGTTGTGGTGTTCTACTGGAACGCACAAACCTACATGCTAAACCCGGGGGCCGACGGAATAGGGCCAGGCGTCGCCATCGGCATCGGAATCCTGGCACTGCTATCGAGCTGGGTTTTCTATGACGTCCTTTGTTGCCGGTTGTCAGGCCCGGAGTGGTTGGTCGCGCTGCTGATACTCACGTGGTTCGTGATACTCGCATGGACTTTGAGCTCATTGCTAAGCGGACGTGCTGCCTATATTCATGTTGGCGCAGCCATTGGCACCATCATGGTTGCCAACGTATTCCGCGTCATCATTCCGGCACAAAAAGACCTGGTTAAGGCAGTATCGGAAAATCGTGTTCCCGACGCCGGCAAGGGCCGTAGCGCCCTGCAGCGCTCACGACACAATAACTACCTTACCCTGCCCGTGTTATTCATCATGATAAGCGGTCACTACCCGGCAAGCTATGGACACGCGCAAAACTGGCTGGTGTTGCTTGTCTTTTCACTGGCGGCAGTTGCGATCAGGCACTATTTTAATATCCGGCATTTACCCGGGTTCCGTGCCTGGCCATTGATACCTGCCTTGCTATTGCTGGTGGGTCTGATTGTCGCCACAGCACCAGAGTCTGTGACAGAGTCGCAGGAAGAAACATTAACAGCAGTTGTGGATAACCGGGTTATTTACGACGTCATCGAGTCACGCTGTACAGCCTGTCATGCTGCAACACCAACCTTCCAGGGTTTTGCCATTGCGCCCCTGGGAATTGAGTTGGACAGCCTTGAAAAAATGCAACTACACGCTGAAAAAATATACCAGGCGGTGGCGATTACACGCACGATGCCATTGGCAAACCTGACGCAGATGACGGATACAGAACGTCATCTCATCGCAAGATGGTTTGAACAGCGTGACGCCGAATCTCAGCGATGACCCTTTTGTTATATTCTTATCGTCGCGGTCCAAAAAGAAGACTGTTAACAAAAGAAACCAGCAGTGAAAACGCCAATGCCCACCAGAATCCGGCGATATGAAAACCATCAATCAGGAATTCAGCGGCATACAATACAAGGACATTCACAACAAGCAGGAACAAGCCAAAGGTAATAATGGTCAGCGGAATTGTTATCAAAACCAGGAATGGTTTTAATGTCGCGTTCAGAACAGCCATCACTACCGCCAGAATAAGAGCCGTTACAAACGAGTCAATCTGGATTCCTGAAAGAATATAACTCACAGCAAATATACTGATGGTGTTGACTAGCAGGGCTCCGATCATCGAATTGGTACCAATATTTTTGTTACTTCCCATAGTCTAAACCTCCGGCCGCATATGCGGGAATAATAAAACATCCCTTATTGAAGCTGAATCGGTTAATAACATAACCAGACGGTCAATACCGATACCCTCACCTGCTGTCGGCGGCATGCCGTATTCCAGCGCACGGATATAGTCAGCATCGTAATGCATGGCTTCAAGGTCACCGGCATCTTTTTGTGAAACCTGTTCCTGGAAGCGGGCTGCCTGGTCTTCCGGGTCGTTCAACTCCGAGAAACCGTTGGCGATCTCGCGACCGGCAATGAATAACTCGAAACGATCCGTTATCAGGGGATTTTCATCATTTCGGCGTGATAATGGTGATACTTCGGTCGGATAGGCCGTGATAAACGTTGGATTCATCAGTTTTGATTCAGCGGTTGCTTCAAACAACTCGATCAATAATTTTCCCTCACCCCAGCTTTTATCCACATGGACGTCATGCTCTGCACAGGCGCATTTGAGGGTATCCATGTCCCAAAGATCAGCATCTGCCAGATCCGGATTAAACTTCCTGACGGCATCCTCAACGCTGATACGTTCAAACGGCGAACCATAATCAACATCCTCACCCTCGTACGACACGGTCGTACTACCGCAAACCTCTGTTGCCAGTTCCCGCAGCATGGTTTCCGTCAGATCCATCAGGTCATTGTAATTTGCATACGCCCAATAAAACTCCAGCATGGTGAATTCGGGGTTATGCCGTGTTGAAACACCTTCATTACGAAAATTGCGGTTGATTTCATACACCCGGTCCAGACCACCGACCGTCAGGCGTTTCAGATACAATTCAGGCGCAACACGCAGGAACATCGGCAGATCCAGCGCATTGTGGTGGGTAACAAATGGCCGTGCGGTTGCACCACCTGGTATCGGGTGCATCATGGGTGTTTCCACTTCAAGGAATTCCCTGCCCGGCGCTTCCATGAAATCACGGATGAAGCGGATGATTTTTGATCGTGTATGGAAGACCTTTCTGGATTCCTCGTTCATGATCAGGTCTACATAGCGCTGGCGGTAACGTGTTTCTGTATCGGTCAGGCCATGAAATTTCTCAGGTAATGGGCGTAGTGATTTCGTCAACAGGCGCAGTTCGACCGGCTTGACGGACAATTCACCTTTCTGGGTACGAAATATCGATCCGCTGCCACCGATGATGTCACCGATATCCCACTGCTTGAATTGCTGATACAGTCCTTCGGGAAGATTGTCCCGCTGAATAACGAATTGCATGCTGCCTGTACCGTCCTGTAACTTGACGAAGGCTATTTTGCCCATGACACGCTTGGCCAGCATCCGACCGGCGAGTGCGAAGGTTTCGTCCACTTCCGCCAGTGTCTCGGTATCATCATCGGCAAAACGTTCGTGCAATACGGCTGCATTGGTGTTGGGCCGAAAATCGTTGGGATAGGCAATGGTTTCCGCTTTTAATGCGTGCAGCTTTTCCCTCCGCTCAGCGATCAGGCGGTTTTCGTCCAGCGCGCTATCGGCACCTGTGTTGTTTTGATCCTGTTTACTCACGCGTTTCTTCCTGTTGCTGATTACTGCTCAGACAGCCCCTGCTTTAAGGATGCCTCTACAAATTGATCCAGGTCGCCATCGAGCACGGCCTGGGTATTGCCTGTTTCCACGTTGGTACGCAGATCCTTGATACGGGACTGATCCAGCACATAGGAACGAATCTGGCTGCCCCAGCCTATGTCTGATTTCGAATCTTCCAGTTGCTGGCTTTCGGCATTTCGTCTCAATAGCTCAAGCTCATACAGTTTCGCACGCAACTGCTTCATCGCGTGATCCTTGTTCTTGTGCTGTGAACGGTCATTCTGGCACTGCACCACGGTGTTGGTCGGCAAGTGGGTAATACGTACCGCGGACTCTGTCCGGTTGACATGCTGCCCGCCGGCACCTGATGCCCGGTAAACATCGATACGCAAATCGGCGGGATTGATATCAATATCGATGTCGTCATCCACTTCCGGTGAAACAAAAACGGCAGCGAATGATGTATGACGGCGATTCCCCGAGTCAAAAGGTGACTTTCTTACCAGCCTGTGAACGCCAATTTCCGTCTTGCACCAGCCATAAGCATAGTCACCGGTGACATGAATGGTGGCACTTTTGATACCGGCGACATCACCGGCAGAGACCTCTACCAGTTCGCCCTTCCAGCCCCGCCGCTCTACCCAGCGAAGATACATGCGTAACAACATTTCAGCCCAGTCCTGGGCCTCGGTTCCGCCCGATCCCGACTGAATTTCGAGATAACAGGGGTTGGCGTCCACCTCACCCCTGAACATACGCTGGAACTCCAGCTTGTGAACTTCACGTTCAATCGTATTGATTTCAGATACCACCGATCCCACGATATCTTCATCCTGCTCTTCGATTGCCATTTCCAGCATTTCGGTATTTTCCGCAAGACTTACCGCAACACGATCCAGTGTTCCTATGATCGTCTCCAGCTGTGCACGTTCACGACCCAGTGCCTGCGCCGTGGCCGGAACGTTCCATACATCGGGGTTTTCCAGCTCCCGGTTTACTTCTTCGAGCCGGTCTTTATTACCCGCATAGTCAAAGATACCCCCTCAACGCTTCAGAGCGTTGCTGCAGATCCTGGAGCTGGTTACTGATTTGATTGGTTTCCACACATTTAACCTTAGTTTTGAAGCGGTGAATTTTACACCAAGGCAGACTTGCAAGCCTGCCGAATTTTCAGTCTGTCGTTGCCAGGATCTGATCCACCATCAATTGACAGGTCTTGTGGCCCCGGAAATGGTTGACATCCAGTTTATAGACGAGCCTGACAGTGTCTGAATCCGGCAGGTCTTCCGGCAGACGCCCAAATGCTATCGCATCAATACTTCCAGCGCCATCGACAGGCCTCAGCACCATTTTTAAATGACTGCCGCCCACCACCCTGTTTTCTTTAACCACGAAACGACCTTCAAACAGGGGTTCGGGGAAATGCTGACCCCAGGGACCCAGGCCACGCAAAAATTCGGCGAAAGGAAGTGTCATGTCACCCGCGGATAATTCGCCATCGGTCAGTATTTCATTCGTTAATGTCCTGCCCTGGAGGAAGAATTCTATGGACTCGTTAAGCGCCTGTTTGAACGGCTCCAGCTGGTCTGCGGTTATCGTCAAACCCGCCGCCATGGCATGACCGCCAAAAGCCGGGATCATTTCCGGATGCAGTGCATTAATACGCGCCAATACGTCTCGAATATGTAAACCGGCCACCGAGCGTGCCGAACCCTTGAGTACATCAGAACCCTCCGATTCAGGGGCAAAAGCCAGCACAGGCCGATGTACGGCGTCCTTGATCCTTGAAGCAACGAGGCCAACGATACCCTGGTGCCAGTCACTGTCATAAAGACATAACCCCGCGGGTAACTCGGTGTCCTCAAGACTGCTCAGCAGTTGCCCCAGTTGATCAAAGGCCTGCTGTTGCATCTGTTCCTGCCGTGCCCGCCGGTCCTGGTTCAATGCATCCAGCTCAGTCGCCAGTTCCATTGCCTCCTCGCGGTCATCGGTCAGCAAACAACGGATACCGACACCCATGTCTTCAAGGCGGCCTGCAGCATTGAGCCGTGGTGCAACGGCGAATGCCAGGTCAGAAGCTACCAGGTGACGGTAATCTCTGCCACCCAGCCTGAGTAGTGCCAGCAAACCGGGGCTGCAAAGCCCCTGCCGGATACGATCGATTCCCTGGCGCACAAGGATGCGGTTATTTTCATCCAGAGAAACCAGGTCGGCCACGGTCCCCAGGGCCACCAGGTCCAGCAGACGCGCCAGGTTGGGTTCTCGACGAGGCAGCGTAAACCAGTTACGCTCACGCAGCGCACTCCTGAGCACACTCATCAGGTAAAACACCACCCCCACACCGGCAAGATTTTTACTCGCGAACTGATCGCCGGGACAGTTTGGATTGACGATCGCCTCTGCATCCGGCAATTTTTCACCGGGCAAATGGTGATCGGTAACAATCACCTTGCAACCCAGTTCGCGCGCCCGCTTTACACCGTCGTTGGAACTGATACCGGAGTCTACTGTGACCAGTACGTCCGGTGGATCGCTCGCCAGTGTTTCCACCAGCCCCACACTGAGCCCGTAACCAAACTCAAAACGGTTAGGAACACGGAAATCCACACGGCTAGCGGCCATCAGGTGAAGGGCCCGCACGGCTAGCGCCGTACCGGTCGCTCCATCGGCATCGAAATCCCCTACGATCAATATGCTTTGCCCGGAAACCACCGCGTCAGCAAGTATTTCTGCGGCCTCCTTGATGCCGGAGAGTGCCGATGGCTTCTGCAAGCGGCCCAGCTTCAGATCAAGGGACTTCTCATTGGTGATACCGCGTGCCAGCAGAATGCGACGGATGACCGGATGCAGCGAATCCGGCAGTGTGTGTGATACGGATCCGGTTTGCCGTTGCCCTACATTACGGCGGGCAGGCAAAGCCATGATCCTTAAACATATTCGACTTTGACGATTTCGTAAACCAACTCACCGCCAGGCGCGTTGACTACGATCTCATCGCCCTCTTCTTTGCCGATCATCGCCCTGGCTATGGGCGATGTAATTGCGATGCGTGATTCCTTGATGTCCGACTCAAGGTCACCCACAACCTGGTAGGTTATCTCGCTGTCCTTATCCTCATCATACAAGGTCACGGTGGCACCGAAGACAACTTTGCCGCCCGGGTTCAGCTTGGTGATATCAATGACCTGTGCGCCCGAGAGCTCAGAGTCCAAGTGACGAATCCGGCCCTCGGTAAAGCTCTGCTGATCCCTGGCAGCGTGGTATTCCGCATTTTCTTTCAAATCGCCGTGTGCTCTCGCCTCTGCGATTGCAGCAATGATCTGTGGCCGTACGACCTTTTTAAGGTGTGCCGCTTCGGCCCGCAAACGTTCGGCACCGTGAAGTGTTAATGGTGTTCTTTTCATAAAACGTTCCTGTCGGGGGATCTATTTCGTGCCCGTATGGGCACTGTGCAACTCCTGAAGAGTTCGAACCTCCGGATTAAATTCGTGGTCAATGGCCTGCAATGTGGCCCAACCACGGGCAATTGTTGTTGTATAGCTTACCTTGTATTGCAACGCTTCTCGACGAATGGAGAAAGAATCCGCAATCGCCATACTGCCCTCGGTCGTGTTGACAATAAATTCGATTTCGCCATTTTTAATGGCATCGACGATATGCGGACGGCCTTCATCCACCTTGTTAATAGGTTCACATATAAAGCCATGTTCACGCAAATAGTTTGAGGTGCCACTGGTTGCTATCAGTGAATAACCCCTCTCGACCAATTCCTCTGCAATCGGCAGCAATGGCTCCTTGTCTGCATCCCTGACACTCAGAAATGCGTTTCCGGGTCTTGGAATTCCGTACTTGGCTGCCTTCATGGCGCGCGCACAGGCCTGGCCAAAACTACGACCCACACCCATGACCTCACCGGTAGAGCGCATTTCCGGTCCTAATATGGGATCGACTCCGGGGAATTTCAGAAACGGTAATATGGCCTCTTTGACAGAATAGAATTCAGGTATTATTTCCTCTGTATAGCCTTGTTCTTTAAGTGTTTTACCTGCCATGCACAGCGCAGCTATTGCTGCCAGTGGCCGACCCGTGGCCTTGGATACAAACGGCACGGTACGTGAGGCGCGCGGGTTGACCTCGAGGATATAAATCTCATTACGGCGCAAGGCAAACTGGGCATTCATAAGACCCACGACACCGAGTTCGAGTCCCATCATTTTCATTTGCCGCCGCATCTCGTCCTGAATCTCCACGGACAGGCTATGCGGCGGGATGGAACAGGCAGAGTCACCGGAGTGCACACCGGCTTGCTCGATATGCTCCATGATGCCCCCGATCAGCACATCCGTGCCATCACAGATGGCATCGATATCCACCTCAATGGCGTGATCAAGAAAACGGTCCAGCAGAACCGGGGAATCATTGGATACCTTGACTGCATCACGCATATAGCGACGCAAATCCTTTTCACCATGCACCACATCCATGGCGCGGCCACCCAGCACATAGGACGGCCTCACAACCAGCGGGTAGCCGATTTCAGCGGCCAGCACGACCGCCTGATCGACACTGGTTGCCGTCCGGTTGGGAGGTTGGCGCAAACCCAGTTTATTCAACATCTGCTGAAAACGCTCACGATCCTCGGCCAGGTCTATCGAATCAGGAGAGGTACCAATAATCGGAACCCCCGCTGCTTCCAACGGACGTGCAAGGTTAAGCGGGGTCTGACCACCGTACTGAACGATCACACCCTTCGGGTTTTCGCGATGGACTATTTCCAGCACATCTTCCAACGTTAGCGGTTCAAAATAGAGCCGGTCGGAAGTATCGTAATCCGTGGACACCGTTTCCGGGTTACAGTTGACCATGATGGTTTCATAGCCATCATCGCGAAGCGCAAGCGCGGCGTGAACACAGCAATAATCAAACTCAATTCCCTGGCCGATGCGGTTCGGACCGCCACCCAGCACCATAATCTTGGCGTTGTCCGTCGGTTCAGCCTCACACTCTTCTTCGTAAGTGGAATACAGGTAAGCGGTCGTGGTTGCGAACTCTGCCGCACAGGTATCGACACGTTTATACACCGGCCGCACACCCAGGCTATGTCGATGTTCACGTAATTCCTCTTCAGACACACCCACCAGTGCCGCCAGCCTGGCATCGGAAAAACCTTTTTGTTTGAGACCAAACAATCGCTGCTTGTCGAGTGCCGCAAGACCCTGTTGCCCGACCTCTGCCTCGGAGATCACCAGGTCTTCGATTTGGGCCAGGAACCATGGATCAATTTTAGTCAGTTTGTGTATCCTTTCCGCGCTCCAGCCTTCCCTGAACGCGTCAGCGACATAGAACAACCGTTCCGCACCGGCTTCACGCAATTCACGTTTCAATTCCGCTGTACGGTCATAGGGATCTTCGGTCAGCAAAATCGGGTTGAGACCGTCACGGCCCGTCTCCAGGCTACGCAGGGCCTTTTGTAATGACTCCTGGAAGGTCCGGCCGATGGACATCGCCTCCCCTACCGACTTCATCTGTGTGGTCAGGCGGTCATCGGCAGCAGGGAATTTTTCAAATGCAAAACGTGGAATCTTGGTTACCACGTAATCGATGGCGGGCTCAAACGAGGCTGGAGTTGCACCACCGGTAATTTCATTACGTAACTCATCCAGTGTAAAACCGACCGCAAGCTTCGCAGCGACCTTGGCGATGGGGAAACCCGTGGCCTTGGACGCAAGTGCGGACGATCGCGAGACACGCGGATTCATCTCGATGATGATGACCTTGCCATTTTCAGGGTTAACTGCAAATTGCACGTTAGAACCACCGGTATCTACGCCAATTTTACGCAGTACGGCAATCGATGCATCGCGAAGGTGCTGGTACTCCTTGTCGGTCAGGGTCAGGGCGGGGGCAACCGTGATTGAGTCACCCGTGTGAATACCCATAGGGTCCAGGTTTTCAATGGAGCAGATGATGATGCAATTATCAACATGATCGCGCACCACCTCCATTTCATATTCTTTCCAGCCCAGTACCGAGACTTCCAGCAACACTTCGGTGGTCGGTGACTGCTCAAGCCCGCGTTTGACGATATCGACAAATTCTTCCCGGTTATAGGCGATACCACCTCCTGAGCCGCCCATCGTGAATGAGGGACGGATAATGGTGGGGAAGCCGATACTCTCCAGGCTGCCAAGGGCTTCATCAAGACTGTGGGCAAGCTCTGCCCGGGGCGTCTCCAGACCGATCTCTGCCATTGCCTTTCGAAACAGATCCCGGTCTTCTGCCATATCGATGGCTTCACGTGTCGCGCCGATCATTTCCACGTTGAATTTTTCAAGTACACCTTTACGAACCAGGTCCAATGAGCAATTCAGGGCCGTCTGGCCACCCATTGTGGGTAACAGGGCATCCGGGCGCTCTTTTTCGATGATCCTCGCAACCGTTCGCCACTCAACCGGTTCGATATAGATCGCATCCGCCATATCAGGGTCGGTCATGATGGTGGCCGGGTTGGAATTTACCAGCACCACGCGGTAGCCTTCCTCGCGTAATGCCTTACAGGCCTGGGCTCCCGAATAATCGAATTCACAGGCCTGGCCGATCACAATCGGACCGGCGCCAATAATCAAAATAGTTTTTATGTCAGTTCTTTTTGGCATAGATAATCAATCTTGGCGGCTCATCAGGCTTATGAAACGATCGAATAAAGGTGCAACATCGTGTGGACCGGGGCTTGCTTCCGGATGCCCCTGGAAACCGAAAGCGCATCCGTTGCTCAATTCGATGCCCTGCAGACTGCCATCAAACAGTGACCGGTGTGTGGCCCTGATATTTTCCGGCAAACTTACTTCATCCAATGCGAAACCGTGGTTCTGACTGGTTATTAAAACCTGCCTTGTATCCAGATCCTGGACCGGGTGATTGGCACCATGATGTCCAAACTTCATCTTGACGGTACGGGCCCCGGCAGCAAGACCAAGCAATTGCACACCCAGGCAAATTCCAAAAACCGGCAGCTTGGTTCGCAATATTTCCTGGATGGCCTCGATGGCGTAGTCACACGGCTCGGGATCACCCGGACCATTGGACAAAAACACACCATCGGGTTGCATCGCGAGTACCTCACTGGCCGCTGTGGTGGCCGGAACCACGGTTACCCGGCAACCCCGGTCACTCAGCATCCGCAGGATATTCCGCTTGATACCGAAATCATAGGCAACCACGTGACGTACCGGAACAATCGTCTTCCAGTCGGTTGAGTCAAGGTCATAACTGCCCTGTGTCCACTCATACGCCTCTGCGGTGGTCACAACACTCGCCAGATCCTGCCCCTTCATACCGGGGAAATTCCGTGCTGTGGTCAGCGCCAGATCCTTGTCGGGTTGGTCACCAGTAATAATACAACCACCCTGTGCACCCTTTTCTCTCAATATCCTCGTCAGTCGACGGGTATCAATACCGGCAATGGCCACAATCCCATGACGCTGCAGGTAACCCTGTAATGGCTCTTCGCTGCGCCAGTTACTGCACAACATCGGCGCATCCCGCACAATCAGTCCGGATGCCACTGGTTGAATGGATTCTTCATCGACTGAATTGCATCCGGTATTGCCAATATGGGGAAAGGTCAGGGTGACTACCTGTTTGGCATAGGACGGGTCAGTGAGGATTTCCTGATACCCGGTCATCGAGGTATTGAATACCACCTCGCCGGTCGTGGTGCCTGCAGCACCAATGCTTTGACCGTAAAACAAACTTCCGTCTGCGAGTGCCAGCAAAGCCTGCTGTGTCAATTTCCTCTCTCCGGATGCACAAAACGGGCATGCCGTGGACAGCTATTCCCGCTTAGATTAATAAGTAACAACAGCATTTTCCGTTTATATCGGATCGAAGCCGCAAATGTCGTTCTAAGCGTCAGAATTTTACTGGAACGAGCAACACCTGTCTAACAATATTATGTTCAGGATGAACGGTATGCCGCGGGCGCAGGGATGCGCAGGAGCGGCTTCTTTCAAACTGGCACGGTGTCATGGATGTGCGGCGCGATTGTGTCAAATTTGCACGACTTGTAGATGAACGGTATATCGCAGTTGAGCACATATACCTGTGAGGCCAAACCACCACCGACTACCGGTTCTGTAAACCGCTTCAGTCCAACCCGAGCCAATCAGCCGTGGAGTAGTAGCCGGGTTTCTGCCTGACCAGCCATTCACCGGCTTTGAGCGCACCCTTTGCAAATACATCACGGTCAAGTGCCTTGTGGGTGATTTCTATCAATTCATCGGGCATGGCAAAACTGATGGTATGTTCACCCACGACCTCACCTTCGCGCACGCTTGAAAACGCTACATCATCCTTATCGGTACTGGATAAACCGGTCGACCCATTCCCATCCGGTCGCGACTGCAAACGCTTCGAGCGACCTTCCATCGCCGCGCTTGCAAGTGCCAATGCAGTACCCGATGGCGCATCGAGCTTGTGCCGGTGATGTATATCACTGATCGAAATTTCTGCACTGCCACCCAGGGCGCCGGCCGCCTGACGCACCAGCGCCGTTACCAAAGCAACGCCATAACTCAGATTAGGCGCCCATAATACCGGCACCTCCGAAGCAGCACTTTTTAGCGCTTCCATATCCTCGTCGGCCAACCCGGTTGTTCCGCTAAGTAGTGATACATTGTTGGCCGCACACCAGCGGGCCGCAGCCCGGGTACCGCCTGGAAGTGTGAAATCAATTAATAAGTCGACATCGCTTTTCAGTTCTTCGAGGGAAGCAAACCAGGCAATACCGGGGTTTTCATCCGGTCGGGTTCTGGATACCAGGCCCACCGGTTCCAGATTTTCAAAGCCCGGCAGGTTAGCCAGGACACGGTGTGCCATGCGACCTGCCCCATGTACAAGGGTTCGGGTCATGAAGTCATCCGGTCAAAGAATTCCTTCACCCCGCCCAGCCATGAACTCGACTTTGGATTATGGTCGGTTTTACTGGTTTCGTAGGTTTCCTGAAATTGTTTCAGCAATGCTTTTTGTGCCTTGGAAAGCCTGACCGGTGTTTCGATAACCACCTTGCACATCAGGTCACCCTGGCGATGGCTGCGTACTGACTTAACCCCTTTGCCCTTCAGGCGGAACATACGCCCGGTCTGGGTTTCCGCCGGTATTTTCAGTTTCACCTGGCCGTTTAAAGTAGGTATTTCCAGCTCACCGCCAATGGCGGCAGTGCTGAAATGAATTGGAACCTCGCAATAGAGGTCATCACCGTCACGTTCAAACAGGCGGTGTGCACGCACCCTGACTTCAACATACAGGTCACCCGCCGGAGCGCCTGTCATACCGGCCTCACCCTCTCCCGCCAGTCTTATCCTGTCACCGGTATCCACACCGGAGGGAATTTTAACCGACAGGGTCTTGGTCTCACGCACCCGGCCCTGCCCATGACAGGAAGGACAAGGGTTCTTGATGACCTGCCCCATGCCCTTGCAGGCCGGACAGGTTTGCTGAACCGAGAAAATCCCCTGCTGCATCCGTACCTGGCCAACACCACCACAAGTCGTGCAGGAGGTTTTGTCACCGTCCTCAGCACCGCTTCCGTCACATTTTTTACATTCGCCCAGGGTTGGAATACGAATTTCGCGGGTAATACCGGTTACGGCTTCTTCCAGGTCAAGCTCTATGGCAAAGCGCAGATCAGACCCGCGTTGCTGCTGCCTTGCACCACCGCGCCCGCCTCTGCCGCCAAAGATATCTCCGAAGATATCTCCGAAAACATCACCGACATCACCATCGAAACCCGCCGGACCACGTGCACCCGGACCGGTTGCGGCATGGCCAAACTGGTCGTAGGCTGAACGTCGCTTCGGGTCCTTGAGCACATTGTAGGCTTCCTGAGCCTCCTTAAAATGCTCTTGTGCGTCGTGATCATCCGGATTACGGTCAGGATGGAATTTCATCGCAAGCTTGCGGTATGCCTTTTTGAGCTCAGCTTCATCAACATTTCGCTGAACCCCAAGCACTTCGTAATAGTCACGTTTAGCCATAATAGAAA
>JASJFX010000089.1:0-3208 GCA_033791845.1 Lysobacterales bacterium | reverse complement strand
CACATACCCCAGGGCACCCTCTCGACCGTTTCACGGTCTCACCTTGTCCTTGTGTCGCTCTTCCTCGACATGGCCCAGGCCAGCCTCTCGACCGCTTTGCGGTCTCACCTCCTCCCTGTCTCGTAAGGTCCCGAAACAAGCTACTGTACATCCTCGGCTTTGTGGGTATTCATACAGCAATAGATTCTGATGGAACTGCAGCGCGGTTATGTTCAGGACAAGGTGAGAGAAGGTGAGACGGGGAACCCGTCTCACCTTCTCTCACCTTGCAATTTACGCACCCTGCGTGGCCTTGCAAAAAAATGAGAATTGAGGTCAGCAATGAACTCGTGGTGAAGTTACGAGCGAGTCTGGCCGGTTCCTTTAACGACCCATTTGTAGCTGGTCAATTCCGGCAAAGCCATCGGCCCACGTGCATGCAGCTTCTGGGTGCTGATACCAATTTCGGCACCCATTCCGAACTGGCCACCGTCTGTAAATGCTGTTGAGGTATTGGCATAAACGGCGGCGGCGTCGACGCTGTTGAGAAACTGTTCGATGACACCAAGGTCTTCGGCGACGATGGCCTCGGAGTGCTTTGAGCTGTAGCGATGGATGTGTTCGAGAGCTTCAGTAAGACCGGAAACGGTTTTTATCGACATTTTCAGTGATAGAAACTCTGTTCCGAAGTGCTCATCGGAAGCACGTTGCAAGGCGCCGGCATAGTTTCCATTCAAAACCTCGAAGGCATCGTCATCGGCAAATACTTCAACCGCATGGTCTTCGCCCATCGTCTGCATCATTCCGGGGAGTGCTGGCAAAAGATCACGGTGCAGTATCAGTGTGTCCAGGGCGTTGCATACGCTGACACGCCGGACCTTGGCGTTGGTGATGATGGATTTGGCCATTGCAGGATCAGCACTGGCATCAACATAGGTGTGCACGATGCCCGCGCCGGTTTCGATCACGGGTATCCGTGCATTATCCCGTACAAAATCAATCAGACCCTTTGAGCCGCGCGGGATGGCCAGATCAATGGTTTCTGTTGCCTGCAATATGTCCGGCAGGTATTCACGTTGGGGCGGTGCCAGGAACACCACAGCCGGATTGATATCAAACCCGGTCAGCACCTCGTGAATTATTTTGACGATCACAAGATTGGTGTCATGTGCATCACTACTGCCTTTCAGAACACAGGCATTCAGGGTTTTCAGACACAGTGCAAACACGTCAAAAGTAACATTTGGACGGGACTCGAAAATCACCGCGATGACGCCCATGGGCACGCGTACTTTTTTCAGCTCAAGACCGTTGTCCAATTGCCTCTGTTCGAGTACCTCGCCAACCGGAGAGGGTAGAGCGGCCACACAGCGTAAATCATGTGCAATATCGGCGAGACGTTGTGAGTTGAGCAACAGGCGGTCGTACTTCGGGTCTGATTCCGGCATCCGGGAGAGGTCGCTGAGGTTGGCTTGCAGTATCTCTTTTTCTGCTGCAATGGTGCGATCAGCCAGCGCTTCGAGGACGGCCCGGATTGTTGCATCTTCACATTGCGCCAGTTCACGTGCCGCTTCACGTGCATTGATTAATCCATTGTCCAGGTATTGTTGCTGGTCTCTCATCAGGGGCTCCTTAGTGCAGTGTCAACCCTAGTCCATCAGGTAAAGGTAATCGTAATGGATCAGCGGTTTATGACCCCGTTGCCCCATCAGGTTTTTAGCATCTTTGTGGTCATAGCGCGCCTGTCCGCAACCGAGTACCTTGCCGGACGAATTAAGTATCTGGATAACGTCGCCCCGGTTAAAACCCCCATCCACGGCCTCTATACCGACCAGCAGCACACTGGCCAGGCGGTTACTGTCCAGAAGAGCATGTTCCGCACCTTTGTTGACAGTAACCGAACCGGTTGCATGGTCATCTGCACTGGCGAGCCATCTCTTGGCAGGTGACGCATCACCAATCACCGGGAAACGTGTGCCGGTTTTCTGGTCACCAAGAATTTTGCTGATGATCTGCGGGTCGGTGCCATCGGCAATAACCACTTCAGTGCCTAGCCGGGCCACTTTTCGGGCAACGGCCAGTTTGTTATGCATACCGCCGCGGCCCAATGCAGAGGTACCGCGTGAGACGATGTCTTCGATCTGGTAACGGTCATCATCCCAGCACTTTATGCATTGCGTGGCAGTGTCATCCGGATCACCGTCATAAACACCGGGAACGGTACTGAGCAGGCAAAGCATTTCGGCTTTGACCATACCCGCCAGCAAACCTGCCAGTTCATCGTTATCGGTAAACATCAACTCGGTGACGGACACCACATCATTCTCGTTGATGACAGGAACGATACCGGCTTCCAATAATGCTTCGATACAACCACGCATATTCAGGTAGTGGCGGCGTGTCTGGAAATCATTCTTGGTGGCCAGCACCTGGGCAATGGTCAATGCCTGTTGTGCAAATAGCTCGCGGTAGGTTTCCATCAGGCGCACCTGGCCGGTAGCTGCCAAAACCTGTTTGCGGGCGACGGGATCAGCGATGCGCTTTAGTTGTCCAGACACCAGGCCTTTGCCGGCGGCCACAGCACCCGATGAAACCAACAGCACCTGCCAGCCTTCGGCCTGTAAACCGCCTAGCTGGCTTACCAGGTTTGCCAGTACATCCCGGTTCAGACTGCCCGCCGGGTCACAAAGAACCTGGCTGCCAATTTTAACGACAATTCGTTTAGGCATCTAAGAAGCCTCTGATTAACTCTGAGCGAAGTAGGTTGCGATTCAAAATGTCCAGGTTCAAGGCGCGAATCGCAGGTAATAGCGAGCTATTGGCAAGATTTGCAACGCAGAAGATGGACATTTTGGATGCAAGATACGAGTTCATGAGTTGATCAGCGGCTCCCAGGCTCCTTGGCTATTACAAGCCGAGCTGTTCCTTACCCTGCTGGTAAACGATATCTACGGGTATGCTGATCGCGTCCAGTTGGTTCAGATCAGCTTGCAATTGTGGACTGACGTTGCCGCGATTGGCAACGAAGGTGGCTACCGCCTCGTAATCGCCATTACCCTGCAAGACCAGCAGGTCGCGGCTCAGGTTTTTGATGGCCTGTTCAAATTCCGCGACGTTAACACGGTAGGTGCCGGTATCCGGGTCACGGCTGAAAGCCCCTGCATCACTGAAATAGTTAAACCGGATCATGTTGGCACGGCCGTGGGCGCTACTGGCGCCAAATCGAATC
>JASJFX010000088.1:0-22624 GCA_033791845.1 Lysobacterales bacterium | reverse complement strand
CCCTCCACCGGACCCAAAAAGGCTGCGCCTTTTTGGTCCGCTTAACTCAAACGTTATGCCTACTAGATATGAAATATCAATTAGTCTTACAATTTGAAGCATCCAATATTGACGAATTCGATCAACTTGTTGAGTTAGAAGATAGTTTTGAGAATGTCCTTGGGGAATCTCATGAAGTAGACGGTCATGATTTTGGTTCAGGTGAAATGAATATATTTATTCACACAAACGAGCCTGAGGAAGCATTTGAAATAATAAAAAATAAATTAATACCTACTATGGGCAAAGATTTTACGGCCGCATTTAGAGAGTTATCCGGTGAAAACTACACCGTGTTATGGCCTGAAGGTTTTAGCGGTGAATTTAGAGTTGTTTAGGCATAACAAATCGTTCAAGTTCGTTGCGGGCCTGTGGCCCTCCACCGGACCCAAAAAGGCTGCGCCCTTTTGGGCCGCTTAACTCAAACGTTAGGAACACAGGATGCCGGCAAAGCTTATTCTAATAATTGTAGCTCTCTTTATTTTTCAATCTTGTGCCGCACCGATTAATCAGAGAAATGCAGATAAATACTACGCTGCTGCTGTGAGTGCTCAACACTCGGGCGATTGGTGGAATTCTCGTATGTACTTCGCACGTGCGATCTCGAATGCTGAATTGGCTGGCGCACCTAGCAAGGGTCTGGCAGTTCTTTGGTACGAGTATGGCCGATCTTCTGGCGTGATATGTGATTGGGAAGAAGCTGAAAATGGACTCAACAAGGCATTCGAGCTGGATTCAAAGATCGGCGGGCCAGCTTATATGTCCCTTTACGAGCTTGCACAAATGAACTACGACCGGGAATTGTACCCTGCAGCGATTGAGTATTTTCAACGCGCATATTCTGGAATGGAAGAAGATCAAGCAGACACGAAGGACCCCATAGGTTATGCCGATTTCTTGGATAAATATGTACACGCCCTTGAACAAGCCGGCCGGAATGATTTAGTGCCACAGTTGTCTGCCAGATCTGAGAAAATTCGAGCTGCTTTCACTGGGAAAGAAAGCCACACGGAGCAGACACCATATGGAACACAGTGCCAAGCAGGTTCATAACAAATCGTTCAAGTTCGTTCCGGGCCTGCGGCCCTCCACCGGACGTAAAAATGTTGCGCATTCTTACGCCGCTTAACTAAAACGTTATGTGTCTGCAAATATCATCGGCTAAACGAGGATTACTGGATTGACAAAATGTTTTGATGTCATTTTTGGGGAAGTATTATTTTGAAAAAGCGATTACTACTAGCAAGCGCAGGAGTTGGACTTCTTTTCGCTTTAATAGTTATTGGCTTTGTGTGGAATGAAGCCAGAAAAGAAATTATATTTCTATGTTCAAATTTTGGAGCAGGGACTACAGAGCAGAGCGTGATCACCCAACTGAATACAGGTTCGTTTTTGAGATATCAAAAAGAAACCCATTCTGGGAGAAATAGAATTTACGTCGATAGCGCTTTCAACTTTGGACGATACAAATGTGTAGTGGAGTTAGATCAGAGCCTAATTGTTATTGCAGCAAATACAGATTGACACAATGACTGCCACCACACATAACAAAACGTTCAAGTACGCCGGCAATGCCGGCGCTGGTCAAAACCCTTGATCACCGGGTTGTGTTGAATCGCCAATAGTGTGGCCATGAACAGCACCGTTCGCACATGTGCGCGGCCACCACGAATGTGTCTCTTTCCACGCATCTTGCCGCTGTCCCGATTCATGGGCGCAACCCCAACTAAGGTAGCGATCCGGATAGTATCCGTCTGGCCATTAACCCGACGGGGTTACCAACCGATTTCAGCCGCAGTTTCAGCTCCTATCACACAGGATTTAAGGTTGGCGGGGTAACGCCAGTGATTGGCTGACGTCGCAATACGCCCAGCCATTATTTCAGCACTATCCTGCGGGTATAAGGGAGATCGACCCGGGTTTGCAAGGCCAGCGGGCGCGATGGGCTGGCCGGTAAGGAAGTCATACTTATCGCTGGCACCCAGTATATGAAGCAATTCGTGAGTGATAACGATGCGATTACGTGCGGCCTTTTCCTGTGAGGCCACGGCATTAACCAAGCCATAACTGCCATTCTTGATACCGACTGAGCGCTCCAGTGGGCCATTGGAGTCTCCCTTCTGATAAAGCACAAACATTTTGACATCTTCGCCAACAAGACCATCCTGTGAGCCATTTCTCCATACCCACCAGCGCATCTTCAAACTCCAGAGAGCGATTTTTACACCGGAATTCTCGGCGGGTAGTGCAGGAGGCAATGCGGTCAAAGGACGAGCCACCTGTACAATTGCAGGATTCTCAAACCGGCGATCATAACGTGCTGCCTGTCGCTTGAGAAAAACACTAATGTCCCGAAACGAATCGGTACTGAGACTCCCGGCATAGCGACGGGTATCCGCATCAGAATCAAGTAGCACAGGGTAGATGGTGATCCACAGTGGCTTTTCCCAACTGCCAAGCCGTTTGCTGGTCAACCACTGCTGACCGGCGACGATGACCAGTATCGTCAGTAGTATTGCTATGCGCAGGTAACGGAACATTTAACGTAGTGCGGGCTTTGGCTAAGAGCCGGCCACCGTCATTTTACCCATCAGGATTGAACCGCTCTGGATACTGGACCGGTCGTCAACATCGGTTCCCACCGCTTCGATGGCCGCGAACATGTCTTTTAAGTTACCGGCGATGGTCACTTCATCAACCGGGAATTGAATTTCACCATTTTCAACCCAGAAACCAGCCGCCCCACGGGAGTAGTCTCCGGTCACGATGCTGACACCCTGCCCCATGACCTCGGTGACCAGCAGACCGGTACCCATCTGTTGCATCAACTCCCGGGCCGAAAACCGACCTGGTTGCACAACAAGGTTGTGTACTCCACCGGCGTTGCCGGTTGTTTCGAGGCCTAACCTCCTGGCCGAATAACTGTCCAGCACATAACCTGTCAACACACCATCCTTGATGATATCGCGGTCACTGGTTGCCACACCTTCAGCATCGAATGCCGTACTGGAAGGGCCACGCGGGATATAGGGCCTTTCTGACATTGTCATCCAGTCGGAAAACAATTGTTGACCTTTGGCTTCCTTCAGAAAGGAAGCATTGCGATAAAGCGTGGCACCTGAAATACCAGCCAGCAAATGGCCCACCAGTCCGCGGGCAACCTCAGGCACGAACAGCACCGGCACCTCGCAGGTGGCGATGTTGCGCGCCCCGAGACGTCTGGCGGTCCGGCGCGCCGCCTCGCGACCAGTGTCCTCAACACTCTCAAGATCGGTAAAAGCCCGGCGGGAATCGTACCAGTAATCACGTTGCATCGACCCACCTTCACCGGCAATCAATACGCAACTCTGACTGAAGCGCGTGCCATCCCTGCGACCGGTAAAACCATTGGAGTTGGCGTAAACACTCAAGCCGAAACTGCTTGAAGCCGATGCACCATCAGAATTGGATATATCCGCGTGCTCCAGCCCCGCTGCTTCACAGGCAAGCGCCCTTATCGTGGTTGCTTCTGCATCCAGGGCTTGAGGATGCCACAGGTCCAGATCGGGAAACCGGCTTGCCAGCCTCTCGACAGATGCCAGTCCATTGCACTTATCGGCCTGTGTAAAGCGAGCGATATCAATGGCTTTTTCCACACATTTACCTATCGTTTCCGGCCGCAAGTCACCACTGGTAGCATGGCCCTTGCTGTTGCCAAGGTAAACGCTGATTCCCAAACCGCGGTCACGTGAATGTTCCAGGGTCTCTACTTCGCCCAAACGAACATTGACGTTCAATCCAAAATGAATGCTCGCTGACGTTTCACAAGCATCTGCGCCCAAACTGCGTGCGTGGTCCAGTGCCGACTGTGCGCCATCAGTCAGGAAAGACAATTCCTGATCGCGGTCAGGCACTGCCTGGGCTACCATACTCGAATCAATCATCAGGTGTAGGGTCCTTTATTATGTGACATTACGCTGGCAACTCCGTTGGGTGAAAATTGGCATGAACGAACCTACTATCGAAAACGACACAACTGAAATCAGTAAAAGCCAGCGCAAACGCGAAGCTAACGAGTTGTTGGATCTGGCCAAATACCTGATCGCGATGCCGGAAAGCGGGTTTAAAAAGCTGCCATTGGATCAGGATCTGCGAGACGAAGTGGAGTTTGCGCGCAGCATTAAGGCGTACGGAGCAAGGAAAAGACAGTTGATGACTGTCGGAAAAATGCTTCGTCGACGCGACAACCAAGAATTGCTGAACGCTGTAAACAATATTGACCAGAAAAACCGGCAGGTGCATGCTCGTTTTCATCTCGTTGAAGCCTGGCGGGACAAGTTGGTTGAAGGAAGCAACGAGGTTTTAACCGAACTGCTTGAGCAAACCCCGGACGCCAATGTGCAAACCTTGAGACAGTTAATCCGCAACGCAAAAAAAGAAGCCCAACTTGAGAAGCCACCCACATCAGCACGCAAACTATTCAAGCTATTGCGTGAAATGGATACCGAACACCCTTTACCACCATTATCAATAAACTGAAGCATTGGCCAAACTGAATTAACAGCGGTTTTCACCGAACCATGATCTTTCCGCACATCCATGTGCTTCCAAGATTTAAGTGCATCCATGCACAAAATTCCCGCGAAAGCGGGGATCTCCTGGATTTTTCGCGAATTCAAACAAAGCACTTTTCCCAACTTCACGTTACACATGAGGAGGTCCCGGATAATGCTTCGCATTTCCGGGATGACGTTGCCAATCTTCACACCAGGTTTCAAGTCTGTGTACCACCAACCGTCAGCGAATCGATACGCAGGGTCGGTTGACCGACGCCCACCGGTAAACTTTGCCCGTCCTTGCCGCATACACCGACACCGGCATCCAGTTTGAGATCATTGCCCACCATGCTGACTCGGGTCATAACTTCGGGTCCGTTTCCGATCAATGTGGCACCGCGAACGGGCCGGGTTACCTTGCCGTTTTCAATCAGGTAGGCCTCGGAGGCGGAAAACACGAACTTACCGGAGGTAATATCCACCTGCCCACCCGCAAAATTGACAGCATAAAGTCCTTTGTCAACGGAACGAATAATCTCCTGTGGATCATGTTTGCCCGGCAACATGAAAGTATTGGTCATCCTCGGCATTGGCAGATGAGCAAACGATTCGCGCCGGCCATTACCGGTGGGTTTCATATTCATCAAACGCGCGTTAAGTTTGTCCTGCATGTAGCCCACCAGCACACCGTTTTCTATCAGAACCGTTTGTTCGGTGGCCGTACCTTCATCATCAACGCTTAAGGACCCACGTCGCTCCGGAAGTGTTCCGTCATCGACAATTGTGACGCCTTCAGCGGCTACCTTTTCACCCATCCGTCCGCTGAAGGTTGAAGTGCCCTTACGATTGAAATCACCTTCCAGTCCATGACCTACGGCCTCATGCAGCAGGACACCGGGCCAGCCGGGGCCCAATACAACGGTCATGGTACCCGCAGGTGCGGCATCCGCTTCCAGGTTGACCAGTGCCTGCCTGACCGCTTCATCGGCAAAACGCTGCCAGGCATTCTCCTTGACCAGTTGCAGGTAATCGAATCGCCCGCCACCGCCGTCACTGCCCTGCTCACGCCGGCCTTTGTGTTCTGCGATCACGGTGACGTTCAAACGTACCAGCGGCCGCACATCAGCGGCCAGTGAACCGTCTGTTGAAGCAACCAGTATGGTTTCGTGGGTGGCCGCGAGACTGACCATCACCTGCTTGATCCTGGGGTCAAGCGAGCGGGTGTAGGTATCAATCTGCCGCAGCAGGTCCACCTTTTCGTCTGCGCTGAGAACAGGCATCGGATCATCGGGCAAATACAATGCTTGTGGAGATTGCCGGCGCCAGGCCTGCACCGTGCCTTGTGACCCCTGCCGGGCGATAGCACGGGCAGCGGTTGACGCCTGCATAAGGGATGGCATGACGATCTCGTCAGCATAGGCAAAACCGGTCTTTTCACCGCTGATTGCGCGTATTCCGACACCCTGCTCCACCGCATGGGTGCCGCTTCTGACCAGACCATCTTCCAGTGACCAGGCCTCGTGACTGGTGTTTTGAAAATACAGGTCCCCGGCATCCACAGATGGCCCCATCAGATGATGCAATACCTTCTCCAGGTCTGTATGGCTGAGCCCGCCAGGTGCCAGGAGTTGTTGTTCCGCTAGTTTTAACGCTTCAGTCATAGGTGATTCCGTCTGTTACTTTTGCGCCGGCCCGCCGGCTTGAGTTGCTTGATTGGTTTCGGCTTATGATTCGGCCGGTTTGTCTGGCTCAGGTGGTTTCTCAGCATCACGGTTTTTCGGCCGTTTTTCTACCGCCTCAATCAGCGGCTCTTCCCAGGTGCCGCGAATAGTGTATCTTGCTTCTGTCGCTTCACCCAGAGCATCACGCAATAGAGCCTGCAGAGCAAGACCTGCAGCAGCACCAATCGGGCCACCGGCTATCGCACCAATAACCGGCAGGGTTTTGCTTACACCCGGTTGCACGGCAAACTCATAATCGAACGTCTCGGCGACCAGGTCGGTGCTACCAACAATGGTAATTTTCGCAGCGGTTGAACTGAGCTGCATATCATCGGTGTGACTCGTGCCATTCTCAAACTTCATCGTGCCCTTGGCCTCATCGAAGCTGAAGCCTTCGTCAAATACATCCCGGAAATCCATCGACAATCGCCTTGGCAACTCTGTCAAACTGAGCAAGCCCAGCATACGCCCCGCGCCTGAATCTGCCGTTAATATATTTCCCTGGGTCACACTGACGTCCATATCACCATTCAGTCGTTCCAGGGCAAAAGAAGCGGGGGGGCCTTCCCACCAGGCATCAAAATGTACCAGTGTCTGACCACCCCGCATGGCGGATGATATGTCCATGGCCTCCAGCACCGAACCCAGGCTCTCCGAACTGATACGGATATCAAAATCGGATCGCTCACCCTGTTCATCTTTGATCCAGTCACCCCGGGCGTTGAATATGAAGCTGGATGATTGCGCTTCGACCGACTCAATACGAAAGCCGTTGCTGACCGGGTAACCTTCAATTCGCGTTTCACCCAGGTCCAGCCCCAGGTAACTGAACTCCTTACAGTAAAAATGCATTTCCGGCAGCTCGGCAGGTTCTGTTTCAACCGTCATGCCTTCGGCAAACGGGTCGGGCATTATCAGCCGCTCAAACTCCCCTGACATGCTGTGGGAGCCTTCTTCATTTTTATAATAACGAACAGCCCCGTTAATATCCTGACTATCAAATGTGCCGGTAATGATACCGTCTTCATACGTCATCCGGAGCCCGACATCGTCGAACTTGCGATCAAAAACGGAAATTTTCCGTGCATCCACCCTGGCGGTTTTCAGGGTCAGCCCATCACCCTGTTCCGATTCCGAAAACCGGTCAACGGCCAGATCGATCCAGCCGTCCAGGTCAAACCTTGAAGTTGACCCATTAACAATAAACAAACCATTTTCAGGTAGGTCTTCAACGGTTCCATCAAGCTCTACAGCTGCCCGTAGCGGGCTGGAGTCATCTTTTGATAACTCCATCTTGAACTGAATACTCCCGGGAAAGTCCGCGGTCACAATGTGCTGTTCCGCTTTAATGGGGTAACGCACCAGTAAAGGCCAGGTGGAATAATGGGTCTTTGCCAAAGGCGCAGGCAGATCAATATTCACGCCTTCAAGTCCACTGTAGATTTCAAGCCAGACTTCCCGGTCATCAACACCCGGTGCCGAAGCCACGCTCACACTGACATCCCAGTGACTCGTACCCGTAGCCTTGTAAAACAGAGGCTCGATCTCGAATAGCTCATCCGGAATGACTTTTTCTACCGGCAATTCACCATTCACGTTAGCGCGGAAAACTTCGTCTGCAGACCAGTTCGAAAAAATATCGAGTGTGACAGGATAACCTTTGAACTCCCCTGGCAAATCGGTCGCTTTTATGCCCTCCCGATTATATTCCAGCTCTCCTGAGATTCCATCAATCACGACTCCTGAAGCCAGCTCAGTGAACCGGTTGTCATTCAACAACAGTTTGCCGGTGACCTGTAACGGTTCTGAAGAATTCCCCAACTCCATATGGATATGACCGTCTATTTCTGACTCCCCTTCAAGTACAAACTGCTCCAGGTTCAGCTCCAGACCGTCGAGCAAGGGTGTATACCGGATAAACTTGACCAAATTGGGTAATTCCGTGGAGGTTTGATAGGTCACATCCAGTACCGGCTTCTTGAAGTCATCAATACTGGCAGTCACTTTATCGACCACTGCACCGGCGGTATCACCTATTTTTCCTTCAACTGTCATGCCGCGGCCTTCGAAAAACGCAGTTCCTTCGACCTGTTTTACATAGGGCCAGTCGTCGGCATAGCGAATGTTCATATTCCGGCCCGGTGCAATGGCCTGGAGTCGGCCGGTATGACCCAGAAAGGGGAAATCATCCAGGTCACCGACCATCGAAAAGCGTCCGTTCAATACCTCACCGCTGAGCAATGAAGTACGTAACCAGCGCAGTGTGTTCCTGCCCATCATATTTTCAGGCCAGTAATCCCCGAAACGTGAGATATCACCGCGCTCCAGCACCGCGTTGATATCAATATCGGGTTTACCTTCACCCCATGCCATACGCACCCGGGCGTACCCGCTGATATCATCGTTTTCAAGCTTGCAATAATTCAAATCAAACCGCCAGTCGCTCTTCGCTACCCACTGAACTTCCAGCTTGCAATCTGCGAGTGCGGCAATCACCGGCCGCCGGAATGTCGACAACCAGTCCAGCTTGACAGACTGTCCACTGAAACTGACGTTGCCGGCTCCCGAGTCGAGTTCAAACTGAGCGTTGATACCCTCTATGTCAGGTCCTTTTTCCCAGCCCCAGAAGCGACCGTTCTCAAGTTGACCTCTCGCCAGGTTCAAGTGCCACTTCGAGTCGAGGATAAAATCAAGGTCCGTCACATTACCCTGGGCACGTTTTGGAATGGATACTGGCCATGGTGTGTTATAAGTCGCAATGATTCTTTGTGTCAGCAACAAAGGAAACTCCAGTTCAAGATAATCAGCACTGACCCAGAGACCCAGGTCCTGTGAAAGATTTCTGGCCACAGAAAACCGCTCACTCTGCCACTCATCACCGGCATAGATTACCGATGTGTCAGATAAGTCCAGACGCCAGTCCTTGCGGCGCGTAAATCGAAAGTTAAACCGGCTGTTCAGATGATCAACAATCAAAGGTCCCGTTTGTGAACTCAGCTGCGCGTCACGAACATCAACCACACCCTGCATCAATTGCGGATTACCCGACTGCCATTCGCCCCATACCTCTGCATTTAGTTTTCCTGAAACCGGAACCAGCGGGTGGGGTGGTAATTGCCTGACCAATTCTGACAATATCAACTCACCGGTTTTGACATGCCACTGGGCCTCTGCAAGATGCTGTGTCGAATCCAGCCTGACCTGCGCGGTTGCATCCAGGTCACCTACGACCCGGCCCCTGTCTCTGTCGGTCACACTGGCTTGTATCTCAGCGGAGATGTTGCGCCCATCCGCCATCAGGCGACCGTTCACATTGCTTAACTCCAGGTGTATCGCACGTACTGAGTCATCAAAACTCAAGGTGATATCCTGCAAGCGAACTTCACCATTTAAAACCACATCCCGAAAACCGGGATTGTTATCTTTTCCCGAACCGGTCGTATCACTGACGCCCAATCCGGACAACACATATCGCCCATCAGGTGTACGCACCAGTGACAGGTCTGCTCCAATGATCCGGAAACTGTATAAGGGTCTCCCCGGAATCAGGGCGTTTAACGGTTTGATATCCAAGGCTGCACGGTTGATGGCAATTTCGGATTTTTTGCCTTCCGGCATCAGTGTCACACCACGCAGACTGATACGCGGTCCGAAAGCCTTCCATTGACCGCTGAAGCTCTCAACCTTGACCGGTTGATTGAATGCCTCGCTCAGCCAGACCTCGAGCTCATCCTGGTAATGAACGCTGTAGGGCATCAGCAACTTGCCAATTCCAACGATCACAGCTGCCAGAATTGTCAGCAAGGTCAGTGCCGTCCAGAGCAGCGTTCTTAGCCGCCGGAATATCTTGCGCAAACTATTCATTTTGAAGAAGTCATTCCGACCTGTTGTACTTCTTGGCACGGACGCGCCATTACCGGCAAAGCACGCCTAGCGGCCAACTGCTTCACGACCCGCTGAACCATGTAATACACGCGTGACAGTACACTACAGTAACACCACGTCAAACTGTTCTCGGGTGTATTGGTCTTCGCGCTGAAAACGGATGGATTTGCCTATCGTTTCTTCAAGCTCAGCTACGGTCGTGGACTGATCATCCAGAATTTTATCAACCACACATGTTGACGCAACTACCAGCAGACGGCTGGCTTCAAACTGCCGACTGGAGCGCATAATTTCACGAAACACCTCCAGGCAAACGGTCTCCGCGCTCTTTAACACACCCCGCCCGGAGCAGACCGGACAAGGATCGCACAACACGTGTCCAAGACTTTCGGTCGTACGTTTGCGGGTCATCTCAATCAGACCGAGTGGTGAAAACTCACAGATGCTGGTCTTGGCATGATCACGCTCAAGCGCCCGTTCCAGTGCAAGCATCACCTGGCGCCTGTGCTCATCATGTTTCATATCGATAAAATCAATAATGATGATACCCCCCAGGTTGCGCAGACGCAGTTGCCGTGCAATAGACTGCACCGCCTCCAGGTTGGTCTTGTAGATGGTTTCTTCCAGTGTACGATGACCGACAAAACCACCGGTATTCACATCGATAGTGGTCATGGCTTCAGTCTGGTCTATGACCAGGTGACCACCTGATTTCAAGGGGGTGGTCCGGTGCAGGGCCCGATCAATTTCGTCCTCAATCCCGTAAAGATCAAATATCGGGCGCTCGGCTGAATAGCATTCTATACGCTGCTGCCACTCGGGCAGAAATCTACTGGTGAAACCCTTCAAACGTTCAAACTCATCAGCCGAGTCAATGCGAACCTTTTCCACTTCTTCATGCATGTGGTCACGTAAAGCGCGTAGCTGCAGTGACAGGTCTTCATATATGCATTCACCGGGCTTGCTGGCACTGGTCTGCTCGGTGATGCTTTCCCAGATCTTTGCCAGGTAAGTCATATCTGCTGACAGGGCAAATTCATTGATATTTTCAGCATTGGTACGGACGATATATCCATGCCTGCCCTTGTGTTCGCGCATCGTTGCCAGAAGGCCTTTAAGACGATTACGTTCCGTTTCGTCCTCAATGCGTACCGACACGGCAATCGTCTCGCTTTCAGGCAGCAAAACCAGGAATCGCGACGGAATGCTCAGGTTGGTGGTCAAACGCGCGCCCTTGGTTCCTAACGGATCCTTGATGACCTGTACAACCACGGCCTCACCTTCACGGACCAGGGAGGCAATGGGTGGCTCGGGCGGCGGGTCTTCAGGCATCTGTTCGCGCTCGACCTTGTAAATATCCGAAGCATGTAAAAATGCGGTTCGATCGAGTCCGATATCTATAAAAGCCGCCTGCATACCCGGCAACACACGTGATACGGTTCCCTTGTAAATATTGCCCAGGTAACCCAAATGACTGTTGCGTTCAAGGGAGACCTCTTGCAGCATGCCGTTTTCAACCACAGCTACACGGGTTTCCGTAGGCGTGACATTGATCAGGATTTCTTCGCTCATACACGTATCATCCCACACCGGCAGGTGTTCAATCTAAGAACAATAGGATACCACTCGCCGGGACTTCGGCGATGATGGATGTCAACTGACCGGATCGCGTGATGGTGAAAACTCATGTGAGCAAACCGGCGCGGCGAAGCAATTGTGCAGTTTCATACAACGGCAAGCCCATTACCCCTGAGTAACTACCATCAATACGGCTTATGTACTGGCCTGTCGCGCCCTGCACTGCATAGGCACCAGCCTTGTCCATGGGTTCATCACTTTGACAGTATTGCCTGACCCACGCCAAGGACATATCACCAAAGGTGACAGAGGTGATATTGAGTGTATCCAGTACATTATCCGGTTTTAGTGCCAGTGCAACACCTGAGTAAACCTGGTGTGTCCGGCCCGACAGGCGCATGAGCATGCCCTCCGCTTCTTTCCTTGATTCGGGTTTGCCAAGAATTTCGCCATCCAGCAGGACGATGGTGTCAGAACCCAGCACCGGTAGCCTGCCCCCGCAATGCCTGAACCCTTCCAGCGCCTTTGCCCGTGACAACCGTAGTACGTAATCACGCGGTGCTTCACCTTCGACCAATGACTCGTCAATATCTGCCGACGCCACTTCAAAATTGACCGCCAGTTGTTTCAGTAACTCCCGCCGCCGCGGTGATCCTGATGCCAGTATGATTGATTGTCGTGAATTCATGCGCGGTGATACGGGTGGTTTTGAGTGATGGTCCAGGCACGGTATAGCTGCTCGGCAAGCACCACCCTGACCAACGGGTGCGGCAAAGTCAGAGGGCCCAGAGACCAGCGGTCATCGGCTTTTTGCATGATACCTGAATCAATTCCTTCCGGGCCTCCAATCATAAACCCGATATCCCGGCCGTCACCCATCCACATCTCCATTTGGGTTGCCAGTTTTTCGGTGGACCAGGCCCGACCCCTGACGTCCAGTGCTATTACCCTCGCGCGAGCCGGCATTGCATCATAGAGCGCCTTGCTTTCTATCGTGGTCAGTCGTTTGGTATCGGCGTTTTTTCCGCGTTTTGCCAGGCCGATTTCACGCAGGGACAATGCCATGCCCGGGGGCATCCTGCGGGCATACTCAGTCCATGCTTCGGAGACCCAGTTGGGCATACGCTGGCCAACGGCAGCTACCAGCAATTGCATCAGGTCACCCTTCCTTCAGACAGAGCTACTTACACCGCTGCGCCGGTCGGCGCTGGCTTCCCAGAGCTTTTCAAGGTTATAGAAGGCCCTGGTCTGTGGCAACATCAGGTGAACAATAACATCGTTCAGGTCTACCAGCACCCACTCACCCTCGCGCGCACCCTCAACCCCCAACGGCGGACAGCCGGCGGCCTTGGCTTTGACGATAAGGTTCTCCGACATTGATTTCACATGTCGTGTTGAGTTGCCGGACGCAATCACCAATCGCTCAGTCAAAGGACTCTTGCCTGATACGTCAATCACCAGGATATCGATAGCCTTGAAATCTTCTAATGAGGAAACAACGAGTGTTTGCAACTGGTCGGTGGTTAAGTCGTCGTGAACGGTGAGCTTATTCAAATTTTGAGATTACCTTTGAGAAGTAGTGCAATTTTAACTGTCGCAGCAGGTCGCGTAAAGCGTGGCCTGAGATTCGGTTGGTCATCAATCGGTTAAATAGAGACGGTTTCCAGTGATATATTCCAACACAGCCGCCGGCAGCATCGACCCTGGTGAGCCACCAGAACGGATAATGCGCTTGATACCCGTTGCCGAAACGTCCACCGGTTCAACCTCAAGGTGAAGCACTGCACCCGCTTTGGATTCGAACAATCTCCGAGCAACAGTTTCTGATCGGGTTTGCATCTGTCTTGCAAGGTCCTTTTCGTAGTTCGTGCGCGTAGCCGGTCTGGTCAGAATCACGATATGTGCGAGTTCAAATAGCTGTTCCCAATGAAACCAGGTATGCAAGAGGTTAGCAGCATCCTGCCCGATCAATAAGATCAATGGTCTGTCCGGAAAGCTGACACGCAACTCTCGCAGTGTTTCGACCATATACGAGGGCCCGCTTCGGCGGGTCTCCCGGTCATCGATCATGAGTTGTGGGAACTCCATGCGCGCCAACTGCAACATGTCCAGTCTTTGTCTGACAGTCGCTTGTGGTATATCGCGATGCGCGGGGGTGCCGGCAGGCAGCAGGTAGAGTTTTTCCAGGGTAAGTTTCTGACGCGCCTCATCTGCACAGCGAAGATGACCGTAATGAACCGGGTCAAAAGTGCCACCAAACAGGGCTAGCGGTTCGACTGCAGAAAGGTCCTCGTTAATCATTATCGGGTCGTGTCAGTGACACTCAGGCGGATAGCTGGAGTAGCATGGAATCGATACTTTGCCAGGGATCACCGGCAGCCCTCCCCTTACATTGCCGGTCGATCAGTGCAAGCATCTTGAATGCGTCGAACAGTTTCAGTGTACCCAGACGCCTGGCTGCTGTTCGAACGGTATATTGACGGTTTTGCCATACATTCAGCCGCCTGAACACCGTTGTTTCATTTTCACCTCCGCGCACTGCCAGGCTGTAGGCTTCGACCACATTGAATTCCCTCAATAATGCACCCAGTAATAGCGGCATCGGTGTGTCCATGCGTTTCAATCCCGCCGCAACCCTTAAACCATCACGCAGATTTCCGGTGAGCATATGCTCAGCCAGTGCAAAAGCATCAAAGCGGCTGCTATCAGAAACAACCTTCATCACATCATCTACCGTGACCGTTCCCGCACCCTTAATCAGCGCGAGGCGGTCTATTTCCTGCCTGGCAGCCAGCAGATTTCCCTCCAGCCTGTCTGCGAGAATTTTAAGAACCTCGGGCTCCGGCTGCATGCCGTGTTGCTGCATACGTTGCTCCAGCCAACGCGGCAGATCCCGCGCAGAGACAGGCCAGATATCAATACGTAAACCGGCCTTCGCAAGGTTCGCAGCCCACTTTGAGTTGCGTGAACTTTTATCCCAGTGCTCACAACTGACCATTAGCAGCATATTGGGATCAGGTGCATTTGCCCATTCGGTCAGCGCCTTTGCACCCTCTCTACCGGGCTTGCCGGTCCGCAGTCGTAAATCGATAATTTTCTGGGTGGCAAACAGGGATGGTGCAGCGGCCTGTTGTAATGATGACCAGTCAAAACCGGCTTCAACCTGGAGTAACTCACGTTCGACAAAACCCCGGTCCTTGGCCGCCTGCCTGATCTGGTCACAGCATTCCAGCAATATCAGTGGTTCTTCACCGCCGAGGAGGTAAATCGGCGCCAGGCCACGCTTCAGACTGCCGGCAAGCTGATCTACCTTAACCTGCATCGCCGTTACTTTCCGTAGGTACCCAGGCGCCTGACAACCATCCGGGCCAGGTTGTCAGCCAGGTCATTCCTCAGAAACTCATCTTCCCGCTCTGCTGCAAGAATGTCCTGTTCGTTGAAACTATAGACCCGGCTCTGCTCGAAGGTCTGTAGTGGAATCATTTCGGTTCCGTCACTGGCCAGCAAACGGAACTGGACCGTGTGGCGAACACGAAACTCACGTACACGGGCGTTATCGCCAATAGACTGAATTTCCTTACGCGTCGCATTAACGGGAACCTCGAGTATGGCGGCCCCGTCAAGCGCAGTCACAACATTGACCCCAGCCTGCTCCAGGTGGGTTTCCAGTCGTCGCGCAAACTGGCTATAGGGTGACTGGACTTCCAGTCTTGTGCGTTGCATTTGAGGTGGAAGCTCAGGTTTTGACTGCAAATGAAAGCCACAGGCATTGAGCAGGATCAGCACAGCCGATAAGCAAAGCAGACAGATTGATTTCATCATTTATTGAGTCCGTTAACCTACCACGATATTCAACAGCCGGTCTTGAATATAGATTACCTTGCGAATGGCTTTACCCTCAGTATGCCGGGTGACATTTTCCTCTGCCCCGGCACAGGCCATGGCCTGTTCCTGATCACAACCCGGCGGCACCTCAATACGGGCCCGCAGTTTGCCGTTCACCTGCACCACCAGCGTGATCTGGTCACGTACACGGGCCGTCTCGTCGGTTTCCGGCCAGGGTGCTGAAACCACGCTACCTGTTCCGTCCATCATTTCCCACAGGGTTTCACAGATGTGTGGAGTGATGGGAGCCATCAAGCGTACCACGGCCCTCCAGGCTTCATCCAGCACCGCACGTCCCTGGGGGCTGCGGTCTTCAAAGCGAGACAGGTGGTTGCTCAGCTCCATCACAGCAGCTATGGCCGTATTGAATGTTTGCCGGCGTCCGATATCGTCGCTCACCTTGGCAATGGTGTCATGCAGATGACGGCGGATGGTCTTTTGCTCCGCATTCAATTCTGCGGTGTTCAATGCTTCAACCGGTCCGGCCGCGATATGCTCGGTGCTCATAAACCAGAAGCGACGTAAAAAACGGAATGCGCCTTCCACGCCTGAATCAGACCATTCAAGGGACTGGTCAGGTGGTGACGCAAACATTGAAAACAAACGAACCGTATCCGCACCGTAGCGATCGACAAGGTGTACCGGGTCCACGCCGTTGTTCTTGGACTTGGACATTTTCTCGATCGCACCAATTTCCACCGGCAAACCATCCGAGACCAGGAACGCGCCGGTCATTTTACCCTTGTCATCCCGCGTGACATCCACATCTGCCGGGTTGATCCAGGTGGTGCTGCCATCGGGGGCATCACGGCGAAATGTTTCTGCAATAACCATCCCCTGGCAAAGCAGGCGTGTGGCCGGTTCGGAGGCCTGCAGCATTCCAACATCCCGCATCAGCTTGTTATAAAAGCGGAAATACATCAGGTGTAGAATTGCGTGCTCAATACCGCCAATATACTGATCTACCGGCAGCCAGTAATTGGCCCGCTCATCGACCATATCATTGGCACCCGGCGAACAATATCGCGCGAAATACCAGGATGACTCCATAAAGGTATCAAAGGTGTCGGTTTCACGTTCTGCTTCACCATCACACGCCGGGCAGCGGGTTTTACGCCAGTCGGCATCCGCCTTGATCGGGGATTGCACACCCATAAATGTCACGTCTTCAGGCAACACAACCGGCAACTGATCTTCCGGCACAGGCACGGCGCCGCAATCAGTGCAATAGATGACCGGAATGGGACAACCCCAGTAACGCTGCCTGCTGACGCCCCAGTCACGCAGGCGGAAATTCACTTTTCGCTCACCAATACCCTGCGACTCAAGCCATACCATGGCCTTTTCCTTGGCCTCGGCGACACCGAGCCCATCCAGCCATTCACTGTTAATGGCCACACCATCTTCGACATAGGCTTCACCCTCCCAGTCATCCGGCGTCTTTACTGTTCGCACGATGGGTAAATCGTGTGCCTTTGCAAAATCCCAGTCACGCTGATCCTGACCGGGCACGGCCATGATCGCGCCGGTTCCATAACCCATCAGTACATAATCGGCGATGTACAGGGGGACGGCTTTACCGGTGAACGGGTTAAAAAGAAAGGCCCCGGTATCGACACCACGTTTATCGAGGGCGCCTTCGGCAGAAACACGATCGGCTTCACTTGTCTGGCGGATGGATTCGACAAAATCTGTAACCTGCTGCCGCTGGGTTTCCGTTGTTATCTGGGTTACCAGGGGATGTTCAGGCGCAAGCACTGCATAGGTCATTCCGAAGGCAGTATCGGGGCGCGTGGTAAACACACCTACGGATGCTGCACCGGGCGCTATTTTACCCTGGGCATCACACACTGACATCGAAAACTCCGCACCTTCGGAACGTCCGATCCAGTTACGCTGCATGGTTTTAACCGCATCCGGCCATTGCTCGAGCTGATCCAGACCATCGAGCAGCTCATCAGCATAATCGGTAATACGCAGGAACCACTGGGGAATGTTTCTGCGTTCAACAACCGCACCGGAACGCCAGCCACGACCGTCAATAACCTGCTCATTGGCCAATACTGTCTGGTCAACCGGATCCCAGTTCACCTCCGAGTCTTTACGATAGGCGAGACCCTTTTTCATCAAGCGGGTGAACATCAGCTGTTCCCAGTGATAATACTCCGGGCTGCAGGTAGCGAATTCGCGAGACCAGTCATAGGCAAAACCAAGCCGTTTCAACTGCCCGCGCATATGCTCGATATTGGCATAGGTCCACTTGGCCGGCGCTGTATTGTTCTTGATTGCGGCATTTTCTGCCGGTAAGCCAAATGCATCCCAACCCATGGGCTGCAATACATTTTTGCCCTGCATACGCTGGTAACGGCTGATCACATCACCAATCGTGTAATTGCGGACATGCCCCATGTGCAGTGCACCGGAAGGGTATGGCAACATGGACAGGCAATAGAACTTTTCGAGGCTGGGGTCTTCCGTCACCTCGTAGGTCTTGTTTTCGTCCCAGCGTGACTGAACACGCACTTCTATTTCTGATGGGTTGTAAGGCGCTTGATGCATGATTTATCCAGCTGTCCAGCCTGTCGGTTATTCAAGAGTGCGAAGCATAACCGACCCCAACGGGACAAAAAAGCTCGATTGGTGATTTATATTAAATGCGGGCCCTGACAGCCGTTTTTTGAGCCACTCAAACGTCTTATCCTATTGGCACCGTCATCCCGGCGTAGGCCGGGACCTCCATACGTTTAACGGAATCTAAAAAAAGAAAACCTTTTCCTGCTTCACGACAACTCGAACAGATCCCCGCTTTCGCGGGGATGACGGTGCCTGTTGATAGTTCGTACGTGTGGTAACAGTTATTTACTACGTTACGTGTGGTAACAGTTATTTACTACGTATGTAATCCAGCAGCGCATCCAGCCCATATGTTGCCGGAACTGTCTCCGTTTCACTCTCAAGAGCAGGCTGAATGGTTTTTGCCACGACTTTACCCAGCTCAACACCGAACTGATCAAAGGGATTTATATCCCAGATCACGCTCTCTACAAATACCTTGTGCTCATAAAGCGCCAGCAACTGACCGAGACTGAAAGGGCTAAGCCTGTCCAGCAAAATAACTTCGGAAGGCCTCTCGCCCGGCATTAACCGGTGCACATCCGTCACTTCCATCCCGAGTCCCTTGGTGCCGGTAGCCAGTGCTGTCGCCTGGGCCAGCATATTGGCCAGCAGGGCCGCATGCGCTTCTTTATCGTCGTGATCCGGATGAATGACACCAATAAAACTCAGCGGGACAATATCACTTCCCTGGTGAAACATCTGGAACAACGAGTGCTGGGCATCAGTGCCCGGCTCACCAAACAGGACCGGGGAAGTCTCGTAATCTACGCGTCTGCCGCTGCTATCAATCGACTTGCCATTGGATTCCATCACCAATTGCTGCAGGTAGGCGGGTAGAGAGCGCAGACGATAATCATAGGGAATCACCGCCTGTGCCGGGTAATCACAGACATTGCGGTGCCAGATACCCGTTAATGCCATCAGCACCGGAAGATTTTCAGCAAGCGGGGCCGTTTGAAAATGGCGGTCCATTTCCGCGGCGCCACGCAAAAACTCAGCAAAGCCACCCTCACCCATCACCGCAGCGGCTGACAGGCTGACCGGGGACCAGATGGAATAACGTCCACCCACCCAGTCAGGCAGGTACAGGGTGTTTGCCTGGGATACGCCAAAGTCATCGACCGCCTGTTGATTCCCGCTAACAGCAAACACACGTTGAAGCGCAGCTTGGCGCCCCATCGCGGCCTCCATCCAGTCCAGAACCCTGCGGCCATGCAGTAGTGTTTCACCCGTGGTAAAGCTTTTCGTCGCGATCACTACCGCAGTTTCGGCCGGGTCCAGGCTCGCCAGTAGTTCCTTACGCAGGTGTGTATCCACCGAGGAAAGAAAGTGAACCCGGGGTGACGCACTTATCCCCAGCGCCTCGATCAACAGGCGTGGACCCAGCACGGAACCACCGATACCAATATGTATGATACTCCGTACTGCCTGATCCGGCTTACCCGGCAAGTGACCGGCCGCAAACGCGGATGCAAATTTGAACATCCGTTGCCTGGTTTCAGTCACACGCGTGACGGTTGATTCATCAAGAACAGCGAGTACCTCATCACTGCGCATGGCCATATGCAGGGCCGGTCTTTTTTCGGTGAAGTTGATATTCTGGCCACCAAAAAGCCGATCCCGTGCCGCCGCCACACCGCATTCTTCAGCTAATGTCAGTAATTGTGTTAATGATTGCTGATCAACGCTTGTCCGCGAAAAATCCAGTAGTAAATCACCTGCTTTCCCACTGAAAGACTCGAAGCGGTCCGGCTCACTTAAACAGGCAGACAATGATTTATTTGTGGGTTTAATGTTGTATTTATGCAACGTCTGAAGAAATTTCTGATTCATGTTGTGAATTTACACCTTCGATTGATTTATTTTGGATAACTGAAACGAACACGGGCTCTGCAATTTTCTGTCCAGTGCTGAAAACCACTGAATCATACTTGATCTCAGTGGGCGCAATTACGCTTAAACGACAATAAGACATTGTTTTTATTCATTTTAAACCAAAAGACACAAAAAATATCACAGCCAAAAAAAATGCCCTTCTTCGGTTAGGAAGAAGGGCATACTTTGGAGTGATGTATCCGTCTTTTTGCGCCCTGTGACCTTGGTTCGTGTTGCAGTCTTACCAAGATTGGTTTTAATAATACCACTAACGCCGATAATTGCAACCTTTTTTGGACAAAAAACAACAAACCTTTCATCTGTTGAAGCCTGTTCCAGATTACCGCGCAAATTACCCTTTCGGTGACAGGGACCATACTAATTTCTCTCACTTTCATTCAAACAGAAAATTCCGCTGCAGTCGAGCTGTTTTAACAAACTCCCTGCTGCACCATGGCCCGGAATTTCGACCGTCGCGTCCAGTTCGCAAAGCGGCATTAAGACAAACGCTCTTTCGTGCATACGCGGGTGGGGCAATTCAAGTTCTTCCGATTGTAGCTGTTGATCACCATATAGCAGCAAATCAATATCAATCAGCCTGGGACCCCAGCGATACCCGCTTCTTTGCCGGCCCATTGCATTTTCGATCGACTGCATCACACGCAATAATGCCAAGGGCTTCAGACTGGATTCTATTTGCACAACGGCATTGATGAAATCGTCCTGCTGTTCATCACCCCAGGGCGGCGTACGGTAGAGACAAGATGTTTTGAGTATCCTGATGCCTTTGGCCACACCCAACCTGCCCAGTGCATCTTTGAGTTGTGCCACAGGATCTTGCAAATTACTGCCAAGACCCAACCACGCTTTCATCACCCGCCTTCCTTGCTGGTTATGTGTCAGGTTTTTGTGGCCGATGGTTTTCGGCGACGACGGCGTTTTGGGCGCCGGGAATCGTTTTTATAACGTTCATTCTGGCCGGTGTTCATCTTCACGCCCTTTTGTGCCTCGGTCCAGTGCTCGCACAAATCTTTTAGTGACTCATCTTCAACAGCCCTTAATAATAAAAAGTCATAGGCTGCCCGAAAGCGGCGTTCACCCATCAAACTTTTTGCACGCCTGCCGTGGGTATGATTAAAGCGAGGCTGCATAGTCCATATTTGGCGGGTAATGACGCTGAAACGACGCGGGACCGCAGTTCTTTGCACCTGCTTTGACATCACTTCATCCGCCGCCTCGCCCAGGGCCAGATACTCCTGCATTCCACCTGCCTGCAAAACATCCGCCCTTGCCTTCACCGGTTTCCAGAAAAGGGCCGCAAACAAAAATGCCGGTGTCACGGGTTTATCCTGGGCGATACGCTCATCCGTGTTCTTCAGGGCCTTTTGTATCAACACGCCGGTTTTTACCCGTCCTGATTTGCCTTCACCCTTAAGCACGGGAAACAAAGCCCGGGTTAACTCAAAGCGTTGCAATGCTTCCATGGTCCTGTATGCATGGCCAGTCATAAACAGCTTGCAGACTTCTTCGAATAAACGGGCCGGTGGGATGTCCTTTAGCAATGGCGCCATTTCAGTGACATATTTTGCCGTCTTATCCCCCAGTTCAACACCCAGCTTGGCAACAAATCGCGCTGCACGCAGCAGACGTACCGGGTCTTCCCGATAGCGGGTTCGGGCATCCCCGATCAATCGTAATTTGCGATTCAAAAGATCTTTGTAGCCACCGACAAAATCCTGGATATCGCCACTGACGGGGTCCATAAACAGGGCATTGATGGTGAAATCGCGTCGGATGGCGTCTTCTTCAAGACTGCCCCACACGTTGTCTCTCAATATGCGGCCGTTCTCATGCTTATGGTCGTCATCATCATTAACCTGCGGGCCACGGAACGTTGCGACCTCGATCAGGGTGCCGCCCATACGAACATGGGCCAAGCGGAAACGGCGTCCAATCAGGCGCGCACGCGGGAAAACCGTTTTTACTTCTTCCGGTATCGCATCGGTTGCCACGTCATAGTCTTTGGGCACCTTGCCCATTAACAGATCACGCACACTCCCACCCACGATATAGGCTTCATAACCTTCCTGTTGCAGACGGCGAACGACCTCGGTAGCGTGCGGGCATAGCTGCTGAACTTCGATGCCATGTTCAGCGAATGGAATAACGATGTGCTCAGTGATAGTGAATTCCTAATATCCAAATAAATTGTTGGCTCAACCACGCTTCGAGGTTGAACGGAATGATAGGGGTAGTTTAACATGACCACCCTGTTGCAAAAACAGCAAAACGCTCCCTTCGTCTAGCGGTTAGGACGCGGCCCTCTCAAGGCTGAAACACGAGTTCGATTCTCGTAGGGAGCGCCAATTTAAGCCCTTGAAACTAAACGGTTAATAGCAGGCTCCCCGTTCAATCCGAATGACCCTTTCCCTATCTGTGTAACTTTCTGTGTAACTTACCGGTCAGAATTACGGTTTTGCACAAGGTTTG
>JASJFX010000087.1:0-11508 GCA_033791845.1 Lysobacterales bacterium | reverse complement strand
CTCGACGGGTACCCCGCAGCCCAGGCTGGCTTCTCGACGGGTACCCCGCAGCCCAGGCTGGCTTCTCGACGGGTTCCCCGCAGCCCAGGCTGGCTTCTCGACGGGTTCCCCGTCTCACCTTCTCTCACCTTCTCTCACCTTCTCTCACCTTGCAAGGTACCCACCCTACGTTAAGTGGGGGAGCAGCGGGCTAGATTCCAATATCGCCAAGCGTTTTCATCACGTTGCGTAAAAGGCCATGAATGATGGGGTGGTCGATTTCAAAGTTGGTCACGACCTGGTTCAGTTGTTCATTGACCTCTTGGCCCTGCTCAAGGCCGACATCTGTTTGCAGTTGATCAATGGCCGCATTCAGAGCCTTGAAGCGCTCTTGTGAACCCTCGGTGTGTTCGATTTTTGAAAGCTCTGCTCTCAATAATTCAATATCACTTTGTAATTTTTCTTTCATGCTAAACCTTACTGATCTTTCCGGGTTTGAATTTGTCCATTCATATTACTGAGCCTGATTATTAACCTTACACCTGCGCAAGCTGAATGTCTTCGGACAGTCAGGCATTAACTATAAGGCTGAATGCCGATCAGACCTGCCGGTAAGTGTGCGCCAGGGCTTTAACCTGGCTGGCCTCCGGTTCACGAAGGTAGGGCAGAACCAGGTGCAGTACACGTGCGACTGATGCGGAAAGCACTTTGCCATCTGCAAGACCGGGATCACCCCTTACCTCGGCGAAAGGAATCCAGTAGGTCATGACCAGCAACATGTTATCGGCCAGCACTTCGCGATCGCGCTCGTCTATTTGCATCACACCGTTCTTCCGCAGGTCCGAGATCAGGGTGATGAGCGTGGCCCGTTGCCTGCCAAGCAGACCGTTGAGTGCCCGCCGCAGATTTTTGATTCTGCTGTAAAGGTCACTGAGGTCACGAAACAGGAAACGGAAGCGGCCCATCGCCTCGAAAATCAGATGCAGACGCAGCCACAGATCCTCGGCTTCATGTACAACGGATTCCTCGAGTTCAAGCGTTGGCTGGATATTCAACAGGTACAGTTTGAATAACTCGAGGGCAATATCGTCCTTGCTGCGGAAATGGTAGTAGAGGTTTCCGGGGCTGATGTCCGCTTCATCGGCAATATGGTTGGTACTGACGTTGGGTTCACCAAACTCATTGAATAAAGCCAGGCTGGTTGCAAGAACCAGTTCCCGTGTGTTGCGGCGTGCCATGGCTTGGTGATTCCGTCAATCAGCCGTCGATGGAGCCGCCAAGTTTGGTGACCAGATCGATGTACTGTTGCATGGCGTCATCGGATGAAAGACCGTTAAGGCCTTCCCATGCCTCATATTTAGCCAAAGCGACGAAATCAAACATACCGGGCTTTTTACCGGAAACATCACCTGAGGAGCCCTGTTTGTAGAGTGCATAAAGTTGCAGCATGGTATTGTTGTCCGGTCGTTCCGGTAGTGATTTGGCGGCAATGCTTGCCTGTTCAAAGCGGGAATTGATCTCATTCATAAGGAAAATCTCCAAGCTGGGTCATACTGATACGAATAAGTGAATTGTAACAGCATGGGAATTGTTTACTAATCTGATAAGATTGTACGACTTACTCCATATTGCATGAAGGGATCAGAGGACACCTTATGAATTACTTAATTACCGGCGGTACCGGCTTTATCGGACACAACCTGATTGGCGAATTACTGCAACAAAAGAAAAAAGCCACTATTTATGTACTGGTCCGCAAGGGATCAAAGCAGAAACTCGAGGCTCTGAAAAAGCAATGGGGTAACGGTGCCAAACGTGTTGTTCCTATAACGGGTGACCTGACCAGGCCCATGCTGGGTGTACCACCCAAAAAAAGACGGGAACTGGAAGGTAAGATCGATCACGTTTTCCACCTTGCTGCTGTTTACGACCTGATGGCAGATGCCGAAAGTCAGGTCCGTGTTAACGTGGAAGGAACACAAAATGTCGTAAACCTCGCTGCAGATATCAAGGCCAAACGCTTTCACCACATGAGCTCAATTGCGGCAGCCGGTCTGTATTCGGGGATCTTCCGGGAAGATATGTTCGAAGAGGCTCATGGATTGGACAACGCCTATTTTCGTACCAAGCATGACTCCGAAAGTGTCGTCAGGCGCGAGTGCAAGATGCCGTGGCGTATTTATCGGCCGGGTATTGTTGTGGGACATTCAGAAACGGGTGTCATCGACAAGATCGATGGGCCTTACTATTTCTTCAAGCTGATCCAGAAGATGCGCAAAATGCTGCCATCCTGGATGCCGACCTTGGGTCTTGAGGGCGGTCGCATCAATATCGTGCCTGTCGATTACGTGGTAAATGCCACGATATTCATCGCACACAAGGCAAAACTGGATGGTCAGTGTTTCCACCTGACCGACCCCAAGCCAAAACGCATTGGTGAAGTACTTAACCTGTTTGCCAGGGCTGCTCATGCCCCGCAAATGACCATGCGTATCGACGCCAGGATTTTCAACTACATACCCGCGACCATCACGGCGGGGCTGAGGATGTTGCCACCGGTCAAACGGATTACCAGGCACGTCATGAAAGACCTGGGTTTGCCCCCGGATATGATGAAGTTTGTTAACTATCCAACCAAGTTTGACAATCGCGAGACTGAAAAAGCACTCAAGGGCAGCGGTATTATGGTCCCGAGGCTGGACGACTACGCCTGGCGTTTATGGGATTACTGGGAAAGACATCTTGATCCGGATCTGTTCATTGACCGTAGCCTGCGTGGTCACGTGCGTGACAGGGTCGTGGTCGTTACCGGGGCGTCTTCAGGTATAGGACACGCGGTAACTGCCATGATGGCAAGAGCTGGTGCAAAGGTGATCATGGTTGCACGTGGTGAAGAAAAGCTGGCGGAAGCACTGGATGAAATCAAGACAATGGGTGGCAAAGCCTACAGTTACACTTGTGATGTTTCCGACCTCGAAGCCTGTGATCAACTCATCGACAAGATAACGGAAGACCACGGTGCCATCGACATATTGGTCAATAACGCCGGACGATCCATTCGCCGTTCAATTGCCCTTTCATACGACCGTTTCCACGATTTTGAACGTACCATGCAACTGAATTATTTCGGTTGCCTGCGACTAATCATGCGCGCGTTACCGGGAATGACGGCCCGTCGTAAGGGCCATGTGATCAATATATCCTCGATTGGTGTATTGACAAACTCGCCGCGTTTTTCAGCCTACGTGGCATCGAAGGCCGCCCTGGATGCGTTTTCGCGTTGTGCTTCTGCTGAATACAGTGACACTGGCATTTCCTTCACGACGATCAATATGCCGTTGGTGCGTACACCGATGATTGCCCCGACCAAGATGTACGACAACGTACCGACCATTTCACCGGACGAGGCTGCCGAGTTCATCAGGCAAGCGGTAATTTACAGACCGCAAAGAATAGCCACCCGCATGGGTGTGTTCGCTCAAACCCTGCATGCCGTAGCACCCAAGATTGCCGAGATCGTGATGAACAGCGCGTTCAGGATGTTCCCGGACTCTTCAGCTGCCAAGGGTATTTCCGAAGATCAGGCAGAGGCATCACCCGAGCAACTCGCTTTTGCCAGCCTGATGCAAGGTATCCACTGGTAGGTCACTAATAGGCTGTGAAACAGGTTTTCTACGATTCAATTCGTAGAAAACCTGTCAATTCATTGGCCTCATTGGTCAAGCAGAACTTTTTCAAGCTGCATAAAGTAAACCTGTCATGAAGCCACGACAGGAAAGCACATGAAAAAAGCTATTGTTCTGACCTTGCTCGCTCTTGTAACCATGACCTGTGCAGTACTTGAAGGTCTGGTTGAAAGTCTTCCGCCGCAATTTATCCAGGTCAATGGTCTGTTGACCATCGTGTGTGCCGGGGTTTTTATCGTCTGGACACTGAAGGTGCAGGCTGAGCGGTATTATAAAAATTGATATCTGCTTCATGTCCTCAATACACTCCCAACCGACTCCGGGCACGATCAAGGCGAGAAGTTTCTGCGGACTTACACCCATATCAACCGGCTCGCCGGTACCCTCTGGTTCGTCTGCGACGCGTGTGAGCGCTTCCTCACATGGCCGATAATCCGGCCACTCCGCGCCACGGGACTCCAGTACTTCACAGAAGACCTCACGGAAGCGCCCCCTGCGATCATCTACACCGGCATCAGCCACGCGAGAGGCGGGGATTCCGTCGTCCACGGGTTCAGCGGTTTGCCGGCGCAGGCCATCAATAAGAACAGAGCCGGCAGCATCACCATGGTTTTGAAAACAACTTGAGGTTTAAATAAAATGACATGGTGAAAATTCATTTTGTTTGCCCTGGAGTTTTCTCTTGTAACCATTACAAATGAATAAGTATGCTAACTTTGTAATATTAAGGACAAAAAGGTGGTGCTCTTGCGGAAATTCTTGCTGATTTATTTCGTAGCGGTTTTTGTTGCACCGCTACATGCCGATATGCTTTTCGAAACACCATCTGCAATGGAAATTGAATTGACAGGCCCTATGTCGTCCCTGGTTGAAAACAAGGAGGATCGCAAAGAATGGCCTTTCCGTCTACGTAGTGACGGCGTTGAACTGGATTTGAAGGTCAGGGCCAGGGGTAACAGCCGTATGCGGGTCTGCGATTTTCCTCCCTTGAGATTCAATTTCAAGGTAGCCGAGACGGCCGGAACCCCTTTCGAGGGACAGGACAAGCTGAAGCTGGTGACACGCTGCAAGAAAGGCAGTCGTTCTGAGGGCGATGTACTGGAAGAGTACGCGTCATACCGGATTTTCTCTTTGTGGTCAGATGTGAGTTTCCGCGTGCAGCTTGTGCATATGACCAATATTGACACTGATGGTGGTCTCAATAAATCATTCAGGAGCAATTATGGTTTCCTGGTCGAGCCATTGGAGCAAATGGTCTCGCGTGTGAATGGAAGCCTTGCCGAGATCCCAGCCGTTTCGTTAGGAAGGCTTGATAAAAAACAGGCAGCACTGGTTTATGTTTTTCAGTATCTCATTGCCAATACAGACTGGTCGTTTGTCACGGCGGAAAATGACGAGTTTTGCTGTCACAACATCGAGCTCATCAAGATCGGCTCAAAGCTATTCCCCGTACCTTATGATTTCGACCTGTCGGGTATTGTTAATGCCCGCTATGCACGTCCTGACCTTTCCCTGAATATTTCCAGGGTAGTGACACGACGGTATCGTGGATTTTGTACAGATCCGGAAGTCTTGCGTAGGGCGCTGAACGACATTACATCACGGAAGAAAGATGTATTGGATATTATCAGCAGTTTGCCCGTGCTGACCGATAAGGAAAAACAGAAAAAGATTTCCTATCTGGAAGGCTTCTTCAGAAAGGCTGAAGATCAGGACAAGATGATCAAAATGTTCGAGAGAGATTGTCATCCCTGAATGGAAAAAGACTGGTAATGTTCGCAAAAAGCCACTCAATGGTTTTTAATTCAAATGGAAAGCTGTCGTTACGCAAGCTGCCGATACGTTAGCCTGCCTGGCCTCTTCTGAATCGAGCTTCCTGACGGGTGGCCCGGCAATGCTCAAAGCGATTGGATCGGTGGGGCGTGTTCAGCGCTAAAAAGTGAATCGAGTTACAGTACCTCACTAGCCTGGTGGTCGAAAACCGGCCACCGGCTAAATTGCCTCATCTCAGTTGCTGTTCACCCTCCACTCGTGTTCTTTACCAACCCGATGCTCACTTTTCGTTAAAAAGCGGGCGATTAATCCTGACCTGATCGAATAGTTGATTCTGGATGGGACACCTGATTTGTAGACACCAGAAAGATTTTTCGAAAAGTTTCTCCTATAGTTAAATAAAGAAAAAGATTTTTCCTCCGTCGGTCAGGAGTCAGATAAAGTGAAAACAGCATTCATTGCGAAAGCAATTCCGGTCGTTATTAGCTGCTCCATTCTTGCCATATTCCTGGTGCCCACCGGGTTTGCTTATAAGTTGGGTATTGGCAGTAATGATGCTGATCCGGCTACATCATGTAATAGCAACCCAGGCAACCTTACGATTTTTCCATATACCAGGCTGAAGACAAACTCGAACGGGTCCGCCACGGGTGTTGAGGTTCATCTCTCCAACGAGGATGGCGATTGTTCAGAAATGATTTACTCTTCCTATGAAGTTGGATACGGTACTGAATCGGGTACGATTCGCAATAATAATGGCACGGCTATTTCCTTGAGATAACGACAGAGAAAGTTTTTTTTCTGTTGATACGAGGTTCATTTGTGTCCGCCAGGCGGACGACACCAGAATTCATCAAAAGAATATTTGCCCGATCTCGTTCATGGGGCTACTCCGAAGCCGGAAGGATATCTGTGCCTGTATCCGGTATCAGCCAACGGTTGTTAGCCAGGTCAACACCACCACCCATCTCTTCCTGCACCACGCGGTCGATGACAAACAGGCCTTTTTCTGCCATGGCCTGGAAGGTGTCCATGCCATCATTCGGGAAGTTGCCGCGTGTTCTGTGAATATTGAAGCGGTTTGCAAGTTTTCTGCCAAAGGCCTGCTCGATTCCGTCTTTTCCAACCATAAATCCGAATAAGCCACCCCAGGTGGCAGCCGGATTATCTGAATCCCAACCGGCCAGCACGGCAATTTTAACCGTCTTCTTAAAGTCGCCCTCTCCATAGAGCAGACTGATGATGCTGGATGCAAAGTTGATGCCCGAGGCAAAGCAGCCATTGCAGTACAACTCCCTTGATGTCAGGTCATAACCATCGAGCTGTTCGAGTTGGTAGCGAACATAGACTTCATCACGTGCCTGCTCCCAAGGTACACCTGCGGCGTAGCGGCTTTTTACGAAATCAAACATTTTTGCGGAATAGGACTCGTCCGGCAGTCGCTGCCTGGCCGTATCCGCCATCCAGAGAACCTTGTCCCTCAAGGGTAAGCCCGGGTCAACAAGTGATGCCAGTGAATACATGACCACGTAAAACTCAGAGGCCCAGGCAGCATTTCCATGGGCGGTTGTGCGAATTGGCAGATGTGCCAGGCGGAGCGCCACGTCAGGTCGAGCAGGTGCAAACAGACCGAAAATTTCAGTGGTGAGCTGAGCATCAATCATATCGTAATGAGGGTTCTTTGCGGGGTCACTGGTCTCCGGCGGTAGCAGGTCTTCAGTACGCATTAAATCGTGTGCCCGTTGATTGGAAACCCAAAGAAAGTTCTCCCTGTCTCCCTCATTGTTAGTGAATGGTGTGTTTTCGTCTGAATAAATGTGCTTTAACCAGCCGTCACGTATTTGTTCGCCCGTAAGCACGCTGGTCTGGTTAGCCAGTAGCAGGTGCTGATACATGTACTCGATGTCCGTGTCATCATCGGCACCCCAAACACCACCTTCGTCTTCAAGCACCCAGTCGATGGTTGCTGACAGATCACTGGGTTTACCCTCTGCCCAGATGCTGGGTTGATCCGGCTGACCCCAGGACTCGCGGGTGTAGAACTCACCGTGAGGCCCCTCATCCCCGATCTTGTCCATTTCTGTCACCAGCCCGGTCCAATTGGCGATGCACTGACCCAGCCAGAAACCGTAGAGTTTGTTGAAATAGTCCTCACGTGAAATAAGTAGTTCATTGGTACCGGGTGAATAGGGAAGGTACTCCATTAAAGGGTTGGCCGGCGTGGTATGACCCACAACCTTGCCGGAAGCTACCACCCCGGTGTTCCCGGACGGTGACGGAACCTCTTTTGATGATTGACCACAACCTGAAAGAAATGTGGCGGCCAGCACAGAAATCAATAGTGTTGCCGGATGGGTCATATTTTTTTAAGTCCCTGTTGATTCGCTGACCGTTTTCACTTTACCACTCTTGAATCGTCAGATGAATAACTCGCCCCGACGCACCCGGTGCCGGTAAGGCACTATGCTTCGCGATAAAGTGACATTCAATCCGGTTTTTTGTTAGTTTAATTTTGCAACAAAGAGCGCACCGGTCTTCTACTCCATTTAAGGATAAGAAAAAATGGATGCATCGAATGGTAGTTCTGGCAATACTGATTTTCGAAGATCGTCTTTTGCCAACCGAGGGTCTTTATCGAACTCGCAAACAAGAAGAACGCTGATAGAATGGCAGTCACTACATACTCAGTAGTCAAATTGCTGTCTCCCGTAAACGCAAAACACAATGGACTCTTATCGGAACCCGAATGCGGTCGACAGACTGCTTGGGGCAATTGCCAACTATCGTCATCGTAGTGCGCGACCGTCTGCTGTTGGCCGACTACTGCTATAGGTGTCGCTGAAATTTGGGCTTGGCGAAAGGCTGCTTTGTGATTATTGAGCGGCCATACGCCATACATGATTTTCAGGGTTGTGAATAACGGGAACCGGCCAGGAGCAGTCCATCCCTGTGGGTGGAAACAAACTGTCTACCGCCCAAATTTGCCTGGCGTTACCTCGAACTTGATGGCATCCAGCTGCGCCGACGAATTGCCCACGCGCTCCAAAACCCGTCGAATCACGACCCGCTTTTCAACCACATCGCCTGGGGACGAAACGAAGACGTGCAACTCATTCTTCTTGCTCGAATCCATCGGCAAAAATGAGGCCGGGGAAGTCGCAAGGGTCTTTGCCGGTGTTGCCTCTAACGCACACGGCACAGTTATCATAATAGGCCGTTCCGCCCCAGTCGCCGTTACAGTCTTTTACACAGGCTAGGTTTCCGGTGTCGCCACCAACACATTCGCCACATTCATCTACCCTGGCCGGTGCAGTGCAAGGCGGTGAAAAATGCTCATAAGCACCTATATCACCATTTGCATCCGCTGGCCTTGATCTTCCGAGCTGATCAAGCTCTTCTAAAACGACATCATTGTTTAGGTCTTGTGTCAACACGCTCATTGTGATGCCCGGGTTCTCAGTAAGGGGTGCGGTGCCTTCTGAAAACAATGCTATCCATTCAGCGTCTCCCAACAACTCAGGCCCCATGCCTGGAATATTCCTGTCGCGAAGTTCCGTGTCGAGACGATGCCAAAATTCAATATAGGGATAGTTTGGAAGCTTTTTCGGCCATGTCACCGCAGGGCCGAACCACTGCGTGTCGGCCAGTGTTAGAATGGGGACTCCCTCAGGATCCGTGTATGGCTGATTTCCAAGGGTCTCGCCATCAAGGTCAACGTTTGCCAGAAATGTTTCAAAATCGGTCGTGAATCCAGCGGCAAAACCACTGAGGCCGTAATGACTCTCTATCCGGCCAAGGATAATTTCCAGGAAATTGTTGGTGGCCCCTGGTGTAATTTCGTATTCGGCATACGTCTCGTTAACGCTATAGGCTGACGGGGGCACCCGATCCAGAGCATTTCCCCTGGGCTCATAATGGAGCACTACAGGATTTGGGGAATCTACACCGACAGAAAAAATAGTGTCTGACAGTATGGTACCACTGGTCAGGTTGATTACGTCCGCCAAAATAACACCATCCTCATCCCCTTGTTTAGGATAGTGCCTCCGAGAAAGCGACCGCCAAATTATTTCACCAACAGGAACGAGTATTTGACTGAAATCGATGGTACCAATCCGGTTGAATCCCAGACTATTGAAGTGCTGCAGCGATCCCGTAAAGATATCCTGTTCATAAGCGGCGCCGGGAATGGGAGCACCGGAATATGGTGCGACCGGGTGGACCGTATTGCCGGCAATCACGGAATGGCCGATGGTCATTCTTTCCGTTGCATGGGCGTTTCCAATGGTTGCGGCGATCCCGCCAGCCAGGTTGGGCTTGCCCAGAGCGTCCGTTCGGGGAACTCCATAGACTTGATTTTCAACGACCGTACAACTTTGCATGTACAAATAGCCGTTGGACATGTAGACAGCACCACCACGCCAATACACAAAAGATAAGGGTAAGGCGGCAGTCACATCAACTAAGTTTCTGGCTATGGTAGAATTTCTCAATTCCAGGATTTTTCTTTTTCCAATGCCGCCTCCATCGGAATAAACACCACCGCCGTATCCCAGCATTCCACTGATGCGATTGCCTGTGATGGTAGACCTGGCAATTTTCGAAAAAAATCCAGGTGCTTCGGCGCCACCGACGGAAAAGACACCACCTCCGGAAACCCCGGAAGCCCAAAGCGAGTTTCCGCTGATTACGCTATCCTCTATGTCAACAATATCAGCGTAAATGCCGCCTCCAAAGACACCAGCGTCTCTTGACCTGGCAGGAACGTTTGCATCTCTTTTGCACTGATTGTTGTAGAGCGTGCAGTTCCGGAGCGTGGCGGTCCCCCACACAGCCAGCCCGGCACCACGGGCGCGGGTCGAAAGCTGCCCATACTCATCCTCTGGATCCGGCGGCGGTAGCTCCTCGGCCACACTTTTACCGCCTGTAATCGATACATTGGTCATGGTCAAATCACCATAGACGGCCAACACCCGAGCGGGATTATCGTATCCCCCAACCCAGGCCAGGGTTATGCCGGAAGGGAGGGTCGAAGCGTCGATAACGACGTTCTTGTGCGCATAGAGGGCTGACTTTCCGTAATCGCGTTCAAAGTAACCCACCAGGTAGGAAACGGGACCACTGGGTTCGTCCCTCATCCCCATCACTTCGCCTTTAAGTAAGGTATGCTCGTCGGCGATGAGGGTTAACTCGATGGTGCCGCCGTCAAGACTTGCTGCAAATTCAATGGATTCACCATCGGCAGCCGAGGCAAGGGCAGAGCGAAGTGTGACCTCCTCCTGATCTGGCACTGCAACATCTCTGAGGCTATTCACAACGATGCTAGACTCAGCGGTCATTGGTATACCAAGCCCCGCAATAACATTAGCTATAAAAAAGATTGCTAAAAGTTTGAACTGATTTCTCATATCATCTTCCACCTCTTTACAAAAAATAAAAGCCGAACTAATCCTGATGCTATCAGTACGATGCCGCCTGAATCGACAGAGCAGTGACCTGCCCGCATTAACTGCTCCAGTTGTTAAGTTAGTCTAAGCGTCCATTTGGCCAGTTTCCATTGTTTCTTTCATTCCATTCGGCAGCATCACTTCTGGTGCTGGGGGCCTGTATCCCAGCGCACTGTGTGGCCGTTTCGTGTTGTAGTGTTTTCGCCAGTGTTCAATGACCACTTGTGCTTCCTTCAACGTGTAGAAGATTTCACCGTTGAGTAGTTCATCCCGCATTCTTCCATTGAAGGATTCACAGTAGCCATTCTCCCAGGGACTGCCCGGCGTAATGGAATAGATGGACACAGCGTTGATTGACTCGGTGTTTGGTGTTGATTGAACGACCGCTTTTCTAATCGGGCCTTAATGTCAAGTTCCCATTGTTTATGGCATATTATTGGTCCCGTCTTGGCATGGGTCACGCATCCCTTCGCAGTTGAATCTGCTTACTGACCGACCGCTGTTGGCCGGTTCCCGTTATTCACATCTCTGAAAATCACATATGGCTTATGGCCGCTTAGTAATCACAAAGCTGCCTTTCGCCCAGCCCAAATTTCAGCAACACGAATAAACGGTTCCGGCCA
>JASJFX010000086.1:0-7192 GCA_033791845.1 Lysobacterales bacterium | reverse complement strand
TTATTCGACCCTGAGCAATTGGGTCGCCTGGCATCGCTTGGCATCAAAAAGGGTGAGCCATTCAACCCTGATGCACGCATGCAGAAGATCCTGGACCAGGGTGCGAGGCAGGGTGTCGCGATGTCGAGAGCTATCGTTTATGCCTCACGTGATCCCGATATCAAATACTGGCCCGAGCGTCACTGGGAAAAGATGTTTCTGCATAACACCACTTTTGAGCGCGATGGTGTCAACGACATCGATGCACGAACCCTGTGGCATTACCAGGCCATCGTGGTTTCTCCCAACCTGCTTTCCACAACGCCAGGCCAGGGTACTGCCTACCTGACAGCGTTTCGTGACAATAAGGGCGAGTACCTGGATGGTGCTGTTAACTACAGGTTGCGCATACCGGCCAACGCACCGGTTAAACGCTTTTGGGCGGTAACAGCCTACGATCCAACCACACGCGGATTACTGGATGCGGGTGGTAACACCAACCGGTCTATCGGCAGTATGGATAAGCCTGTGGCCAATGCCGATGGTTCGGTAGACATTTTCTTTGGCCCATCAGCAGCGCCGAAGGGCAAAGAAAACAACTGGGTCCGGACGAATGCCGGGAAGGGTTTCTTCGTGGTATTTCGTTTTTACGGACCCACCGAGGGTTATATAGAAAAAACATGGGTGCTGGATGATTTTGAAAAGGTGAATTAATCGCCCTGTATCTACCGTATTTAATGCACAAGCCGCCCCCTGGGCTTTGGCTGAAAATTCACCCAAAACGAGTGAAGTACGAACGGTAGGTAAGGTTTAAATAGATATACATAACGAGCTATAAAGGAGAAAACATGAACAATCCAATGAATATCGGAAGTACTGAAATGCTGGAGGCACGTGAGGCCTCAAAGAAGCGCAAGGAGTCTCTCGACATGACCAAGCAGGATCAGGACTAAGCTTTGTTTCCGTTGGGAGGCCTGTTTGACAGGTCTCTCAAGCGGATGGCAATGACCTGATTAATCGAATGCCTGATCCCCTAATCCTGTGGAAGATTCTGAAGGAATCAATCTTCCGTTTTTTGGATAAAGACGCCTTTACCCACTCTGCGGCACTTGCCTATTTCACGGTGTTCTCGCTTCCGCCCGTCCTTCTGATCATTCTTTCGGGTGCTGGCCTGTTCTACCAGGATGCGATGATGAGCGAGGCCATTTTTTCTGAGGTAGCTACCCTGGTCGGGAACGAAGGGGCTCAGCAATTGATGACAACAATAGGCGGTTTGAGTATAGAGAAACCGACCATATGGGCCACCGTGATAGCCGTGGTGGTGATGCTGTTTACAGCGTCCACGGTGATGGTTGCCGGACAGAATGCGCTCAATCGCCTACTCGGATACGAGGCCAAACGAGCACCGGCGCAGGCGCTGTGGGAAATGCTCCGCGACCGTTTCCTTTCCGTAGCCATGCTATTAATCATTGCTTTTATCATGTCAGTATCCCTGGTTCTCAATGCTTTGATGGTGTTGATGGGTAGCGTCCTTGAAAACTGGAACCCGTCGGTAGCTTCTTTTGTTACCTTTCTGGATCACGCCTTGGTGGAACTGATCGTGATGAGTGCGCTGTTTACCTTGATGTTCCGTTACCTGCCCGATGTTCGCTTGAAATGGCGGGAAACGTGGTTTGCGGCTGTTCTGACTGCCATTCTGTTTATGGCGGGTCAGTACCTGATCGGATACATCATTGGCCAGAGCGATGCCGCCAATTATTACGATGCAGCCGGTAGTGTTTTGGTGCTGATGCTTTGGGTCTACTATTCCTCAGCCATATTTTTATTCGGGGCTGTCTTCATGAAAGTGCGTTCGGGCTTGCTGAATAAAGCAGCAAAACCACCATCCGATACGAAACTGATTTGACCGAATCACGTTAGTGATCATCCCTTCTCTTCCAAAGTTCAAAGAGTAGATACAGTTGATTTTGTCGGCAAGTTTCGTGGTGAACTCGGAGATGCAATTGATACCCCTCTATTCCCCCACCATTCGGGGGAGGATGCCAGGCTTGTCTTATCGTAGAATTTAGTCATTATCGAAAAGACCTGGGCACTTAATGATTTTGAGAGAGTGAAATGATGGAAAATAGAACACCCCGACAGGATTTGATTTTTCTGAAACTTTTTGTAAAAGCAAAAAGAGGTCAGGTGACAGATGATGAAGTCCGCTATTTTCGCGACAACCCTGATCAAATCGATGAACTGACCGCCCCGGTAAATGTGCACCTGATTTTCCTGTGGGTGGGTGCAATACTTGGCGTGGTCTGCGTAGCGCTGTCCAAGTGGCTCAAGTTTTCTTCAATCATCAACTCTCTGTCCGTGTCCATGCAGGAATTCTGGGTTGATATTGTATTTGAGAGTGGCGTTGCCTTGATCGGGGCGGCAGTAACTGCCTATATCCTCGGTATCCTTTTGAACCAGCAGCAGGAGAATGCCGCCAATTGGAGGGCGGAGATCAGGCGCAGAATTGGAGAGCAAAAGGAGACATAACGCATTCTGTGGGCAAAATGCCTGCTCGGCTATTAGTAGATTCGCAAACTGAAACAATTTGTTCACTGAGGGAAGAATTAAGAATAATCCAGTACCTGTCGGAAATTCAACGATCAGGAACGCCGTTTTAGAAGCCAGTCCGGTCCACTCCCCACTTACCACCCAAAACCCCCTCGTTGAGAGGGATGTTGATGTCTTCCAGACAAGGTTAAATATGGTCGGTAGTTATTGTTTATGGTCAAGCATGAGGTACTTGGAAATGCAGATTAAAACAAACTTTCTCACTCGCTTGCTCGCGAGTGTTTGTATGCAACTTGCAATGATGGTATCCAGAATCAGGCTGGGCGGGGCGACTGTGGTTTTACTACTCGTACTTTCTGGCTGTGCATCCGTGCTGCCGCGCAATACGGTTCCACTGGAATCGGTTGGGACCGCACAGATCGAGGGTATTCCCGATGCGCGGTTCTGGGGTGATGACATTTCTCCGCATCTCAAAAACGAGATGGATAACCTGACGCCAGAGGAAATCCGTGCTGGTTTTCCGGCACTGTACGGACAGCCACATAACTACCTGGCCATCTCCGGTGGCGGGGCAAACGGGGCCTTTGGTGCCGGTTTGCTGGTGGGGTGGAGCACCATGGGTAAACGCCCGGAGTTCCAGATGGTAACCGGTATAAGCACCGGTGCATTGATCGCACCTTTCGCTTTCCTGGGATCTGATTATGACCACGTTCTTAAAGAGGTTTACACAACGATTTCTACCAAAGATATCGTGGAAAAACGCCCTCTTTTATCACTGCTGACGGGCGATGCTGCGGCTGATACAACACCATTGCAGGGTCTGCTCGAAAAATATGTGAATAATGAGGTTATTGCGGCTATTGGCGTTGAGCACAGACGTGGCCGGGGACTCTATGTTGGTACGACTGATCTGGATTACATGCGGCCAATGATCTGGGATATTGGCGCCATTGCAGCCAGCGGACAACCCGGTGCTGCCAAGCTGGTGCGTAAGATATTGCTTGCCTCTGCGTCCATACCTGGTGCCATGCCCCCGGTAAGAATTGACGTCATGGTGAATGGAAAGACCTATGACGAAATGCATGTCGATGGAGGTACCGCGGCCCAGGTATTTGTTTACCCCAGCTCCACAGACTGGAGTCAGGTGCTGAAGTTACTGGATGTGCCGGGAGAAACCACCGCTTACGTGATTCGTAATTCCCGGCTCAAGACAAACTACAAAGTAGTTGAACCCAAAGTGACACCCATCGCGGGTCGGTCAATTTCTTCCCTGATCCGCACCCAGGGTATCGGCGATCTGTACATGATTTACATGCTCACACAACGAGACGGTATCGATTATCAACTGGCTTATATACCCGATGAATTTGAGCGCCAGGCCGAGGAACCATTCGACATGGATTACATGAATGAATTGTATGAACTGGGTTATCAAATGGCGGTCAAGGGCTACCCATGGATCGATGAACCGCCGGGTTGGAAAGTCGTGCAATAGTAGAACAGCTTCTACTCCTTCGAAGGTGTCATATCTGCCACCAGCTGTTTGAACGCCGGATGTTTTCTGAGCAGTTCGCGGCGCATTCAACATAGAAGGCTGTTTCGTCTGTGTTTACCGTTGCCCGGTCTTCAGCGAAACTCTTCCGCCTGATAAATGATTGAGCCCTCTAAACCCTGGGTATTCACTATTACCCCCCCCGAAACCCGAAACCCCTCTTTTCCCACTCCCTTTTCCCCCGTTTGTAGGGATGTCTTGATTTGGTCTGTAACAGATACTTACGTCAGCCATTGCGTCAATAAAAAACATCAATAGGAGAGTTGAAATGATCAAAAACAGAATGAGGTTGCTTTCGGTCACCGTGGCTTTGCCGTTGATGCTGCTCTTTACGGCGCCATTGATGGCAGCAGAACAACAGGAATCAGGTAAGTGGCAGTGGTACGGCGAATTGTTCGGCTTTGGAGCCCGACTGGATGGCACCACTGCGGCGGGTGATGACATCAATGTACCGCTGCAAGATATTTTGGATGACCTCGATTTTGCCTTTATGGGATCGTTGGCGGTAAGTAAAGACAAGTGGACAATCTTTGGCAGCTATATATACGTGGACCTGGGCCAGAACGCTACTGTTCCGCTGGCCATCCCCATGCCGGTGGAGGCAGAGCTTAAGCTGGACTTGAAGCAGTTTATATCAACATTCGGTGCAGCCTACCAGGTTGTGGACACCGGTAAGACTACCTTCAACCTGCTGGCCGGCGGGCGCTATCTTTCGATAGACGCCGACCTCAAATACGATATTGAGTCCGTCGCCTCGGGGCGTGAGAAGGAATCAGGAAGCAATTGGGATTTCATCGTTGGCGCCAGGGGTAAGACTGACTTGACTGAAAAGTGGTATATCCACTACTACGCTGATATCGGAACAGGTGATTCGAAATCGACCTGGCAGGCGCTCGCCGGAATCAATTACCGCTTTAGCAAGGTTGATGTAACTGTGGGATATGCTCACATGGATTGGGATTTTGACGATGACGCCATGATTAAGGACATGACCATGAAAGGACCCTATGCCGGGATCAAATTCCGGTTTTGAGGTGGCTAAATTAAAACGCCGGAGTAAATGATGGAATCAACAGTGCAACCCAGGGAGCGTTTTCGTAAAGGCTTCGTGCTGGTAATGACATTGGCCTATACGACCATGTTTTTTGCCATGATATGGGGCTTCGTGGAAGCTCTTTTGTTGGCCGCCGTGTTTAGTGGAATCCTGTATCCGCTTTATTTATGGTTTAACAAGGTTTTTAAAGGGCGTAGCACACCTGCCTCCCTGGTGACGCTGCTGATCGCCATGTTGGTGATCATCATTCCGGTAATATTTCTGATGGGACTGGTCGCAGAACAGGCGGTCGAGGTCGCCACCACGGTGGAACCCTGGGTTGAACAGCAGATCAATGAATCATCTGTCGAGGGAAGTAAACTGCCCGAATGGATACCTTACGCGGATAAACTCGAGCCTTATCGAGAGCAGATATCCACCAAGTTAAGCCAGTTTACTGAAAGCGCCGCCGTCTACCTGGGCGGTAGCCTGGCACGGATAACACAGGGAACAATGGTGTTTTTCCTCAACCTGTTCATCATGCTCTATGCCATGTTCTTCTTCCTGATGAGCGGGCCACAATTGATTCAGATCATCATGTCATATTTGCCCTTATCCCAGGGTGACCGGGACAAGATGCTTCAAGTGGGCTTGTCGGTTAGCCGTGCAACCATAAAAGGCACATTGATCATAGGGGCCATACAGGGTGCACTGGGTGGAATTGGCTTCGCCGTGGCCGGTATCGGTTCCGCAGTTTTCTGGGGCGCCGTTATGGCCGTGTTGTCCGTACTGCCTGGTATCGGTGCGACCCTGGTATGGGCACCGGCTGTGGCTTATCTGTTACTGACCGGCGATGAAGTCACCGGTATTCTTCTGATGATCTGGTGTGCTGGTGTGGTGGGTACAATCGATAACGTTTTGCGGCCCATGTTGGTTGGGCGGGATACAGAAATGCCGGATTTGCTAATATTGCTGGCGACACTGGGTGGATTGACCATGTTTGGAGTCTCAGGCCTGGTATTGGGTCCCATTCTCGCCGCTTTGTTTATCACGGTGCTGGCGATCTATAGCCGGGTTTTTGAGGACTGGCTGAACGGATAAAAAAGGAAAAGTAAATGACTGATCAGAAAACGGAACTTGAGGAGCTTAAGGCTCTGCAAGCACAGTCGAAGAAGTTGAAGAGAGATCGGACAACGCCTGTGCCGGAAGACGCAGATCCACCAAAGAAGAAACGGGCTAAAAAAGTAGTTCAGAAACCGAAAGTAGATGAGATACCTGCAGCACCGGATGATCAGGATGACACGGACGATGGCCTGACCGGTCAGATTGAAACCATCATGTCCGAACTCGAGGAAGCCGCGCAGGAGCATCCTTCTCTTGCCCTGTTAGCCGCTTTTGGTATTGGTGTTTTTGTCGGACAACTGCTCTCACGCAGATAGGAGGAACCATGGAACGATTTATACATAGCCTGAAAGTATTCTGGCGTGCAGAGCGGTTGCTGAAAACCAATGAACTGCGTTTGAATATCAAGAAAGTACAAGTTACGGCGGTCGCGAGCCTGGTGGGTTTGTTTGGGCTGGTTATGCTGACCCTGGCGGTATTCTTTGCACTGGTTCCTGTGTGGGGTCAGGCCGGCGCAGCCCTGGCAGTTGCCGGTATCGATCTCATCCTTGCGGTGATGTTACTCGCCTGGGCCGGTTCGTTGAAAACTGCTCCCGAGGCAGAAATGATCCAGGAAGTTCGTGACATGGCGCTTGGTGATTTGGAGCATGAATTGTCACTGGCGGATGCGGAAGTAAAAGCCCTTAAAAATGAGGTTCAGCGCTTTGTCCGTAATCCGGTTGATGCACTGTTACCAGGCATGATCGGTCCGCTGTTGAGCGGCGCTGCCAAGGGTCTGAAATCAAGGAAGTCAAAATAAAGTCGGTAAAGTCGGGGTCAGAGTCAAGTGCCCGTGTGGTGGGGTGCCCCCCGCCTCCCCTCTGGCACTTGGCACTGACCCCGCCGTTACCGCCGTTATTTTGTCTGGCGTGATTTAAGTCCCGTGGCGGCGCCGCGCAACAGCGGACCGATAAAGC
>JASJFX010000085.1:0-3793 GCA_033791845.1 Lysobacterales bacterium | reverse complement strand
TTCTCAGAGTATAAGTAGAATAAACATCCTTTTCCATGAAATGCCCGTCTACTAACATGCCTCTGCAAACTGGCTTTTTTGCCATTCCGATATGGAATCTCTCCGAATTCCACCAGCCGTTCACCTGAAAACCCGGTCTCACCGCCAATTCAGACCAATTGCATGACTCGAACGCAAGAGCGACCCTGCCGTTCCGGTTTCAACAACCTGTCGCCAACATGTTAAAGCATTGTCTTCAGATCAAGCCCTGGTTGGCGCTCTGACTTGTCGGAACCAGGCCGTGCAGAAATGTTTGTAGAAGGGTCTGAAAAAGCATTTACATGATAGATTGAATGGATAACTGTAATACAATGGATTCCCTGTCTTCACTTGAATATGTGGGGTTAATATGAAAATTGTTTCAAATTCACTATGGCGACCCAAAGGGCCCCACCTGCTTTCCTGGTTATGGATGCCGGTTTGTTCGATCCTGTTAATGTCTTATGCTCTGAATGCGGTAGCAGAGCAGGCTGATACAGAGTCCGATACATCATCAGACTATGCTGAAGAAACTGCTGAAGCAACGGAAGAAGTCAATACCAATGACCCAACCGCGCCGGCAGTTTCGATATCTGCGGGCTGGGAGTTTTATGATTGGTATGACGATGAAATAGCCCCGGGAGTAACACGTGCACCAGGTAGTGATAATTCCTTTAATACACGATTTGTGATTCCCATGGCAAAGGGCAAGTGGGGATCGCCATGGCCGATCATCAATCGCTTCAGTTTTTCTAATGTGGAACAGGTTGGAGGTACTAGTGGATCAGGCAATGCAGAGTTTATAACACTGTTTATTCCCAAGACCTGGGCAACGGGTAAGATCGGTATTGGACCTGCCATCAACCTGCCGGCCGATGAGAAACAATTTGGTACAGATGTCTGGCGTTTTGGTTTTTCTGCTGTGTTCCTGGAAAACAGTTTTGATGGTCGGCTGATGTGGGGCGCACTGATTCGTCAGGTTTGGGGTAAAACCAAACCGAATAGTGACTCGGTATATGCTTCTGCATTTGCTTTTCAACCTCTTGCGGTTTATCAGCTTAAGGACGGTTGGTATATCAGTAATGGAGAATCACCCATTGCATATAATTGGCAGGCAAAAGAGTGGTTGGTACCCTTGGGGCTTCGTCTCGGCAAAACGATAAAGGACAAAAGGGGAGGAACCTGGAATGCGTATGGCGAGTACCGAACAAATGTGGTGTATAAAGATTGGCCGGGTTCTGCGGCTAGCGACATTTTCCGAATTTCCGCGTCATACACATTTTCAAATTAGTCAGTGGTGACTATTGCAGCGAATAAAAAACCCGATGGTTAGCTGAGTTTTTCCAGTTTCATTTAAACCAAAAGAGAGTCGACGATATGAAACCTTTACTGATTATTTTGTCTTTGATCATGATATGTGCTGTACCTGTAAGCAGCATTGCGAAAAGCAAGAATGAGCTTCCTGAATACACGGTGGAAGGTCTCAAAAGGATTCCCGATACAAAAGATATCGCAGTGGTTTATGCAGAACCCGGTGCAACACTGGAACAATACAAACGGGTATTCCTGGTCGAAGCAGCCGTAGCTTTCAAGAAAAACTGGCAACGTGATCAAAGTCGCGGGCTGACGAGAGTCAGTTCCCGTGACATGGAACGTATAAAAAATGAGGTCAAAAAACTGTTCGCGGAAGTATTTACCGAAGAATTACAAAAAGGTGGTTACGAGATGGCGACTGAACGGGCAGAAGATGTCCTGATCGTCAGACCGGCGATCATAGATCTCAACATTAACGCACCGGATGTTGGGTCTTCAGGCATGAGCCAGACCTATACGACTACTGCAGGCTCCATGACCTTGTATTTGGAATTATATGATTCGGAAACGGATGACCTGCTGGCAAAAGCAATTGATCCTACGTACGACCGCAATTCAGGATATATGCAGTGGGCAACATCAGTATCAAACCGTGCAGCAGCACGGCGTATGATGAAACCATGGGCAGAGGTGCTACGCAAGGGACTGGACGAAGCGCACGCGGCTACAAAAAAGAAGGAAGAGTAGAAGCCATAGGTGGACACTACACTAGCGTCATGTCAAGCCTATTGTGTAGGGTTCAGCGAGTCGTGAAGCGGTTGGGCGCAAGGCACATCTCGCCGGCAATGGCCTGGTCCTTGCCCAGAGGTGTAACACCGCGAACGACCGCTTCACGGCTCGCCCGAAGGGAGCTACCCAGATGCTCCAATACGGCGTTACAGCCCTTGAAAAGGACGGGCCATTTCCTGTGGACTGCGTCTTGTCTTGGACCATCTGGGTAGCTCTGAACCCCACACAATAGGCTTGACATGACATTAGTATATAGCTGCTAAAATGGCGATCGATTCCGGAGGGTTCAGTTAAACCATCCCTGAGTTGGACCAAAAGCCAGAAAACCCATCACTTTATGCCTTGAGAGGCTGGGGTGTCCTAACCAATCCAGTTATGCTTTGTCTCCCATATAGATGGTTCTGCCGGGAAGTGCAAAGGAAGCATCCGCAGACTTAACGATTTCCTTGATCTGGAAATTGATGTCCTCTGCAATGCCTAGAAAAACGGTGTAATCAGTCGTTTTTATGAAAGAGTGGACCTTGATCAAAATAGCGTCATTATCAAAGTCAGTGAATCGCACACGTAAAGGATCTTCATAAACCTGTTCGTTTTGCTCGAGTGATTCTGTAATCCTGTCCATGATGGCCCGCATCTGTTCCTCTGTCGTGTCGTGGCGTAAACGCAGCGTTGGCCAGTAACGCATTTTTGTCCGGTAGGAGAGGTTTTCGACCTCTTCCGATGCGATACGCGCGTTGGGTACTGACACCACGGTGTTCGTCAGCGTGCGTAGCCGGGTGGTTCTTAATCCGATATCTTCAACGGTGCCCATTTCCGTGCCATAACGACAGAAATCCCCCACCCGCAGTGATGCCTGGGAAAAAATGGTCAAGGCACCCATCATGTCTTCGATAGGTTTTTGCAGGGCCAGGGCGACGGCCAGGCCGCCGACACCGAGACCGGCCAGTACGGTTGTAATATTAACGCCGATGTTGTTCAGCCAGAAAAGCAGGCCGAAAATAAAAATCAAAATCTTGACGAGTGTTGTCAGCGGTTGCAGCAGTTTTGCAGCCCCCGGCCGGCCCAGCTTGTACAGTTTTTCCTGTTGGTAAGACTTGACCAGGTTGATGACAGACCATAGCACCCAGATGAGGGCAAGAGTAGCCAGCGTTCTCGCTTGCATAACCTGTTGCGCATATGCGCCGAGGCCTAATCGTTCTGAGGTAATACCTGTAGTGAACAGGATGCCAATAAGCACCGCCGGCCCGGTGAAAATATTCCTGACGAGTGGATATACTTCTTTTTCAGGTGAACTGAATAACCGGGTCAATAAAAGCCCGATAAGGTAAAAAACCGGCCAGCAAACCAGTGCAACAACAATGATAATGAACCATTTAAAGGCCTCCAGCCCCAGGAAGGAAACGTCATCTGGAAACCAGCCCCGGACTTTTTCTATCGGTGCCGGGTAACTGTACAAATCATATAGTTCAGGGATTCGTGCGACCGAGCGGTTGGACAACTTCCATATCATGACTCCATCGACTCGCGGGACTTGTTGCATCCAGATCGGGATTTCACCATCCTCCCCGGGGATCCTCATAAGTTCATCCCGATAGGCCGGCAGATCGTCACCCTGCAAGCCCTGGGGACTGTCGCTGACACTGAGTCGATCCAGCCACACTGAACGTGACAC
>JASJFX010000084.1:0-16085 GCA_033791845.1 Lysobacterales bacterium | reverse complement strand
CACGCCACCAAACATCGTATACTTGTTGGTTTTTGCCATGTTGAACAGAGGGTTGTACAAACGCACTTCAAAGTTGCTGTGTTCCAGCACCAGGCCGGCGAGATACTCCAGTTCCGAAACGGTAAACATCTGATCAAACAGTATCCGCACCTGTACACCACGCTTCGCAGCCTGAACCAGTTCGTGCATGAGAAGATCACCGGTCACATCCCTGCGGAACAGAAAATTCTGAAACTGTATGCTTTGAGTGGCCGCCCTGATCAGATGTAAGCGTGCCTTTAGAGCGTTTTCACCGATATCCAGCAGGGCCGCGTGGTTCTGATTTCTAAGTGTGTCGATATTTCCCAGGTATACCAGTGGTGATTGGGCAGCACAGAAGGGGTCCCTGGACGCGACGCAATCCACTTCAACCGAGCGCTGCGCCGCCATTTTCACAGTTACGGCCCTTTTCAGCTCCGGCTGGATCTGGGTGGAACAACCAACCATCAGCAACAGGAGTAAATAGAACAAGTTTTTCATTTTGGTGCAGAAGAGATTGATTCGATATCGTCAGACAGAATTGAGCAATTCTATCTCACTGGGCCTTGAGTTGTCGTGTTTATATGCGGGTTTTCAACTTACGGCAAACAACCGTCGGTATTTCCGCGGTCACTGTAGCGAACCGCCACGCAGCATTATTTTGAAAGACTGAAACCCGCAAGCCGCACCGCTTGCTGACGAACAGCGATCGCTGCAAGAGCACCGGGAGACGGCTCTGCGATCACAAGTTTCCAGGCAGTGAAGTCATCATCCGGCATATCCAGAACCGCTGGTGGTTCTTCGGGGTTAACATTAACGGTAAAACGGCATAACTGGTTTGCGATACCCAAACCACTGGCCTTTACTATCGCTTCCTTACAGGCCCAGGTATGCATAAATGCCCGATGTAATTCCTTTTTGTGGACCCTGGATAGTGCTGCAATTTCCTGTTGGCTGAAATAACGTCTGGCCAATGCCATCGGATTACCCGCCCGGCGTGCGGCCATTTCCATATCAACACCAATGGTTTCACCACTGTTGACACCGATCAGGTAGCAACCATTGCTCCACGCCACGTTAAAATTCAATTCGCCGTTTGTCTGGCTGGAATCAAGTTCCGGTCTGCCTTTTACCCTGCGTGTAATGCGCACATCTTTACCCGGCAAGCCAAGATAGGCCCCTAAAAGCAAGCGTAGATAAAACCGCCTGGTGGCCCGTTGTTGAAAAACTGACTGTTCGCCTGAATCGGCGGGGGTACTGGAACTAAGCGGGTTTGACAGTTGCCTGAAGTCCAGATGCCAAAGATGCACATCGTCACCCCGCGGTTTTTCCAGGGACCGCAGCGGAAGTTGTCTTGGGCTGAATGAGTCCGGCCCGATGATTCCAGTTTTAATTTTAACCACTCAATTCTGACCACTGGAGCCGTTCAGACGGCTACACGGGTCACTCCCTGACTCCACAACAGTTTCAGTCTAAACCATAGTTATCTCAACAGGTACTGTGTAGCCTCAACCGCACGCTTAAGCTACAATGGCTTTTCTCAGAAATTCATGCCTGAATCCACGGCCCCCATGTTTTCAAACCCGGATACCCATGCAATTTAAAAACGTTGTAATTCAATCTCTTGCTGCAGTAGACGCACCAATAGAAATGACCTCTGCGGAAATCGGAGAGCAGCTGCAGGAGGCAACAGACCGCCTCGGAATGCGTCGAGGCCTGATAGAAGAGATATCCGGAATCATTACCCGCCGCTTTTGGAAGAAGGGTACTCAACCATCTGACGCTGCCACCATGGCGGCAGAAGAAGCCATCGCTGAGGCTGGGATTGACCGGGATGAGATCGGTGTATTGATCAATACGTCGGTTTGCCGGGACTACCTGGAACCTTCAACTGCCTGCCTGGTACATGGCAACCTGGGCCTGCATGAACGGTGTCTCAATTTTGATATTGGTAATGCATGCCTGGCATTTTTGAATGGCATGGACGTGGCCGCCCGTATGATCGAACGTCGTGAGGTTGAATACGCCTTAATTGTTGACGCCGAATCCAGCAGACCCATAACCGAGGCTACCATTAAACGCCTGTTGCAACCGGGTGTTGAGGAAGAGCAGTTCCGCGCGGAATTTGCGTCCCTGACACTTGGCTCAGGCGCCGCCGCAGTGGTCATGTGCCATCGTGAACTGGCCCCGGAGGGACATTCATACCTCGGTGGTGTGACCCGTGCAGCCACACAGTTCAACAAACTTTGTTACGGTCAAATGGATCGCATGGTGACCGATACGCGGGTTTTATTGACCGAAGGCCTTAAACTGGCAACCAAAACCTTTGCTGCCGCCCGGGAAAAACTTGGCTGGGTGGTCGATGAACTGGATCAGTTTATTATTCACCAGGTCAGTAAGGCGCATACGGATTCCCTGATGAAAGTTTTAGGTCTGGACCCGGAGAAAATTCACCGCATCTACCCGGAACTCGGCAATATCGGCCCGGCAGCTGTACCTATTGCGCTGGCAAAAGCCGTGGCAATGGGCAAGGTAAAACGTGGAGACCGGATCGCACTTCTGGGCATCGGTTCCGGCCTGAACTGCTCGATGGCAGAAATTGTCTGGTGATACAAACACAGCATGGCCATACAGTCTCAGGTCACCTGAGCGGGTAATACCACGTGTACCGGCCTCCTGAAAATCTTTACCCTTTCGAGTCACAGTGGCTCAAGATTGCCGGCAATCGCATGCACTTTCTCGATGAAGGTCCGCGTGATGCCCCCATCGTTTTAATGGTTCATGGTAATCCAACCTGGTCGTTTTACTATCGCAACCTGGTCATTGCACTGCGTGACCGCTACCGCTGTATCGTACCTGACCATATTGGCTGCGGTCTGTCGGACAAACCCGCTGCCCATGAGTACCCGTATACCCTGGAACGAAGAATTTCCGATCTTGATGCCTTGATGAGCCATATCCAGCCCCAAACAACAGTCCACCTGGTTGTTCATGACTGGGGCGGTATGATCGGTTTTGGCTGGGCAGTTGATCGGCCAGAGGAAATTGGCAACATGGTCATCGGCAACACGGCGGCGTTTCCATTGCCGGCTGAAAAGAAACTACCTGCCGCGCTGTGGCTGGTTCGCAATACAAAACTCGGGGCTTTGCTGGTGCAGGGCTTGAACGCATTTTCAGGTATTGCAGCACGTGTCGCATTCAAGAAGCCCGTCAGTAAAGAAGTCCGCAACGCCTATACCGGGCCTTATGATTCCTGGGACAATCGCATTGCGACCTTACGCTTCGTTCAGGACATTCCGCTCAAGCCCTCAGATCCTGGTTACAGCATCATACAGGTGACCGAGTCACGTCTGTCCGAATTCGCCGACAAACCCTGTCTGCTGGCCTGGGGTGAAAAAGACTTTGTATTTGATCGGCACTTTCTCAAACAGTGGAAACGACTATTCCCGCAGGCAAAAGTGCTCGAATATCCTGATTGTGGTCATTACATATTTGAGGATGGCGGCCAGGCTCTCACTCAGGCCATCAGTGACTTCATGGACCAAAATGAGCATGGAACCGAACGGAACTGAAACCTGCAACATTGCCTCAGCATTGACCCGCCAGGCTGAACGGCAAGGTCAGAATATCGCAATTCACTATCCTGCAGGCAAGCGCGGTGGCCGTATAACTTACGAGTCAGTGACGTATTCAGCGCTGAATGAACTGTCGGATGAGTATGCACGGGGACTGATTGAATATGGTATCGGCCGTGGCATCCGCAGCGCACTGATGCTAACCCCCGGACTCGACTTTTTCGCGATGTTTTTTGCTCTTTTCAAGGCGGGTGCCATACCGGTACTGGTTGACCCCGGCATCGGCATCAAGCCACTAAAGTCCTGTCTGACCGAGGCCCGGCCTGAAGCTTTCATTGGAGTGACGAAAGCCCAAATTGCCCGTGGCCTGCTGGGTTGGGTGCCCGGTGTGAAACTGGTCACCTCGGGCCCGAAGCTGGGCTGGGGTGGACTGAATACCAAACAGCTGCGGAAACTGGGACAAAAGACTTCCGGCAGCGTACTGGCGGATACCCACGCCGACGAGATGGCAGCCTTGTTATTTACCTCGGGTAGTACTGGTTTACCCAAAGGTGTGGTCTATCGTCACCGGCATTTCACCGCGCAGGTTGAAATGCTGCAATCGGCATTTGACATCCAAGCGGGTGAAGTGGACTTACCCACGTTCCCCCCATTTGCATTATTTGACCCCGCCATGGGTATGACCACGGTCGTGCCGTTAATGGACCCGACCCGCCCGGCAAAAGCTGACCCGCGCTTGCTGGTGCAGACAATAGAACGCTTTGGTGTAACTAACATTTTTGGTTCGCCGGCATTGCTGAACGTACTGGGTCGCCATACGGAATCAGAAAACATCCGCCTGGCCACGGTACGCCGGGTTATTTCAGCCGGCGCAGCCATGCCGGTCGCCACCATCCGGCGTCTGCAAAAAACCTTGCCCGCCGATGCCGAGGTGTTCACACCCTATGGTGCCACCGAGTGCCTGCCGGTCACCAGTGTTTCCGGCACCGAACTCAATACTTCAGTCGAACAGCTCACGGCGACCGGCGAAGGTACCTGCGTGGGTCGAGGGGTTGCACCTAACAATATAAAGATCATCGCTGTTACTGACGACGTTGTGGAAAGTTTCGAAAATTGCGTTGAATTGCCGGTCGGTATTAGCGGCGAGATAGTCGTGAACGGCCCGACAACGACTGACACTTACTGGCAAAAACCAGGGCAGACCCAACTGGCTAAAATCACTGATGACGAAGGTAAAACGTGGCACCGTATGGGCGATGTGGGTTATTTTGATACCGATGGCCGCTTATGGTACTGCGGACGCAAATCACAGAGGGTGGTCAATGAGCATGAGTGTCTTTTCGCCGACCAGGTCGAAGCCATTTTCAATGTACACCCCGAAGTGGCGCGTACTGCCCTGGTAGGTATCGGCAGCAGCGGCCGGCAAACCCCGGTTCTTTGTGTAGAGCCATTGAACAAGCCGGATGCTGTACGCCGGCACCGCATTCATACCGACCTGCTTCAACTTGGTCAAAGTCATGCGATTTCAAGATCCATTCAGCAGATTCTTTTTCACAAATCCTTCCCTGTCGATATACGTCATAACGCCAAGATCGGAAGGGAGAAACTCTCCGTATGGGCGGCAAGGAAGCTTGCATGAAAGTCCTGGTAACAGGTGGTGGCGGATTTCTTGGCAGTGCAATTTGCCGGCAATTGCTGGCTCGTGGCGATGAGGTTGTCGTTTACCAGAGAAGTGCGGCGGATGCGCTTGAAAAACAGGGTGCCCAGGTGATTCGGGGGGATATCACTGATGCAGAGTTATTGAATGCAGCCTCAAAAGGTGTCGATGCGATTATCCATACCGCCGCTAAAGCCGGATTATCGGTGAATTATGATGATTACTTTGCCCCAAATGTCACCGGCACTGAAAACGTATTGAGCGCCTGTCGCAGTAACGGGATCAAAAAACTGGTTTTCACCAGTTCCCCGAGTGTTACGCATTCCGATGGTGATATTGAGGGCGGAAATGAGTCTCTGCCCTACCCCGATACTTATAATTCACCTTACCCGGAAACCAAGGCCCTGTCTGAACAACAGGTCATGGCAGCCAACTGTCCGGAATTGGCTACCGTTTCTTTACGTCCGCACCTGATCTGGGGGCCGGGCGACAATCACCTGTTGCCCAAACTGCTGGAGCGGGCTAAACACGGAAAACTGAAACTGCCCGGCCCAGGCAAGTTGATTGATACCATATATATCGACAACGCAGCCAAAGCCCATCTGCTGGCACTGGATAAGCTGGCAACCCATCCCGGAACCATTGGGGGTAAAACCTATTTTATTTCCAATGACGAACCTCTGAGCCAAAGCCAGATTATCGGGGACCTGTTAAAAGCGGCCGGTGTGGAGGTGGAAATTCAGGCCATTTCACCCGTGCTTGCCAAAGCCGCTGGAACACTGCTGGAAACCGGCTGGAAATTATTCGGAATAAAATCAGAACCGCCCCTGACCCGCTGGTCGGCAGAGCATCTTTCCACCGCGCACTGGTATGACATTTCGGCAGCAAAACGGGATCTTGCCTATTCGGCTGAAGTCAGTATTGCCGAGGGTCTTGAAATCCTCGCAGAGGAGTTTCATAGCGACTCGTAGGGTGGGTAACTCGTTACCCACGCGTTCTCCTTTCCCCGGTATAAATAGTGCGTTACAAGTAACACCCCCTACGAATGTTTCATCACCGTAGGGTGGGTAACTTGTTACCCACGCGTTCTCCTTTGGCCGGTATAAATAGTGTGTAACAAGTCACGCTCCCTGCTAGTGCATTGGCCGGCCGCGTAGCTTTCTGACCACGTATTCGAGCTTTGAATAATTCAACAATTGCCGGTCTTCTTCCGAGGCATTTTTGTACCGCCCGTGGTACTTGTGCTTGACCCAGGCGTTGATATCCAGACGTTTGCCATATTCAAACAATTGATTGTTGAGCGGGTGAAACCCGTCTTTGTGTATAAACGTGGTTCCAAAATCGATGATGTAGGGCTTTTGATCGCTACCCACGATCATATTGGTTTTGGATTTCAAATCACCATGGCTAACACCTCGTGAATGAAAAGCCTGTATCACAAGCAGGAGTTCTGCAAACCATTGATCCCGATCCTGCCAGCTTGCATGGCGGTAAGCGGTACCCTCGATAAACTCCATCAGCAGGTAACGCCTCGCGAGCAGACCGTAACAAGCCGGAACACCTTCAACCCCCTTTAAGCACTGATATGCAGCGTACTCCCTCTCAAGCGTTGCCTGCCGCGCCTTTCGAACCGGCCCACGGCCCATGGCAGACTTGATCACCAGTTTCAATCCATCACCTTCAAATAGAAGCACGATGCCCTGGTTTGATGTTGCCAGGATATTCGATCCGGATGCGAGGCTGGACCCTATCCAGGTTTCAAGGTCATCCGGCAAAACGGGGGATGGATTTTCTGTGCTTTTGTTCATTGCGTGTGGATGATACCGGCAAGCGCCCCTCAATTGCACCAATCTAGTGTAGTTTCAACCCTTTAACGTAGGTAAATCCCCCGCTGTTTGCTAATATGCTGTCCCTCACGACATTTTGAAGGAAACTCCATGCGCTATAAAATCCTGCCCGCCCTGCTTCCGATGCTGATGGCATTGCCCATCGGAAATTTGTGGGCTGAAGCCTACCCATCCACCTATGCCCCGCTACCATCAGAACCAACACTGATCACCAATGCCACCATTCTGACCGGTACCGGCGAGCGTCTGGAAGATGCCAGCCTGTTGATAGCAGATGGAAAAATCGTATTCGTTGGCAAGGGCCAGAGCCCCGCCGGCGTGAATACTATCGATGCCAGCGGCCGCTGGGTGACACCTGGCCTGATAGATGTCCACTCGCACCTGGGCGTGTATGCCAGTCCTGGCGTCAAGGCCCACTCGGACGGCAACGAAATGACCAATCCGGCAACACCGAATGTCTGGGCTGAGCACAGTGTCTGGCCACAGGACCCTGGTTTCTCGCGCGCACTCGCCGGAGGTATCACTACCCTTCAGACACTACCAGGTTCCGGCAACCTGATAGGTGGTCGTGGTGTAACCCTGAAAAATGTCTATAGCAATAGCTACCAGGGCATGAAGTTCCCCGGCGCACCGCATGGTCTGAAAATGGCCTGTGGTGAAAACCCGAAGAAGTTTTATGGTGGCCGTAATCAACTACCGTCAACCCGAATGGGTAATATGGCGGCCTACCGGGCACAGTGGATTGACGCACAACAATACATCGATGACCGGGCGGCCTATGATGAGAAATCTGCTGACAAAAAAGACGAGGCCAAAGCACCCAAACGCGACCTGAGACTGGAAACACTGGCTGGTGTACTCAATGGTGAAATCATTATTCACATGCACTGCTACCGTGCTGATGAAATGCTAACCATCCTGGATTTGGCTGATGAGTTCGGTTACAAGGTCGGTACTTTTCACCATGGTGTGGAAGCCTACAAGATCGCCGACAAACTGGCTGAAAATAATGTTTGCGGAGCCCTCTGGGCAGATTGGTGGGGTTTCAAAATGGAAGCCTACGACGGTATCCAGGAAAACATCGCAATGGTCGACAGGCCACAGGGTAGTTGTGCCATCGTACACTCGGATGATGCAGAAGGCATTCAGCGTCTGAACCAGGAGGCCGCCAAGGCGATGAGCGCAGGCAACCGGGCGGGTATGGATATTCCTCCGGAACGCGCGATCGGCTGGATCACTTCCAATGCCGCCAGGTCGCTGGGAATCGAAAACCGGACGGGATCACTTGAAGCCGGGAAAATGGCCGATGTAGTTATCTGGAACTCAAACCCGTTCAGTGTGTATGCCAAAGCCGACCACGTATATATCGATGGGGCTCTTGTATATGACCGTGAAAACCCGGAACTTCAACCGGTCTCCGACTTCGAATTGGGCCAGTTGCAGGGAGTGTCAAAATGAACAATATTAGAACGCTTTTGATTGGCTTCCTCGCTGCTTTTTCCCTGGCGGTGCAGGCTGACACCATCATGATTCGCGATGCCAGCGTCATGACAATGACCGGAGACGGCGCCCTGGAAAACACCGATGTATTCATATCCGGAGGCAAAATCCAACGAATCGGAAAGGACTTGCCGGTACCGCAGGATGACGTTTTTGTGTTCAATGCCGAAGGCAAACTGCTGACACCCGGTTTTTTCGCAGGAATAACCAACATCGGAATTACGGAAGTTTCTGCGGTGGAGGAGTCCACAGACGCGGGTCTGGCCTTAAAGGAAATGCGTCCCGAATTTAATGTTGTACCAGCCTACAACCCCAATTCCAGCCTGGTGCCGGTAACTCGAATTGAAGGGTTTAGCTTCACATTGCTGGGTGCCAACCCGCAGGGTTCCATTTTTGGCGGGCAGGGCCAGATGGTCATGCTGGACGGTGGCTATCAGAGCTTTATTGGCAGTCCGGTCTTATTCATCAACGTGGGAAGGGATGCCAGCGGTTTGAGTGGCGGTTCGCGTGCCGCGCAATGGATGTTGCTGAACCAGGCCATGCAGGAAGCCGATATCCCACCCGTATCCACAGAAACGGCATTACTGACACGCGCCGGCCGCGGAACATTATCCACTTACGCAAACGGTGGCAAGGTAGTTTTTAATGTTGACCGGGCCAGCGATATCCTCGAAACACTCCGGTTTGCAAAACAATACGGCCTGGATGCAGTTATCTCCGGCGGTGCTGAAGCCTGGATGGTTGCCGGAGAACTGGCTGCAGCCAAGGTACCGGTACTGCTTGATCCCTTGATAAACCTGCCCGGTAATTTTGACATGCTGGGTGCCCGTCTGGACAACGCTGCCATATTACATGCAGCGGGTGTCGTGGTGATTATTGATGGGGCCGGTTCGCATAACGCCCGCAAACAACGACAAATGGCGGGTAATGCCGTTTCCTCGGGTCTACCGCACGAAGCCGGTATAGCTGCGCTCACAAGCAACCCGGCCCGGGTTTTTGGTGTTGCTGATCAACAGGGCAGCATACAGAAGGACAAGGCGGCTAATGTGGTGTTGTGGAGTGGAGACCCTCTGGATGTCACCAGTGCCGCAGAGGTGGTGGTGATCAACGGCCAGCTGATCCCGATGGAATCACGCCAGACGAAACTACGGGATCGTTATCTTCCCGAAAACCCGGCAATGCCAAGGGCTTATATCAAGCCTTGAATCTAAGTCCGCACAAATGAACAAGCCCGGTATCATCCGGGCTTTTTTGTTGGTAAAACCGGACTATGCTTAAGATACAGAAGCTTAAAAGTCCAATAGAATGAAGGCCGGTTCAAAACTCGCAATCCTGCTCTTAACCCTTGTTGCCATTGCCCATCTTGTAAGACTGCTTGGTGGTGTCGAAGTCACCGTTGGCGAGTGGTGTGTTCCACAATGGGTAAGTGTGGTGGGTGTTATCGTTCCCCTTGTGATAGCCGGATTGCTGTGGACTGAAAGTAAATAATCACAAGGACTGATTTACTATCTGCCCGAATTGGCGGCAACGCCATCGTCGAGCAAAGTTTTAATGTCTGCTTCACTCAAGCCAATTTCGCGCAAAACAACCTCGGTTGAATCACCCAATGCCGGTGCGGCCCTGCCCTCGTCCACCACGCAATTCTGAAACCTGATAGGTGAACGGACAGCGGGCACGTCACCGAGGTCATCGCGTTCCAGTTGCATGACGCTTTGTCTTTCGATCACGTGGGGGTCGGTGAACGCTTCGCCGATGGAATTGACCGGCCCTGCTGGAATCCCGCGATCTTCAAGTGCGCATAGCCATGAAGCTGCCGGCTGTTTGGCTAACTCGGCAGCAAGCATGGCGACAAGAGCCAGCCGGTTGGCTACTCGAACTGAATTATTGACGAACCGTGGGTCAGAACCGAGGTGCTCACAGCCTATGGCACTACACAGCGAAACAAACTGGGCATCGTTACCCACCGCAACCACGATGGGGTCATCGGCAGTTTCAAACACCTGGTATGGAACAATATTCGGATGAGCATTTCCTGATAGTCCGGGGCTTTTTCCCGAGACCAGAAAATTCGATGCCTGGTTTGCGAGCGTGGCAAGTTGTGCATCCAGCAGCGAAATATCAATAAACTCGCCCTGCCCGGTCTCACGTGCCCGTGTGTAGGCACCCAGCACCCCCACTGTTGCATACAGACCGGTGATGAGGTCGGAAACTGCCACACCAACCTTGGTGGGTTTCTCAGTACCAGTAATGCTCATCAGGCCACTCATGGCCTGGATGATGAAATCGTATCCGGGTTTTTTGGCATAGGGTCCGGTCTGCCCAAACCCGCTGATTGAACAATACACAATGGCCGGGTTGATTTGCCGGACCGAGTCATAATCCAGTCCATAGGCTTTAAGCCCGCCTACCTTATAATTTTCGATCAATATATCTGCCTTGCGGGCCAACTGAAGCAACACGGATTGCCCGCGCGGGTCTTTGAAATCGATTGCTATTGATTCCTTACCCCGGTTTGCAGACAGAAAATACGCGCTTTCCCTGTCATCACCAGAACCCAGGTAGGGTGGACCCCAGCTGCGGGTATCATCACCCTTACCGGGGCGTTCAACCTTGATAACACGCGCACCGAGGTCAGCGAGCGCCTGGCCGGCCCATGGACCCGCCAGTACCCGAGAAAGATCCAGCACCAATGTGCCATCCAGCGGTCCGCTCATAATAGTTACTTTTCAGCCGCTTCCTGCGCATTTAAAAAATCTACAACCATGTGGCCGAAGGCTTTAACACCTTTTTCCATATAAGGTTCATGCATATTGAAAAAGGGTGAATGATTGGTTGGCTGGGTGGAGGGATCCAGGTCTTCTGGCCAGTTGCCGAGAAACACGAATACGGCCGGTGTGACCCTTCCATACTCGGAAAAATCCTCAGCCACGGTCTGAGGCTGAAGGGAAAGCGGTGGGCGGCCGGAGGCGCGCTCGAGCGCGGGCATCATTTGCAAAGTCAGTTCGGTGTTGTTAAGTAAAGCCGGTGGGCCTTTCCTAATATCGACTTCAACTTCCGCACCCCCGCTTTCTGCAATCAGCGTTGCGGTTCTTTCTATTGCGGTATGAATATACTCCCTCATCTCAGGATCGAAACTGCGTATGGTACCCTCCATCTCCACTTTGTCAGGGATAACATTGTTGCGGATACCGCCGGAGATGCGACCTACACTGATGATAGAAGGGGCCTGTGTTACATCAACCTGTCGACTGGCAATGGTTTGCAACCCAAGCACGATCTGGGATGACACGACGATCGGATCAACACCATCCCAGGGCCGCGCACCGTGAGTTTGTTTACCCTTGACAGTAATCTTGAAAATATCTGCCGCCGCCATCATCGGACCGGGTTTAACTGCAAATTGTCCCCCCGGAATGCTGATACCAACATGAATTCCAAAAACAGCCGCCGGCATCCGTTCCGCGAATATACCTTCATCAAGCATCATGGAAGCACCACCGTCTTCACCTGCAGGCGGCCCTTCCTCGGCTGGCTGAAAGATCAGCATCACCGAACCCGGAAGTTCGGCTTTATTATCATTCAGGATTTTGGCGGCACCCAGTACCATCGCCATATGAGCATCGTGACCACAGGCGTGCATCACACCCACATCCTGACCGTTGTATTCACTGCGGGCAGTCGAGGCAAACGGCAGACCGGTCTGCTCGACCACAGGAAGCCCGTCTATGTCGGTGCGTATAGCGACCAGCGGTCCGGGCAGGCCACCTTCGATAATTGCAATCAAACCGGTGTGTGCGATACCTGTTTGGGGCTCCAGACCCATACCGCGTAGAATCTCTGCGATTTTGGCCGAGGTATTAAACTCGCGATTGCTTAACTCGGGGTTCTGATGAAACCAACGCCGCCACTCCACCACCTGCGGTTGAACCGCAGCAGCAGCCTGATCGATTTCGTCGGGTGTAATACCCGCCTGCGCTATCGGCAAGGCACCAATACTGACGATTAACCCCAAAAATAATTTCTTCACGATTGTCTCCTGTTATCAGACGGACACTATTAAAAGCCTACCGGTTTCTAATGATCAATTTAGATTTAACGAACAATCGCCTTCCCCGCATCACTTCGGGCATCCGACCCGGCGGTAACCTCCCCGGTTTTCTGATCCCACATCACCCCGTGCATGTTCCCCCAGCGCCTCTCCCCTACCTGCACCGTATGTCCCATGGCTTCAAGTGCAGCAACATCTTCCGCATTAAACGCATCCGGCTCAGCAAAAACCTTATCCGGCAGATACTGGTGATGGTAACGCGGTAAAGCCACCCATGATTCAGGTTCATTACCATCCATGAAATCCAGTATGCCGAGCAATACCATGGTGATGATCCGGCTACCGCCCGGTGTGCCAATTGCCGCCACCCTGTCTTCCCCGATCATCAGGGTCGGCGACATACTGGATAGGGGCCGCTTGTGTGGTTGAATTTCATTGGCTGTAAAACCTATCAGGCCATAGGCGTTGGGCTCGCCGGGTTTTGCAGAAAAATCATCCATTTCGTTGTTCAGCACAAAACCGGTTCCCGGCACCATGAACTTCGAGCCAAAAGGTGTATTCACCGTCAGCGTGGCTGATACCATATTGCCTTCAGCATCCATGATGGAAAAGTGTGAAGTGTCCGTACCTTCAGGTGGCTTTTCCCTGCCCGGTATCATGCTGCTGGGAGTGGCCTTGTCGAACATGATGCCGGCCCGCAAACCGGCTGCATAATTGGGGTCTGTCAACATTTCCACCGGTACCGGGTAGAAGTCCGGATCGCCCAGGTAAAGTGCCCGGTCACGGTAGGCACGGCGCATGGCTTCGACAATAAGATGGGTGCGGTGTGCTTTATCCAGTTTTGAAAGATCAACAGGTCCAAGAATGTTCAGAATTTCTGCGATTGCAATCCCTCCGGAGGACGGCGGAGGTGCTGTAACCAACTCATAGCCATGATACATGGTGCGTATCGGTGCACGCTCCTTGATGGTATAGGCTTCGAGATCGGCCATACTCCATATACCACCGGCACTATTTACTCCATCAACCAGGCGTTGGGCAACCTCCCCCTTGTAAAAACCGTCACGGCCTTCCTGGGCAACTATCTCAAGTATGTTTGCCAGGTCCGGCAACTTGATGACCTGTCCCATTTCCGGAAGTTTCCCATTCGGCAGGAATGCCGCAGTTGCCGCCGGCCAGCGACGCATACTCTTCTCTGAGCGCTTTAACATTCCATAAAACTTGGTGTAGACCGGGTATCCCTCACGTGCGATTCGAATCGCGGGTTGCAAACTCACCGCCAGGGGCAGCTTTCCGTAATGGCTCGCCAGGTGGTCCCAGCCGGCGATTTCCCCGGGAATCGCAGCTGCCAGCGGGCCATTTAACGCCAGATCCCGATCTACCTCGCCATTGGCATCCAGATACATGTCTGTGTGAGCGCGTCCCGGTGCCATTTCGCGACCATCAATCATCACCTCAAAACCGTCTGACGCGCGGTGCAAAACCCAGAAACCCCCGCCACCAACCCCGGAGCTGGTCTGCTCGACCACCGCCAGAACAGCACCGACCGCAACCGCCGCATCAAATGCATTACCGCCCTTTGCAAGTACTTCGTGCCCGGCCTCGGTGGCCAGGTAATGTGCACTGGCAATGGCCGCTTTACCGGGTTGATCAGCTTGTAATGGCTGTATAAAGAACGCAAAAATTGCGATCAGGCAAAGATGGGCCTTCAAACTTCTGCCCCGCGAATCAGCTTGTGATACTTGTCCCACAGTTGTTCCTCCGTTTCCACGTGACCTGGGTCTTTCGGAATACATTCTACCGGACAGACTTCCACGCATTGAGGTGTGTCAAAATGACCCACGCATTCGGTGCAAAGCAAGGGGTTGATCTCGTAAATTTCGACACCCTGGTAAATGGCCTCATTAGGACATTCGGGCTCACAGACATCACAGTTGATGCATTCTGCCGTGATCGTCAGTGCCAAGGTCAGGAACCCACAGATTTAAATTGTTCGCTGAGCGCCTGAGCAATTTCCTGACCGACGAACTGGGTGACATCGCCATTGAGGCGTGCCACTTCACGAACCAGCGTGGAGGAAATGAAGCCGTATTTCTCATCAGGTGTCAGGAACATGGTTTCAACGGTATCACAGAGGTTTCGATTCATACTTGCCAACTGGAATTCGTATTCAAAATCTGAAACGGCCCGCAGTCCACGAACGATGACACCGGCATTGTTTTCCTGAACAAAATCAACCAACAGGTTACTGAACCCAACGATCGAAATATTTTTCAGGTGTCCAATCTGGCTTTCGGCCAACTCTATGCGCCGTTTAAGACTGAAAAACGGTGTTTTGTGAGGACTCTCCGCAATTGCCACGATCACGTGCTCAAACACCCGCGCTGCACGGGTTACCAGGTCAGTATGACCATGGGTTATCGGGTCAAAGGTGCCCGGGTATACCGCTATGCTGGGGGATCTATTCAACTGTCTTTCCTGCTAAACCTTAAAGGACAGCTATTCTAACCTTGTTAAGGTGCAGGGTTAAACTAAAGTGAGGACAAAAAGAGGCCGGCGTGAATGCCGACCTTAATGCAGGGACTAAAAACAGGCGGGGGGGGAGATGCCTGTCTTCACTAATCAGACCCGTCATCCAAGAGATTTCTTTCGTCTTCCTGCATTTGTCTGCGAAAAAGCTGCATACGAACATCACCAAGCTGCTGATCACGCCACACTCTCCAATCCTCCGGGGGGGATATTGCATGTTGTGCGGGTGATTCTACGTATACAAATCCCCCACGGCGTACACATCCGGTTTTATCCAGTCTCTCCAGCACCAGAGCGGTCAGGTTGGAGTCAAATGGTGGATCCACAAATACAATATCGAAGCTGTCGGGCTTGAACTCTTCAATCATCGACATCGCACCGCCGCGATGCAGGTTCACCTGAACTGCCTGGAGTTGTTCGATACTCTGGCCCAGGACCTCTTGCGCTCGCGGGTGTTTCTCAATCATCAACACGGATGCAGCACCACGCGATGCTGCTTCGAAACCAAGCGCACCGGTACCTGCGAACAGATCCACACAATCTGCATCGAGTATCCAGGGCTGTAACCAGTTGAACAGGGTCTCGCGGCAACGGTCACCACTGGGACGCAAACCTGGCACGTCAGCAACCGGCAGTCGCCGACCACGCCAATCACCACCAATTATCCTGACACCATTGTTTTTTCCAGATTTGCTCATATGTATGGAGCCTCTGTTTACCTGTTTTTAAGCAGCCAAGCTGTTAGTGTACTGCATTGAAATTAATGGTACTTTCAGAGGCTCATTAATTACAATGCAGTACACTAGCATATCTCTTTTACTGTCAGGGGTTAATCCCAATCTCATGTTTCGAATATTCAAAAAGAAATCAAAAAAACCCGGTGAGTTGCAGGATGTACAGCTTCGCCCGGT
>JASJFX010000083.1:0-51448 GCA_033791845.1 Lysobacterales bacterium | reverse complement strand
CTAACGTTTGAGTTAAGCGGCCCAGAAAGGCGCAGCCTTTTTGGGTCCGGTGGAGGCGCGCAGCGCCGGAACGTACTTGAACGATTTGTTATGTGGTTCACGCTACACATTTTCGGTTTGCTTGGTTGCTCGCCTACCTTGCCAGTAATTCGCTGCAAACAAACTTATCAAAACAGCGAAGAAAATAGGTAAAACTCGGCGCTTCATTACGACTAAAGTTGCTTCTGAAGAGTATAAGTAGTTCTTCAAATTATCTAACCCAGTGGATACCGTTGGATTTTTTCTGGCATGGCGAGACCATTCTTCAACTGTCATCGTATTCATCGCAACAATTTGCTCACCGGACAGAGGGGTCGACAGAATTACTGTTTCGAACAGTGTGATTTGTATTAAGACAGTAATAAGAGCTGCTAGAGCACTGACGATTAAATTGGTTCGGATTACGTACGAGCTCATTTTGAATCCATATAACGTTTGAGTTAAGCGGCGCAGCGGAGCTGCGTCCGGTGGAGCCAGCTTGCTGGCGCAACGAACTTGAACGATTTGTTATGTTTTTACTTGTGAACATAGTCGTTTACTTTTTGAATGATGTCTTCAGTGTATTCATAAAATTCTAAATCCAGAACTTCCAACTCTTTCATCTTGGTATCTTCATTTACTTCAAGCTCCTCCTGCCTTTTAAAGTGTGAACCTGAAAGTTGGGCTTCAAATGCCACTTCTATAGCCTGTTCAAGTAAAGACGCTGTTTTTGTAGCTCCGATTTTTTTAAGAGACCTCAAAGCGACTTCTGCGTGATCCCCGGAGGAATTCCAGAAGTACTGATAGAAGCCTCCATTATTCACTTCAGCTTCGAGCCACCAAATTGAATACACAATCTGATCATTTTCGCCTAGGGCTTCAAATCCCTGTGCTTCATATTTTTCAGATACAGCGTCAAAAGAATCAGGATATTCGGCAGACATGACAACTCCCGAGGCAAGAATGAGAAAGAAAATAAAATTTCGCATTACTTTCCCGAAAACATAACGTCTTAGTTAAGCGGCCCAAAAGGGCGCAGCCTTTTTGGGTCCGGTGGAGGCGCGTAGCGCCGGAACGAACTTGAACGCTTTGTTATGTTTGTTCATGCCTCAATTAGCACTGAATTATAATCGTGAATCACTACTTTCCCACCATCTACCGTCAGGATGTAGAAATCCCACGACCAAGACCCGTGTTTCCATCTTGAAGAAGTCTTAACTTTGTAACAGTTGTTAAGCATAAGCACCTCTCTCAAATCGGCTTTTGAAGAGTCGTTACTTTTGCAGCGATCAATTTCCACCAAGTACATTGATTCAACGGCAACTTCTCGTTTTATGGCCTGGTAATCTCTATGCGACAGCCCTTCGATGCCGCTACATGCAGCTAGAAGTATGGCTGGCACTAAGATTATGGGGCCTCTAAACATAACGTTTGAGTTAAGCGGACCAAAAAGGCGCAGCCTTTTTGGGTCCGGTGGAGGCGCGCAGCGCCGGAACGCACTTGAACGATTTGTTATGTGTTGATTTCACTACCGTACTTATCAAATTCGCACTTGCATTGAGCGCAGGTCCAACCACCCCACAGAGCTTGCTTTAAATTAGCTGGTATTCTAACCATAGGTGCTTTTAATCCACAGCGAGGACAATTAACTGTTTTTGTATTGATACCCATCTTTCCTGATTTTGGCCATATCTTAAAAATAACATAGAAAATCAAAAAAATAAGAGTGCAGCCTATCAATATTCCTAACCAGTCATATGTCATGGATTATTCCTCTGCCTGTCTAGCACATAACGTCATTTAGGTGGCAATTCAGGCATATCAGGCTTTTTGTCCAGATATGCCCACCCTGAAATTTCATTCTGTCCAGAAACTCTCTGTTTTGCAAAGGTATATTGATTGTTTGATCTTGAAAAATACTTGTTATCAGTCATTTTTGCCTGCTATAACGTGTGCTTTGCCTACACAATTTGGTGTAAATCACCGCTTTTTGCGCTTGAGCAGGGTGTTATAAGCTAGTTTCCTCTTTAAAGGGTCGCCTATGTCAAAACTGCTTGATGAAGTCAGAAATACACTTCACGTTCATCACTATGCGATGAAAACCGAGAAGTCTTACGTGCTATTAATTAGGAGCCTAGCTCTTTGAAGGACATGACCGTTTCCCGATATACGCGACGATGAGAATTGTTTTTATTCTATGACCGCTTTGAGGTTGCAGAATGTCGAATCCTGGTATTTCTCAATGCCGAAAGCTGTCACAAAATTTTTCCAAATTTTTTTGAGGTTGGATGAGCGTTAGGTATAACAGAAGGGGGGCTAGTGGCTTTTCTGAAAGGCGGTTTCCTTGACAAAGGTTTATGGCCGTTCCCCTTTGAGTGAGAAAGGAGTGTCTTTTATTACTTTATCTATGTCATGAGACTCGGTAGGGTCGCTTGTACTTGGCCTTGACAGTATCTACATATCACCATATTAAAGATAAGTCACCAATACTGCCCGGGTTAGCTTGAATCGTTCTGAATTGATCTGCTCGGGCTGGCCCAGCAATAGTGAGAACCAACCCAGAATTAGATGTTATGTATGCTTTGTTGCGCTCCGGTCAATCTGTTGTGGAGTTGAAAGCGATATAAGCGATGAGCTTCCCGACACATAGGTTCCATTTTATTCCGGGCACATAGGTTACACAATTGAGGTATTTGGAGGAGGACTCCGAATGCCCTGGAAAGAGTGTAACGCTATGGATGAACGACTCAGATTTGTGGCCAGGCTTCTCGATGGTGAGAAAATGGCAGTGATGTGTCGAGAGTTTGGTATCTCCCGCAAAACCGGTTACAAGATCTTTAACCGTTATAAAGACTTCGGTGTTCGCGGTCTGGAAGACAGGGCCAGAAGCCCCTATCGACACCCCAATAAAACCCCATTCCAGGTTGAGAAGGCGATCCTGAGACTCAAGAAGGAACATCGAAGCTGGAGTGCCCCCAAGATCCGTGACAAACTGATCAAAGAGTTTCCCGTTATCAAGCCGCCTGCAGCTAGTACGATCCACGCTATCCTCGATCGACATGGTTTGGTCAAGCGAAGGAAACGCAGACGGTATAAGGCGCAGGGGACCGACTTGAGGCATGCTCAGGTACCCAATGGCCTGTGGTGTGCTGATTACAAAGGTGAGTTCATGCTGGGTAACAGAAAATACTGTTATCCACTGACGATCACTGATTACAGATCCCGCTACCTGTTTGCATGTGAAGGCCTTGAGTCCGTCAAGGAAGTGGGTGCATTCCCTGTATTTGAGCAGGTTTTCAGGGAGTACGGCCTGCCGGCAGCCATACGCACAGACAATGGTGTACCGTTTGCATCACCGCATGCCTTGTATGGCCTCAGCCGACTGTCGGTGTGGTGGTTGCGACTGGGGATCAGTATTGAACGCATCAAGCCCGGACACCCTGAGCAGAATGGCAGGCATGAACGTATGCACCTGACGCTGAAAAAGGAAGCAACCAAGCCAGCCAGCTTCAACTTCCTCCAGCAACAGGGTCGCTTTGATGAATTTACCGAGGTATACAATAACGACCGGCCGCACCAGGGCTTGGGTGGAATGTACCCGGGAGAGATGTATACACCTTCAGCCCGGGAATACTTTCACCCGGAGGTTCCCGAATACCCCTTTCATGACCGCACCATCAAAGTCACTCAATGCGGAAGAATTTGTATAGGTCGACGAAAAATTAACCTCAGTACAGTCTTTGCCGGTCAATATATTGGGATAAGAGAGGTGGATGACAGAATATGGCTTGTCAGCTTTATGGATTATGATCTAGGATTCTTTGATCAGGACGAGCACAGAGTGGAGCCAATGGGGATTAACCCATTCGCTCCGAAACTGTAACCCATGTCCTCGGAATAAACTGTCACCTATGTGACCGGTAAGGACCCGATTTGATTGGTGGTGATGGGTGGACTTGAACCACCGACCTCAGCATTATGAATGCCGCGCTCTAACCAGCTGAGCTACATCACCAAATTCAGATTCTTCAAACTACCCCGGTCATTGCGATCGGGGGCGGCAATTTTCCATTTACGTGAGACGATTGTCAACCGTAAACCCCCGATTAGGGGTAAGTTTTGCCAAATTTAGCTGATAAAAGAGTATCCAAACGCTTTTTGAAAGCGATCCACAATCTCATCCATGGTTGGTGCATGGTTTTGTGGTCCATTTACCGCAACTTTCAAGGCACCCATAACCGAGCCAATCCGGCATGAAGTTATCATGTCCAAATCGTTTAACAGACCGTATATCAGACCCGCCCGGTAGGCATCACCACATCCGGTCGGGTCTTCTATGGTTGTCGCCTTGACGATTTCGATGTGTTCCTCGCCAGCTTTGGTGATAAGTGTAGAGCCATCGCCGCCACGGGTGATGATCAATGCCTCGAGTTGATCCGCAACCTGCTTTTTGCTCATGCCGGTGCGCTCGCGGATCAACTGGAACTCATAATCGTTGGCTACCAGCCAGTTGGCCTGACTGATAAAAGTTTTCAGGTCATCGCCGTCAAACAATGTCATGGCCTGGCCCGGATCGAAAATATGTGGAATACCCAGGCGTTCGAAATCCCGGCTGTGTTGTAACATCGCTTCGCGGCCATCCGGTGCCACGATTCCCAGCTTAATGCCCTCTGCATTTTCAACTTTGTTTAACTGGCTTTCCATCATGGCGCCGGGGTGAAAGGCGGTGATCTGGTTGTCGTCAAAATCGGTGGTAATGAAGGCCTGGGGTGTGAACTCCCCTTCGAGGTGACGGATGTAGCGGGTGGATATGCCCAGTGACTCCAGGCGTCTCTGGTACGGGCCGAAATCATCACCGACGGTTGCCATCGGGTAAGGGTCTCCACCCAGCAATTTGAGGTTATAGGCGATATTGCCGGCAACTCCGCCAAACTGGCGCCGCATCTCGGGAACCAGGAAGGACACGTTAAGCATGTGTACCTTGTCTGGAAGGATGTGGTCCTTGAAGCGTTCAGGGAAAACCATGATGGTGTCATAAGCCAGGGAACCACAGATTAATGCCGACATTTCTTGATCCATACCTTTTAAATAATGGGTTTAAGTGGAGGCGACATTTTAACGGATTTTACGGTGGCCGCAGAAAGTTTATTAAAAACCGGATTAATACGAACATAAGCCGAGTTTCACTGCTTGCTGAAAAGCGAGCTGACTGATACATTAGCATGCCTTAACTCGACATTCTTCCCCGGAACATAACAACATGGTTTTCAAGAGTCTTCGTGGTCTTTTCTCTAACGACTTATCTATCGATTTGGGTACAGCAAATACATTGGTGTATGTACGTGGGCAAGGAATTGTGCTTAATGAGCCCTCGGTTGTGGCATTGCGTATGGATCGTGGCCCGGGTGGACCACAGTCGGTGGCGGCCGTCGGTAGCGAAGCCAAGCGTATGCTGGGCCGCACGCCCGGTAATATCCGTACGGTAAGACCACTGAAAGATGGTGTGATCGCCGATTTCAACATGACCGAGGCGATGCTTCAGCACTTTATCAAGAAAGTTCATGAATCGCGTTTTCTGCGTCCCAGCCCGCGTGTCCTGGTCTGCGTTCCATGCAGTTCTACCCAGGTAGAGCGTAAAGCCATTAAAGAATCGGCCGAAGGTGCGGGTGCACGTGAGGTATTCCTGGTGGAAGAACCGATGGCGGCCGCAATTGGTGCCGGTATTCCTGTTCATGAAGCACGTGGAGCGATGGTGCTGGATGTTGGTGGTGGTACCTCTGAAGTGGCGGTCATATCACTCAACGGCCTGGTGTATTCAAACTCGGTTCGCGTTGGTGGTGATAAGTTCGATGAGGCGATTGTCAATTATGTACGCCGCAATTACGGAACACTGATCGGCGAATCCACGGCGGAGCAGATCAAGATCAATATCGGTCGCGCATGGCCGGATGAAGATGCCGAAGAGTTATCAGTTTCAGGCCGTAACCTGGCTGAGGGTGTGCCGCGGCGAATTACCATCACCAGTAACGAAGTGCTTGAAGCCCTGACCGAAAGCCTGGCTACTATCCTTGAAGCCGTCAAGGCGGCCCTGGAACAGACGCCGCCCGAGTTGTGTGCGGACGTGGTGGAAACCGGTATTGTGCTCACCGGCGGTGGTGCACTGCTGAAAGGCCTGGATCGTCTGATTTCCGAGGAAACCGGACTGCCTGTATTCGTGGCCGATGATCCGCTGACTTGCGTGGCCAGGGGAGGCGGCCGGGCACTTGAGCTGATGGATGAAAACCACGGTGATTTTTTCACCGCGAATTAGGAGCGTGCTGTTTTTTCCTCGCCCCGACGGTCAAATCCGACAGCTTACCGAATATTAAAGGACATACCTTGTCGGGCGATTGTGCCTGGCTTTACAGGTAAACGATAAGAATTTGGCACATAGAGAATCATCAGGTCCCGGTCGCTGGTTTGGCGAGGACGGCACACGCACGGCACGCTTGATGATTTACATCCTGTTGGCCATTGTGCTGATGTTTATGGACCAGTTCGGACATTATGTTCCCCGCATCCGCAGCGCGATGGAGTTGGCATTTGAACCCGTATTCCACGTGGTCGGGTGGCCGGCAGAAGCCTTGCAGGCTCTGGATCAACGAACACGCGAACGTAGTGACCTGATCGCTGAAAATCAGCAGCTTTTGCAGCAATTGCTTAAAGTATCCGGTTCAGTACAGACCCAGGTGGCCCTTCAGAAGGAAAATCAAAGACTGAGGGATTTGCTCGGGGCGACCCGCGGCAGGGCCTACCTTTTTCAGTTTGCAGAAATGATACGTGTGGATCTTGATCCGTTCTCTCACAAGGTCTGGATAGACATGGGTGCTGACAAGGGCGTGGTAATCGGCCAGGCCGTCATTGATGGCCTGGGTATCGTCGGTCAGGTCGAAGACGTACACCGGCATTATTCAACTGTGCGGTTGATATCGGATCCTGACCACGCTCTGCCTGTGCAGATCAACCGAACCGGCTTGCGCACCGTGGCTTTTGGAACAGGGGAAACCAGCCATTTACTCATGCCCAATGTGCCATTGCAGGCGGATGTCAGCCCCGGTGACGTCATCGCGACATCCGGTCTGGGTGACCGTTTCCCCCCGGGTTTCCCGGTGGGTGAGGTAGAACGTGTGGAGCGGGACAGCGGTGAGACTTTCGCCAAGGTTTATATTCGGCCATTCGCCGCGCTTGACCGGGGCCGCGAGGTGCTGCTCATTGATCCACAGTATGTAACAAATCCATTACCGGTAGAGCAGCCATGAAGCTTAACCGGAAAAGCCGTCGTCTTATTTTCCTTACCGTAGCATCCGCTATTTTGTTGTCACTGGTTCCATTGCCGGAGATTTTGATTCCGTTCAAGCCCTATTGGGTGGCACTGGTGGTGATCTACTGGTCGCTGGAAACACAGGATACGATTAGCCTTGGCCTGGCCTTCCTGACCGGGGTTGTGCTGGATATCCTCAGCGGTAGCCTGATGGGCCTGCACGCCCTGAGTCTCGTGGTTATGGTGTTCCTGGTACAACACTTCCGTTCACGATTACGGTTTTTCCCGCCCTGGCAGCAGGCCCTCAGCGTGTTCGTGCTGCTGGTTAATGACCGTATTATACTGATCTGGATCACCGCACTTCTCGGGGAACCCCTGCCCACCTGGAAGTACTGGTTGCCACCCCTGGTTGGAATGATCTTATGGCCCTGGTTGTTCCTTTTGCTTGACCGTATACGTGCGATGTCGCGTCAACACAAGCCGTGATCAGTTATAAAGGTCATCGTGCTATCAAGGACGAGCGGGACGAACAAAGATTGTTCGAGAACAGGGCGTGGGTGGGGTTTGCCGTTATTGCCTTGTGTATCCTGGCGCTGCTTGGGCGGTATGTCTGGTTACAGGTTTTTGCGTATGACAGTTTCTCAACACGCTCGGAAAACAATCGTGTTGCAGTAACCCCGGTGGTACCCAACCGGGGCATTATTTATGATCGCCGGGGTCGGGTAATTGCTGAAAACCGTCTGGCTTACAGGCTGGAGATTGTTCCGGAGAAGGTGCCTGGAAAGCAGCAGGGTCTGGAAGCTTTACTGGATGAATTGTCCACCCTGATCGTCATCGATGATGATGACCGGAAGGCTTTTCATAAATCACGCCGCAATTACCGGGTGTTTGACAGTGTTCCGTTGAAATTCAATCTGAGCGAACAGGAGGTTGCGCGCTTCGCGGTAAACCGCCACCGGTTTCACGGTGTCGATGTGGTTCCATACTTATCCAGGCATTATCCCTATGGTGAGCTATTGACCCATGTTCTGGGTTACACCGGTCGTCTGGACGCGGATGATATTTCCAATGTGGATGAGGGCAACTACCGTGGCACGCGGACCATCGGCAAAATTGGCATAGAGAAGTTTCAGGAAAAGGAACTTCATGGCACCAGTGGTTATGAACGTGTCGAAACCAATGTCCGTGGCCGGGTTTTGAAGGTTCTGGAGCGACAGGATGCGGTGCCGGGGACGGACCTCGTGCTATCCATCGATGTGGCTGTACAACAGGCAGCCTGGGATACTCTCGGCGATCGCCCGGGCTCCGTGGTAGCTATTGATCCGGTGGATGGCAGTGTTATCGCGCTGGTTAGCAAGCCGGGCTATGACCCAAATGCCTTTGTTGATGGCATTAGCCAGCAGGCTTATTCTGAAATTCTCAAAGCGCCAGGACGGCCCTTGTTCAACCGCGCACTGAACGGTGGTTATGAACCGGGCTCCACCTTAAAGCCATTTGTCGGTTTGGCGGGTCTGGAACTGGGTGTGGTGACGCCGGATACCCGGGTGTTCTCAAATGGCAGGTTCTATATTAAAGGCTATGACCGTCCTTACCGTGACTGGAAGGACACGGGGCACGGCTGGGTAAATATTCTTTCCGCGCTGGAGCAGTCGGTTAATACGTATTTTTACCAGCTTTCCATGGACCTGGGTATCGACCGTATGCACGATTACCTGGCGCAGTTTGGTTTCGGTTCGGCCACGGGTATTGACGTACCGGGCGAGGGCAAGGGTCTGTTGCCATCGCGTGAGTGGAAACGTGGCGCGCTTAACGAGCCTTGGTATCCAGGTGAGACGGTGATCGCGGGAATTGGCCAGGGTTTCAACGTGGTAACACCGCTGCAGCTGGCCAATGCCGTTGCTGCTTTGGTCAATGGCGGCACTCGCTTCGCGCCTAGGCTTCTTTACGCAAGTAAGCCGGCAGGTGTTGAAAGGGCAAAACGCATCAGAGCCCCGTCCGAGCTGCAAATTCCGATCCGTGATCCACAGAACTGGCAAACGATTCTGGATGGTATGGACCTGGTGGTCAACGGCTCACGCGGTACCGCGAGAAAAGTTGCTGTTGACGCTCATTTCCGGACCGGTGGCAAGACGGGTACGGCGCAGGTGTATCAGCTTGCAGCGGGCAAAAAAAGAAACCAGGAGGAAGTCGCTGAGCACCTCAAGGATCATGCGTGGTTTATTGCCTTTGCTCCGGTTGAGGCCCCCAGGATCGCAATAGCGGTGGTTGTTGAGCATGGCGGCGGCGGCTCTACTGCTGCGGCACCGATCGCTCGGGCAACACTTGACGCCTGGCTTGACCAGGAACTGGAACGGGAGTTACAGCCATGAAACGCTGGTTACCGGCATGGGTTGGAGTGCCGCGTCCGGATCCGGTTCTGCTGATCCTGTTGTTACTGATTATCGGTTTCGGACTTACTGCGCTGTACAGCGCCTCCGGTCAGGACATGGCCATGGTAAACCGGCAAGGCATACGTCTCGGTTTCGGCTTGGTAATGATGTTGATCATCAGCCAGGCGCCGCCACGGGTATTAAGGGCCTGGACACCATGGTTATATGGTCTTGGTGTCGCCATGCTGCTCGTAACCCTGGTACTGGGTGTCGGGCGCAGCACACATCGTTGGCTGGATTTTGGTGTGTTTCGTTTCCAGCCTTCAGAATTGATGAAGCTGGCCGTGCCCATGATGGTTGCCTGGTATCTGCATCCGAAGGTGTTGCCACCTTCGGTGAAGTCTACCGCCATAACATTTGGAATACTGTTAATTCCAACCTTGTTGATCTACCGGCAACCCGATCTCGGTACTGCGCTTCTGGTCGCCGCCAGCGGTATGTTTACACTTTACCTGGCCGGCTTGCGCTGGCGGGTATTGTTTGGTTTTGCAGGGTTGGCCGCTGCTGCGGCCCCGGTGTTATGGCTGGTCATGAAGGAGTATCAGCGCGATCGCGTCCGCACGTTTCTCAATCCTGAGGCCGATCCGCTGGGCCATGGTTGGAACATAATCCAGTCAAAAATTGCCGTCGGGTCGGGTGGTGTAACCGGTAAGGGCTGGCTGAACGGTACACAGTCGAATCTTGAGTTTATTCCGGAGCGTCACACCGACTTCATCCTGGCCGTAATTTCCGAGGAGTTCGGCCTGATAGGTGTTTCACTACTGATGCTGACTTATTTGTTGGTCATCGCCCGTGGTCTGTATATTGCCAGCATTGCACGGGATACCGGTTCAAGATTATTGGCGGGGGCATTGAGTTTGACCCTGTTTGTATACGTGCTGGTGAACGGTGGCATGGTGTCGGGTGTACTGCCCGTCGTGGGCGTGCCGCTGCCGCTGATCAGTTATGGCGGTACCGCCGCGGTCACATTGTTGGCAGGATTCGGCATGATGATGTCCATTTACGGCCATAGGAAGTTCATTAGCAGCTAAGAACCCGCATATTGCACCAGTATCACGAGTCTGGCTCGCTCGGACGCACCTGGACTTGGGCTTCCTTCAACCAATAGCTATGGCTATTGATTTCAGTCCAGCCCGGCGCCCAGATACCCCCGCTCTTCGCCAGCTTGCGCGAGACTGGTGCAATATGCGGGTTAGAACCCTTGATTAATTTTGTTAAAGGCACTTGTAAAAAGCGGTTTTTATTTCCTGTTCGGGTAAACTCTGTCCCTGTGTTTTATAAAAGCCGCTTAACCATCCAAATGTGGAAACCTTGTTTAATGCGAAAATTTCTTTTATTGGTACTTTTCTGTGTGCCCGCACTTGCCGCGGAACATCCCGGAACAGACGCATTTGTGGAGCGTGCAGTCTCAGAATACGGACTGTCTGAGAATGAAGTGCGGGCAACGCTGCTTGAGGCTGAATACAAGCAGTCTATTGTCGATGCCATCTCCCGGCCTGCTGAGGGCAAACCATGGTACCAGTACCGGAAGATATTTTTGAATGACAAACGGATCAACCAAGGTATCAAGTTTTGGGAGAAAAACCAGGCACTAATCGAAGCCGCTTCCAAAAAGTTTGGGGTGGATGAAGAAATCATTGTTTCAATCATTGGTGTTGAGACATTGTACGGGCGCATTACCGGCAGCTATCGCATTATTGATGCGCTTGTTACCCTGGGTTTTTATTATCCTCAGGACCTTTCTTCTGACCGCTCGGAGTTTTTTTCGAAGGAGTTGATGCAGTATATGCAGCTTGCTTCCGAAGAGGGGCTACCGACCGCTGAAGTCACCGGTTCTTATGCGGGCGCAATGGGCATGGGTCAATTCATGCCCAGCAGTTATCGTGAATATGCCGTGGATTTTGACGAAGACGGCAGTCGGGACCTTTGGCGTTCCACAGCCGATGTTGTCGGTAGTGTTGCCAATTACCTGCACCGTCATGGCTGGCAGCCCGGGCAACCGGTTACAAAACGTGCGATCGCATCAGGGGACGCGGCCTTCGACGAGATATCAACGAGGGGGTTCAAACCGTCACTGACTGTAGCTCAATGGCGGGAGCAGGGCTTCATCAGTTCAAATGATTTATCACCGGATTTACCCGCGGCGGTTTTGAAGCTGAAAGAAAAGAATCGCAACACGTATTGGCTAACCTTCAAGAATTTTTATGTCATCACCCGCTATAACCGCAGTCCGCGTTATGCGATGGCTGTTTACGAGTTAAGCCAGGAGATCAAAAAAGGCATGGATAAGCCCTGATGAAGCAACTGGTATTCACAGCGGCCCTGGCAAGTTTGCTGCTGGCGGGTTGTGCGGGCAAAAAGGAAGTAGAGGCTGGTGACGGGCCCTCAAGCCGCAAAATCTCGGCCGCAGATGTTCACGATGCGGTGCCCAAAGATGAGCCGCGAGCCCGCTATGGCAACCACAGCCCCTATACAGTGCTGGGTAAGAGCTATACTGTTCTACCCACCAGCAAGGGTTATCATGAACGGGGAGTTGCATCGTGGTACGGGAGCAAGTTTCATGGCCGTCGTACCTCGAGTGGTGAGCTTTATGATATGCACCTGGCAACTGCCGCACATAAGAGCCTTCCGTTGCCAACCTTTGCAGAGGTTACCAACCTTGATAATGGCCGCAAAATGATTGTAAAGATCAATGACCGTGGTCCGTTCCACGAAGATCGTATTATTGACCTGTCTTATGCGGCGGCGATCAAACTGGGTGTCGATCAAACCGGTACCGCACGCATAGATGTTCGCACGATTGATGTAAAAACATCGAAACGTTCTGCCGTGAAACTCGCGGATGGGACGTTTTTGCAGGTCGGAGCGTTTAGTAAACGCAAAACTGCCGATGACCTGGCAGGAAAAATGATGGCAGCGCAACTCAAACCGGTATCGATTCAAAAAAGCCGCGGATTGTACAAGGTATGGATAGGACCGTATGCTTCGGAGAGTGAAATTGAGGCCAGCATGCGTCGTGTGGTTGAACTGGGGTATGAACGCCCGCATAAAGTGAGTCGTTAGGAGACGGTCGGTCAATCCTGACTGACTGTTTGTGGTTTTTCCCGGTTTCGGGTAGACCCCTCCTGTATATTTACGGAATAATTGTTGATTATGAAGAAATTCCTTTTGCTACTGAGCTTTGCCGTTGCATTGCCGTTCGCCGCGATCGCTCAAAGTACGCCGCCTCCGCCTCTGCCACAAGGTATGCCGATACCGGCAGCACCAACGCTGAGTGCAAACAGTTACATCCTGGTTGATTTCAATAGTGGCTACGTGCTCGTTGAAAGCGATCCGGACATGCCTGTTGAGCCTGCCAGTATTACCAAGGTGATGACGAGCTATATCGTCTTCTCGGAACTGGCTAACGGCAATATCAAGCTGACTGACACCGTTACCGTAAGTGAAGCAGCCTGGCGCACAGGTGGTTCACGTATGTTCATTGAGCCTTCCATGCAGCCGACAGTTGAGCAGTTGATAAAGGGAATGGTGATCCAGTCGGGTAATGATGCCAGCGTGGCGCTGGCGGAGCACCTGGCAGGAACGGAAGAGGCTTTTGCCGAATTGATGAACCATTATGCGGAACAATTGGGTATGCCCAACAGTCATTTTACGAATTCAACCGGTTTGCCTCACGAGAACCACTTCACTACCGCACGAGACGTGGCGACCTTGAGTATTGCGCTGATTAAGAACTTCCCGGATTTCTACCCGTGGTATTCAGAAAAGGAATTTAGCTTTAACAATATACGTCAACACAATCGCAATAACCTGCTGTGGCGTGACCCGGCGGTTGACGGGCTGAAAACCGGACACACCGAAGCTGCGGGTTACTGCCTGGCGGCTTCAGCCATGCGTGGTGGTATGCGGTTGGTCAGCGTGGTTCTCGGTTCCGGTTCAGAAACATCGCGTGTCAACGAAAGCCAGACCCTGCTTAATTATGGGTTCCGTTTCTTTGAAACCATTCAGCTATACAAGTCGGGTCAGGAACTGGCACAGGGTAAGGTCTGGAAAGGCGAAAAAGATCAGATAAGCCTGGGTATTAGCGACGAGCTGTTTATCACGATACCGAGAGGTCGCTATGATGACCTCGATGCACAGGTCGAGATGCGGCCCAAGTTGATTGCACCAATTGCCGAAGGTGAAGAAGTCGGTCAGATTTCAATACGCATTGAAGATGTGGAAATCACCAGCCGTGGCCTGGTCGCACTGGAATCCATTCCGGAGGCAGGGTTTTTCGGTCGCACATGGGATGGCATGAGCATGTGGTTTGTCGAATTATTTAGTGATGATTAATGGCTTCGGTTAATCCTCCCGATACCGGTTCAGACCAACAGGACACTCTGCTTGAGTTCCCCTGCAAGTTTCCCGTCAAGGCGATGGGCCGCAGTGATGCTGGTTTCGAGGCACTGGTCACGAAAATCATTTTGGCCCATGCTGAAATATCTGCTGGTGAACCAGTCAGAACAAACCCCAGTGGGGCGGGTAATTATATTTCGGTGACGGTCACCATTGAAGCCACTTCAAAAGCCCAGCTGGATCGAATTTACCAGGGGCTGACTGACTGCGAGCAAGTGCTGCTCGCACTCTGATGTCAGATTCTAAGCTGCTTGTCCGGCGCCTGGGTTTGTTGGAATACGAACCGGTCTGGCGGGCCATGCAGACATTCACCGATCTACGGGATGCTGACACAGCTGATGAATTATGGCTGGTAGAGCACCCGCCGGTATTCACGCAGGGTCAGGCCGGTCGTGCGGAACACGTATTGGCACCGGGCGATATACCTGTAATCCAGGTGGATCGCGGCGGGCAGGTGACGTATCACGGCCCCGGTCAGATCGTAGCTTACCCGCTGATTGATATCAGCAGGTTAAAACTGGGTGTTCGTGCACTGGTGTCCGGAATTGAGCAAGCCATCATCGATGTGCTGAAAAGTTATGCCGTGGAAGCCGAACTCATCGCGGGTGCACCGGGTGTCTACATTGATGGTGCCAAGATTGCCTCACTTGGTTTACGTATTCGCCGGGGCAAATCGTTTCATGGTCTCGCATTTAACATCGACATGGATCTGGAACCTTTCCAACGTATCAACCCCTGTGGTTACGAGGGTTTGCAGGTTACCACCCTGTCAGCATTTGCCGAAGTTTCCATGGTAGAAGTAGAAAACCGCCTGATTGCCGGGTTATGTGAAGTTTTAGGCTACAATAATCGGTTCTGCCTGGTAGAGGGCGGACTGCCCTATAAATCAGAGATTCCCTAAGTGACTGATCAAAAAAAAATACCCATCCATTTATCCAATCCGAAAGATCCGGGTGTAAAGGAGCTTGGGGCCGATAAACTGGCACGTAATACAGCCCGGTTCGATCAGGATGCACCGGTTTTGCGCAAACCCTCGTGGATACGGGTGCGGCTGCCTGCGGGAAATGCGGTGGCCGATTTGAAGTCGCTTTTGCGCGATAACAGCCTGGTGACGGTTTGTGAAGAGGCCACCTGCCCGAATATTCATGAGTGTTTCAACAAGGGTACGGCCACCTTCATGATCCTCGGTGAAATTTGTACCCGCCGTTGTTCTTTTTGCGATGTTGCCCATGGCCGGCCTAATCCGCCGGACGAAAACGAGCCGGAAAACCTGGCGCGCACTATTCGTGATATGAAATTGCGTTACGTGGTGATTACCTCGGTTGACCGTGACGATCTCCGTGATGGCGGTGCAGAACATTATGTACGTTGTTTGAGTCGCACCCGGGAGCTGAGCCCGGGTATCAAGCTGGAGATACTGGTGCCTGATTTTCGCGGCAAAGGCCGCCTGGACAGGGCGCTGGAGATTCTCAAAACTTCCCCGCCGGACGTCTTCAACCACAACCTTGAAACCGTCAAACCCCTGTACCCGGATGTCAGGCCCGGGGCGGATTACGACTGGTCTTTGAAACTACTAAGGGATTTCAAGGCGCAGCACCCGGATATCCCAACCAAATCGGGCATCATGCTGGGCCTGGGGGAAACAGCTGCGCAGGTTGAGCAGGTATTGCGGGACCTGCGGGCACACGATGTGGATATGGTCACTATCGGCCAGTATCTGCAGCCAACGCCTCATCATCATCCGGTATTGCGGTACTGGAAGCCGGAAGAATTTGAAGAATTGGCTATACTTGGGTACGGGATGGGCTTTACACATATCGCCTCAGGGCCACTGGTAAGATCTTCATATCACGCGGATTTGATGGCAGAAGAGTCCGGCCTGGTGGCTTGAACTCTTCACTTACGACCGGTGTCTGTTTGGTCGTTGGAATGGCTCATCTAAACTTTTGACCCTTGCAGCACATACTTGCCAAGTGCTTAAATAGTTTCAGAATTCAACAAACCCGGCAACTCATGGCCGGGTTTGTGGTCAGTAGATAGGTAAAAATCGTTTTGTAGATGTTAATTGATGTTGGAGTAGATGAGTTTGAGAGCAGTCAAGTTTTTATTGGTATTAATGATAAGTACCTCGGTATGGGCAGTTACCCAGCCGGCGGAGCAGGTGACATTCAAGCCCAGCCTTGAGCAACGTCTGCGTAGTAACCTGGCTACCAAGTTCCTGGCCAACTGGCACTACAAAGATACCCGGCTTGATGACGAACTCTCGGAGAGGATCTTCGATGGATATCTCAATTTACTTGACCCGAATTACAGTTTCTTCCTCGCCTCGGACATAGAGACCTTCGCTCCATACCGGCTGAACCTTGACGATGCATTACAGCATTCTGACCCAACACCAGCTTATGAAATGTTCAATGTGTATGTTGAACGTGTAAGGGAACGTGTCGCCTTTGCCCGCGAATTACTCAAAAAACCCATGGATTTCACCGTTGACGAAAGCTACATGTGGGACCGCGATGATAGCAAGTGGGCCAAATCAGAAGCGGAACTCAATGAATTCTGGCGTCAGCGTGTGAAGAATGACTATTTGCGTCTGCGTCTGGCCGACAAGGACGATGAAGCCATTATTGAAACGCTCGACGACCGCTATGAGAATCTGGACCGGCGTATTTCAGAACTGAATTCCGATGATATTTTTCAGTTTTTCATGAACGCCTTTGCGCAATCCATTGAACCGCACACTGCATACATGTCACCCCGCAGTTCTGAAAATTTTGAAATTTCAATGCGTTTGTCACTGGAAGGTATCGGTGCCTTGCTGGGTCGTGAAAACGAATACACCAGCATCGCCAGAGTTGTTCCGGGCGGGCCGGCAGACAAAGAGGGCAACCTCAAGGCCGGAGACAAGGTGCTTGCAGTGGGCCAGGGACAGGATGGGAAGTTACAGGATGTTGTCGGCTGGCGTGTAGATGATGTTGTTGACTTGATCCGCGGAGCCAAGCACACCATTGTACGGCTTGAAGTCCTTCACGAGGATACGGGTGTTGAAGGCCCGTCAGAGATCATCGAGATCGTACGTGACGAAGTTAAGCTGGAAGAGCAGGCTGCCAAGAGCCGTATCATTGAAGTGCCAGGTAATAATGACGAAATGGTCAAGGTCGGCGTCATTGATCTGCCGGTGTTTTACCTGGATTTTAGTGGCCGTGCAAAGAACCTGCCGGACTATCGTTCCAGTACCCGTGATGTCAGAAGACTGATCGAAGAAATGCAAGCCGAAGGAATCACAGGACTGATTGTTGATTTGCGGAATAATGGGGGTGGTTCACTGCTGGAAGCCACCACACTGACCGGTTTGTTTATTGACGAAGGTCCGGTTGTACAGGTACGTAACTCGAGCGGTCGTATCAGTACTGAGGAGGACACCGATCCCGGTATGGCATGGGATGGGCCGCTGGCCGTCCTGGTCAATCGGTACAGCGCTTCCGCATCCGAGATTTTTGCAGCGGCAATTCAGGATTACGGCCGTGGTTTGATCATTGGAGAGACCACCTTCGGGAAGGGCACTGTCCAGAACCTCGTGGATCTTGATGATTATGCGCCTTCCAGCGATGCAGGAAAAATGGGGCAGTTGAAGATCACCATGGCGCAATTTTTCCGTGTCAACGGCGGGTCGACACAGAACCGTGGTGTAGAGCCGGATATCCGTTTCCCATCAGCCGGTGATCCCGAGGATTATGGTGAGCGTTCACTCGATAATGCCCTGCCATGGACAAGCATTCCCACTGCCAGTTATGAGCGTGAAGGGGAACTGGATCGCATGGTGGCTGTGACGGATTTCCGTTACCAGGACAGAATTGCAAGCGATCAGGAGTTTGGCTGGCTGCTCAGTGATGTCGAGGAATTTAACCTCAATAAAGACAAGAAAGAAATCTCACTACTCGAAACCTCACGACGTGAAGAAATGGACAGAGATGAGACCAAGCGTGCTGCCAGAAAAGCTGCAAAGGAAGACAATGGTGACAATGGTCCTTTGCTGGAAGAAGCTGATGCCCTTGCGGGCGCAGGTGAGCCACCTGAAGCAGCGATTGATGATGTAGATGAGGAAGCTGCTGAAGATGAAGAGGAAGAAGATCTTCCTGACCTTTTGTTGCGTGAGTCAGCACGGATCGTCAGCGACATGATTGAGCTTGGCCGTGATGAGCCGACACTGGCCCGGCAGTTTTCATTGCTGAGTAAAGACGAAGTATCCGAAGGCATCAATTAATAACCCGTAGGGTGGGTAACTTGCAAGGTGAGAGAAGGTGAGACGGGGAACCCGTCGAGAAGCCAGCCTGGGCCGTTACCCACCGGTACTTTGATAGATGATTGGCGGGTATCAGTTACCCACGACACAGTTAGAAATGGTGTGCAATGAAACAAATTTTACTGGGTCTTTGTCTTGTGATGCTGGCCATGAACGGCAGCAGTGATCAGCAATCTGAATCCATTCAAGCGGAAACTGATAAAGCAAAAGCTGCCATCAGGGAACTGGCCGTTGCCCTGAAAACAGAACTCAAGGGTGCCATGCAGGCTGGCGGGCCGGTTGCCGCAATTGGAGTTTGCAATACTCAAGCCATGCCGATTACACAAAAGGTGGCAAACGAACAGGGTTTGCTGCTGAGTCGTGTAAGTCTTAAAAACCGTAATCCAGCCAACCTGCCTAATGAGTGGCAAATCGCTGTGTTGGAAGACTTTGAACAACAAAAGGCCGCGGGAAAGGACGTCAGCAGTCTTGCCTGGTCAGAAACCGTAGAAGTTGATGGGAAACAGGAATTTCGCTTTATGAAAGCGATACCTACAGACCCCGTTTGCCTGAACTGTCACGGCACTGACCTGTCACCCGACGTCAGCCGGATACTGGCTGATCTGTATCCGATAGATCGGGCTACGGGTTACCGTGAAGGCGATATTCGAGGTGCATTCGTGGCGACAAGTGAACCTTAAAACTAGTGTAGTGTCACGCACCCTACGGTGTTGTTTGGTTATTTCTTGTACCAGGTCCCGCTTGCATCACGGATGTAATTGCCGGGAAGTGTTTTCTCAATAGCGGTATTTCCACCGACTTTCTCGACGTCAGCAAGACTGGTGCCCTGCTTTGCAGCAATTTTCTGATAACCGGCCTTGCGTTTGGCATTGGTGTCAGCAACGAGGTTTTTGATACTCGAGGGCGCATTCTGGGCCACGAGGCCGAGATAACCATTCGCCTGTTCACCGATCAGACCATCCGCCTTGGGTTGTGTTAACGGGCTATCGGCAACGGCGATAGATACTGTTAACAGGCTGATAAGCAGTGCTGCAAAAATCTGTCTGATCCAATTGTTTGGTTTCATCATCTTGCCTCCATTTCCTTTATTCACTTTATTCATATTCATTCTGATACCTTGTCAGGTTTGATCACTAAAACAAATCGTCTTCCAGCAGTTCTTCAACCTGCTTTTCAACCTTGATAAGGATTTCGTGTTTGATATTGATGTTCATATTGATTTCAATCGGTTTGTCGGGTGCCTCAACCTTGACGGTCGGTGTGCACGCTCCACCCAGAAATATTATTGCTACAAGGACTAATAATCGATTCATTGCATCACCACAGGTTTGTTTTCCATTAATACATACATTAGCAGTTTGTGCTGAATCTTACCTGAATAGATTTAGGGAGTCTCTTTAGGTTTCTGTTTGCTCTTAATTTCATTCAGAATCGACTCTTCAAAACTCCCGGTCATGAACATGGATTCGAAAAATGCAGGGAGCAAACCGTTTATATTCAGATTAAAAACGACAGGATGGCCGCCATACAAATCGGGGTTTTTGCCTTCAAGACGGACGCTTATCAGGTAAGTGCCGTCGGATTGGTAATTTAAAGTTCCGGAAAGGTCCTTGTATTGAAAATTCTCCATCGCCTGCAAACCGATATTGCTACTTGAAATACCCTGGTTTTTATACGCGAGCCGGCCTGGGGCGGTTGCGCGGAATACCCCGTTGTTGACATGGATACCTGCCTCATCACTGCCGAGGGGCAATGAAATATCGAGGAAACCGGTGCCATCCAGACCATTGATTTCAGCAAAGGCCAATAACTGCGACAGGCTGATATGGCTGAGTTCAACCGTCGTTTCGGCGATTTTGTTTTCCGAAAATTGCAGGCTGCCGAGCACCAGTTGACCATCAAACACTTCCGCATAGAAGTCTTTCAGTTCGAAATGCTCAACACTTTCAAGGGCAAGCTCTGACCTGATATTCGCCACGTCAATACCACCTGCGAGTGCGAGGACTCCAATCGAGAGCGGCCCTTTTGCCCGCAACTTACTGTCATAACCCGTGTTGAAAGTGAAACTGGCATCAAGCGCACTGCTTTCATGCATCAAAGCATGCATGCCATAACCGGCAATATTCATATTTGCGGCAATATCATCACCAACCAGGATATTGCCCTGTAGTTCGATATAGCCGTCTTTCAGTTTGATTGCAGCCGGCATTTCGACGTGGGCCACGGCCAGCAACTTGCGTAGCTTTGAAAGTTGTATGGTCGCGGGAGGCAACTTGATATCCCACCGTTGTGAATCTGTATTACCGGTAAACTCGAGCGGTAATTCCGGGCCGCTGGAAAACTTCAGTTTGCCGGAACCATCGACATTAAAGTTGCTAAGCAAAACATAATTGATATCAAAGTCGAAACCCGTCCATGTTTCATTGTCCAGCCTGGTGTTGAAACCCTGTGTGCGTGTGCCCAGGTTTCCGGTCAGGTTGATCAGGTCAAGATCCTGCCACGTCATTTCAATTCTGTCGGCGGAATAGTCGAGGGGGTTAATGTGGGCTTGCATCAATGTACCGCCACCTGTGCTGATAAGCTTTTCGTCTCCTGAGATTAGTTCTGCTTTAATCGACAGCTTGTCTACTGTTAGTTGCAGATCTTCGGTGCGATAGCCAATGGGCGCGTTGATGTCCCAGTCAACCTTGAGGAGCCCATCTGCCGTTGTTGATTCCGGTTTGTTTAAGTCCGCCATATCAACCTGGATATCAGTGGACTGTAGCCTGAGACGATCTGAACTGGAGCTCATATCAAATTTGAAATCACCCTCAAAGCTGATGGACGGACGGGTATCCGGCAGAAACAGGAACCTGCTGTTGGAATTCAGTTCCGCGGAGATTTTGGCATTTTTTCGGCTTGTGACCTGCAGTCCCGGTATGGCGCTGATGAGTAATTCATCAATCCATGTGGTTTTGCCCTGATATTCGAATTTTGCGGGTGTTGGCAGGTTAATAACAATTTTTTGGTCTTCACGGCTTACCAGCAAATTCACGTTAATGTCCAGCGTTCCGCCATCAGATACCAGGTGAAGGTTTTCGCTGCTCAGCGACAGATGTTCAATTTTCTGCAGATCCCGACCTGAAAAATCCGCACGTATCTGCAAACTGCCACCCAACTGGGTGAACATGCGCCCCGTGCCGCTTGCCAGTAGCAAATCAAGCCAGTCCCGGTTCGCCGAGTCGGTGTTTAGAACAACATCTATGTGGGTAATGGTATTTTCCGGCAGCTCTTCCTGTCTCAACTGCACGGCCAGCCATGACGAATCTTCAGCGGCTGGAAAGCGTATGCCCGCATTGATTAAACCCGGGCTGGCATCGACTTCAAGTTGCCCTGTAAATCGCAGGTAATCCTCAAAGCTAACCTGGCTTGCAAGGTGAAAACTTTGATCCAGACGGGGGTTCAAATTGAAGCCCTTGAAATCCAGGACCACGGGTCGGGCCGGTGTAACAGTTGCGGTTTTAACCCCCTCTGCCTGATGCAGGGCCACGCGCATCTGACCGACTGATAATTGGGGTAGCCAGGAGGTTAACTTCACAACAGGAAGTGACAGGTCATTCACTGTCGGTGGGGTATCCGGGTCGCTTTCAGTCGTGCGCAGATAGATATCCAGGGATACCTGTCCAATATCCGTTCTAAGACCCTCGTAGGTAAAAAGGATATCAGTGGAAGTCAGTGCAATGTCAGCAACTGCAAGCGTACCCTTCACGCGTAGCAAACCGGCATTGATCCCGGACAGCCCCGGGTAACCGCTTTGTAATTCTTCCAGTTGCCACCCCGTCGGCAATTGCCTGGCGAGGATATTTGGCAACCACAGTGGTGTTGCTGCGTAAATGCCTGCCAAAACCAGGCACAGAATCAGAAACAGCTTTAGCAGGAGTTTCATTAATTTAGTTCAAGGACACCGCTTGGTTTATAGCTCTACCTGTGGTCCCGCACCTGTCGCGGTGAAAAGCATCGAGAATGGTGTTTCATCCTCCTTTTGTCCGTTCAACATCAGTTTGCCCGAGTAGAAGCTGAAACTCGTGACCTTTGCCAGCGCTTCAAGATACATGCTTTCAATCTCCATCAGGTGGTCCGGGCAGGCCATTCTCGTACCCATGGTAGGGCCAATGAGGATTTCACCCGCACTGTCTCCTTCTTTGATGTCTGCAGAATAACGATTGCATGCGCTTCTTCCTGATATACGCCCTGAGTCAAAAGACAGTGTGACCTCGGCATCTTCGGGCACAGGCTGTTCCCGGTTCATACGGGTCAAAATCCATTCACTTCCCTCGAGTACGCTCAATGAGAGCAATCCTGTTACTTCTGTTTTGCCTTCTTCCAATTGCTTGTCCTTTAAGGTAGCCGGATTGTCTTCAATGCCGGTATATGTGGCGTTTTCCAGCCGGGTAATCGCTGAGCCGGCCTCACAGGCAAGACCGGTCTGTGCAATCAATGCGGTGATCATGACCGTGAAAAAGACGACGAAACGAATACGATAGTTTTTCATCCTGAGTGTTTCCATTTTCGATTTTTCATGAGGTCCTTCCCTTTTAAACTAAAAATAGTGGGTCGGAAATTATATCCAGTTTAGCGTGCTCACCTTAAAAAGACCTTCATGCATAGCGGTTAGTTTCAAATGCTGTGAGTTTTTGGAACAACGATTTTTCCAAACTTATCGTCCCTGACTGCTAGAATTCACCGCTATGCAATCCACTTCGATAAAGCCTGTATTAAGGGTCGCCTTGCCGGTACCACTCAGACAGCTTTTTGACTATCTTCCGGCCGAAATCGCCATTGTGCACCACGCCGGCCAGCGAGTGCTGGTCCCATTTGGCCGCCGCAAACTGGTGGGTGTGATCGTGGAGGTTTCGGACCACAGTGAGTTGCCACTCGATAAGTTGGCTGCGGTGATCGATTATCCCGATGGTGAGCAAACCGTTTTAACCAGCGAGATCCTGGATTTGCTCAAATGGTGCTGGCGCTATTACAAACACGCCCCCGGTGAAGTGGTTTTCAATGCCCTGCCGCCATTGCTCAGAAAAACAGGCAAGACGATTCCACCTGCGCCGTTGCAATACTGCCTGACACCCGCCGGCGAATCACGCCTGCAGGAACCCGTGGGTCGAATCAAGGCGCAGATTGCCCTGCTTGAAAAAGTACGTGAAGGCGCTGTAACAGAATCCCGCTTACGTTCTTTCACTCCAGCCTGGCGTAAACTCCTGACCCGATTGCTGGAGCAGCAATGGGTGCGAGCTGAAACTCAGCAACCACCGGGTCTGGACCCTGTGCCGGGACCGCCATTGCTGGATGAGCAAAAGCTGGTGGTAGATTCCATCAACTCCAGTCTTGGGGCTTATCACTGTCATTTGCTCGATGGCATTACCGGCAGCGGCAAAACCGAGGTTTACCTGCAGGTGCTGGAGCAGGTCCTGGGCAAAGGTGGGCAGGCACTGCTGCTGGTGCCGGAGATCGGTCTGACACCACAACTGGTCAACCGGTTTACGCAACGTCTGGGTTTTGAGCCCGTGGTAACCCATTCCGGTCTTAGTGAGGGGCAACGGCTTCAGGTCTGGGCGATGGCCAGGAGCGGTCTTGCCCGGTTGGTTATCGGTACGCGGTCCGCATTGTTTCTGCCAATGCCTGATTTGGAACTGATCATTCTTGATGAGGAGCACGATGCCTCTTTTAAACAACAGGATGGTTTTCGGTACTCGAGTCGTGATGTGGCAGTCAAACGTGCGGCCGGACTGGCAATACCGGTGGTGCTGGGAACCGCAACGCCATCGCTTGAAACATTCAATAATGCCATGGTCAACCGCTATCGCTGGCATCGCCTGAGGCAGCGCGCGACAGGAGCCTCTGAACCACGCTGGCGGGTGCTGGATTTAATTCAGCAAAACATGAAAGGCGGTATCTCTGCATCCGCAATGAAAGCCATTGGCGAGACACTGGAGAAAGGTGAACAGGCACTGATTTTCCTGAACCGGCGGGGGTATGCGCCCGTCATCCTGTGCCACGAGTGCGGCTGGCATGCTGCGTGCCAGCATTGTGATACCAACATGACCTGGCACAAGATCAGTCACCGCTTGTTATGCCATCACTGCGACAGTGTCGCACGGGTGCCGGTGGTATGCCCGGCATGCAAAGCCGATGCTTTACAGGGTGCCGGGGAGGGCACCGAGCAACTGGAACAGGTTTTGAGCAGGACTTTTCCGGAAACACCTTTGCTGCGCTTTGATCGCGATAGTGTTCGTAAGAAAGGTGAGTTCGAACGGCTTGCAATGCAGGTAAAAGCCGGAGAGCCCAGCTTGCTGGTGGGAACCCAGATGCTGGCCAAAGGCCATCATTTCCCAATGGTTACACTGGTCGTCATCGTGAATCTTGATCAGGCGCTTTACAGTGCCGATTTTCGGGCATTGGAACGCATGGGGCAGCTGATGGTGCAGGTGGCCGGACGCGCCGGTCGTGATCAGCTTCCTGGAGAAGTTATACTGCAAACGCATTATCCGCAGCATGAGTCTTTGTTGACCTTGCTGACATCGGGTTACGAGGCCTTTGCCGGGGAAATTCGCGTGGATCGCCGGGCAGCCTGCCTGCCGCCATTCAGTTACCAGGCCCTGTTGCGCTCGGATGCCCAGCAGAAAGATGATGTCAGGCATTTTCTGGACCAGGCAAAACAGTGTTTTCCGACGGGAGAAGCGGTCATTTACGGACCATTTCCTGCCATGATGGAGCGTCGAAGCGGGCGTATCCGGTGGTACCTGTTAGTGCAGGCAAATGAACGCCTGAGTCTGCACCGCCAGCTTGATGAATGGGTGTCGACAATTCAAAAACTATCCTCGGCGCGCAAAGTGCGGTGGTCAGTCGACGTTGATCCGCAGGATTATTGAATCTTAAAGGGAGGGATGGTGTCAATCAGGCGCGGTTCGTGACCAATGACACTGATACGACGTCAGGTATATAAGAGATGATAAACGGTTGAAAAAGCGTTGTATCGTACCTATAAAACACACAGCCTCATTAATGAAGCGGCAACAGCAGGTTTAGCAAATGGAATCTACCGAAGAAAGACCACAAGAAAAAGTACAACATCACCCGGAACGCGCCGCGTTCAAAGAGCTCAGTAAGGTAGCCAATGAACTCATCATTGGTCAGGAGAGACTGATGGAGCGTCTGGTCATGGCGTTACTTTGCAATGGTCACCTGCTGGTGGAAGGTGCGCCAGGGCTTGCCAAGACCACGGCCATCAAGGTGCTGGCTGAACGTATCGAAGGTGATTTTCACCGTATCCAGTTTACCCCTGACCTGTTGCCGGCTGACCTGACAGGTACGGAAATATACCGGCCGCAGGAGGGCACTTTTGAGTTTCAGCAGGGGCCGATTTTCCATAATATGATTCTTGCTGATGAGGTGAACCGGGCACCGGCCAAGGTTCAATCAGCCATGCTCGAGGCCATGGGCGAACACCAGGTAACCGTGGGCAGGGTCACCTACAAGATGCCGCCATTGTTCCTGGTAATGGCTACACAAAACCCGATTGAGCAGGAAGGCACCTACCCTTTGCCTGAAGCACAGCTTGATCGTTTTCTGATGCACGTGGCGATCGGGTATCCCGATGCAAAAGCGGAACAGGATATTCTTGAACTGGCCCGTGGTCAGGCCCGTGACGAGCTGGGTATGAAGCCTGAGCCTAAAACGCTGGTAACCCAGCAACAGGTTTTTGCCGCTCAAAGACAGGTACTGGATCTGCATATGGCGCCGGCTTTGCAGGAATATATCGTGCAACTGGTTCTGGCAACCCGTGATGCCGGCAAGTGGGACGAGGAACTCGGACGCCTGGTCAGCTATGGCGCAAGTCCGCGAGCCACGATAGGACTGGATCGCTGCGCACGGGCACGGGCCTGGATTGATGGGCGTGATTTTGTATCTCCGGACGATATTCACGCCGTGATACATGAAGTGATGAGACACCGGGTGCTACTGTCTTATGAAGCGGAAGCAGATGGTGTCACCGTGGATGAACTGGTCAACCGCCTGCTGGATCTGGTTCCTGTTCCATGACAGGTTTTCAAGGGGATGGCATTCATTTAAGCGCCCCCGAGTTGATTGCGTTAAAACCCCGTTGCAACGCGCTTAGCCTGCCAATGCACAGCCCTGCGGCGTCCTCACTTGCGGGTGCTTACCGGTCCCGTTTTCGCGGCCGGGGTGTGGATTATGTAGAGTCACGCCATTATCTTCCCGGTGACGATATCCGCAATATGGACTGGCGTGTCACGGCTCGAACCGGTAAAGCGCACACAAAAATATTTCAGGAAGAAAGAGAGCGGCCGGTACTGGTCGTGGTTGATGCCAGTCCCAGTCTTTACTTCGGCACCCGCACACGGCTTAAGTCTGTTGCCGCCGGACAACTGGCCGCTGCTGTGGCCTGGGCTGCAGTGCGGCGGGGCGATCGCATTGGTGCCTTTCTGTTTACCTCGGATGATCATCGTGAGTTGCGTCCGACAGGTGGCCGCAGAGGAGCGATGCGGGTTATCCAGGGGCTGGTTGACTGGTTAAACCCGGAGACGGCTCCGCAGGGGCAAAAACCACTTTCTGTATCACTCGAGCGTGTCCGGCACGCGGTGCGCCCGGGCAGCCTGGTATTGATTATCAGTGATTTTTTCAACCTGGATGAACAGTGTCACCGTCACCTGTCACGCTTACGTCAGCACAACGATGTGATCGGCTGCCAGGTGATGGACCCTGCGGAGGAGTCTCTCCCTGCGGGCAGGTTCCCCATCTCTGACGGCGATAACAGCGCTATGCTGGATACGCACCAGGAGCAGTCACGCCGGCAATTTGATCTGATGAGCAGTGAGCATGGTGAAATACCACGGCGTATGTTTCAGCGACACAAGTGCGGTTGGATGGTGTTAAAAACATCCGACGATCCGGTGGAAGTGCTGGGTCGTGAATTACGGCTGCTGGTAGGGCGTCGCGCATGAACCCGGATCTGTTATCACAATTACGTGATATTCATTCGGCTGCGCCTGTCCCGTGGTGGCCGCTGGCACCGGGTTGGTGGGTGCTGGGTCTTTTGCTGCTGGTTTTACTGGCCTGGCTGGGTCGACGTGTTGTGGCGCGTTACAGGGTTCATCAGCGCCGCAGGCAAATGTTGGGATGGATTGACCATTTGAATGCCAATGTCGATCCCCAAACCAATCCGCAGGCTTATTTGTCAACGCTGAATCGTATTTTTAAACTGGTCGCGCTGAGGGCATTCCAAAGCGAGAACTGTGCCGCGATGGCCGGTCAGGACTGGGCAGATTTTCTGATTGAGAAAATGAAGAAATCGCACTCCTCAGAGTCACTTGGTGTACTGGTCTCGGGGCCTTATGACCCTGCTCCGAAGTTCGATCCTGAACTGATGTGTGAACTAACCCGTAGCTGGATCAGGCAGCATGGCTGAAGAAACGCTCACCACAGGCTTTGCCATCGCCTGGCCTTGGTTGCTTTTGCTGGCACCCGTACCGTGGTTGTTGCGCTTATTGCTGCCGGCCTCGCCATCGGGTGATTTGCAGGCTTTGCGTGTGCCGTGGTTTTCGGCGGTCGCCGGGGGCAAGGCCGGCTGGATGCGTCGACCGTTACTGGCCCTGGTGGCCACGTTGGTCTGGTTACTGCTGGTGCTGGCCTCATCGCGGCCGCAGTGGATTGGTGAAATTGAGAGCCTGCCGGTGACCGGGCGGGATTTGCTGCTGGCCGTTGATATTTCCGGCAGCATGGATACTCAGGACATGGTCCTGAACAAGACCGCAGTTAATCGCCTGAAGGTCGTGAAAAAGGTCGCGGGGGAGTTTATCCAGCGACGCCACGGGGATCGTGTCGGGCTGATTCTGTTTGGTAGCCGTGCTTATCTGCAGACACCGTTAACCTTTGATACACAGACGACAGCTACATTGCTGGACGAATCGGAAATCGGTCTTGCCGGACGTGAAACGGCCATCGGTGATGCCATCGGTCTCGCGGTCAAACGATTGCGGGATGATGCGGCAGCCGACCGGGTTCTTGTGTTGCTAACAGATGGTGCGAACACATCGGGTGAAGTACAGCCCTTGCAGGCATCCGGTTTTGCCGCCCGTGACGGGCTGACCGTTTACACGGTGGGTGTGGGTGCAGATGAAATGATGGTGCAGGACTTTTTTGGCAGTCGGGTGGTAAACCCTTCTGCCGATCTTGATGAAGATACCCTGCGTGCAATTGCGGACCAGACCGGCGGACGTTACTTCAGGGCGCGTGATGCCGAGAGTCTTGAAAAAATTTACGAAATTCTGGATGAACTTGAACCGGTTGAGAGCGATGTTGAAACCATCCGCCCGATTGATGAGTTGTTCCACTGGCCCATGGGTCTTGCTTATGTCCTGGCATTATTGGCAGCCCTGTTTTCGATCCGGCCATTCAACTTGCGTGTGCTGACATCATAATGGATACATTGCCTCTTCATTTCATACGCCCATTATGGCTGGCCCTCGTGCCCATGGCCGTTATTTTACCCCTGGTGTGGCGTCGATTACGTCGTCCTTCGGGTGACTGGAGCAAGGTGTGTGATACGCACTTATTACGCTGGTTAAGTGTAGGCAAGGCAGCAGCCAGGCCATCCCGGTCCGGTCCGTGGCTGGCGGGGCTGGTGTGGTTGCTTGCTGCAATTGCGCTGGCTGGACCGAGTTGGCAAAAACTGCCGGACAGCTCTTTTACCTCACGCGATGCACGTGTGCTGATCCTGGATTTATCTCTGTCCATGTTGTCCGAAGATCTGAAACCCAATCGGCTGGCGCAGGCGCACTTCAGGTTGTCCGATATGCTTGAAGCCACGACAGAGGGCCAGACAGGCCTCGTGGCATATGCTGGAGATGCGTTTGTCGTCTCGCCGCTCACCAGTGATACCAATACCATCAGAAACATGCTGCCCGCCTTGCGTCCGGATGTGATTCCGGTTTCCGGCAGCCGGCCCGACCGGGCGCTGGAGTTGGCGGCCGAACTGTTAAAACGATCCGGTATGGCCCGTGGCGAGATATTACTGATTTCCGACAGCGGCAGCCGCGCTGCCGCCAATGTCGCAGCTAAGCTGGCGAAGCAGGGAATTTTCACATCGGTGTTGGCCGTCGGTACCGTGCAGGGTGCACCGATTCCCAGTGGTGAAGGATTCGTCAGTGACAGTAACGGCAATATCGTCGTTGCCCGTCTTGAACGGGAGACCTTGCAGGCCATAGCCAGCGCCGGTGGCGGGAAATACTCGGAACTCACTGCTGGCAGTAGCGCGACTTCACTCTGGGCTGCGGTCGAGGGAAGTGAGTTTTCGCGCAAGGATGATGCATTGGGTGAGCGCTGGAAAGACGCAGGGCCATGGCTGTTACTAGTGTTGTTGCCTCTTGTGGCTTTCAGTTTTCGCCGTGGGTTGCTATTTGTCATGCCCTTACTGGTTTTGCCCGGCCTGCTGCTTAGCACTGATGCAAAAGCAGGTCTGTGGGATGATCTGTGGGCCACCAGGGATCAGCAAGCCCAGGCTGCTCTCCGGGACGAGCGTCCAGCAGATGCGGCGGTACTTGCAAAGAACCCGGAGATTGCGGGTGAAGCTTTCTACCGGAGTGGCGATTACGTCAATGCCGGACAGTCATGGTCACAGGTGAAAGAAGGTCAGGACCTGGCTGCCAGTCATTATAACCGCGGTAATTCCATGGCCCAGACAGGCGAGTTTGAAGCTGCCATCGCGGCCTATGATGCTGCGCTTGCATTGGAACCGGAGATGGAGGATGCCATCTTCAACCGGGACCTGGTTGAGCAGATGAAGCAGCAGCAGGAACAGCAAGAGCAACAGGAACAACAGGACTCGGAGGGCGAGTCTGACGAAGAGCAGTCAGGTGACGAGTCTGAAGAAAGCGAAAAGCAGTCCTCTGAAGATCAGCAGGAAGGTGAGCAGGGCGATGAGGAGTCTGAAGAACAGCAAGAAGGTGAGGAAAGCGGGGAACCTTCGGAATCTGAAATGGAACAAAACTGGTCAGAAGAAGATGCACAGGCCATGGAGCAATGGTTGCGGCGTATTCCGGATGATCCGGGTGGCCTGCTGAGACGTAAGTTTCGCAATCAGCATGAACGCCGGGGTGCACCCGCTAATGAATCTGAGACGTGGTAATCAGGAATGAAAAAGATGGTTTTTAGTCAAACACGGAAGCTACTCAGCAAGCTGCTACTGGCCGTGGTTTTGTTGCTGCTATTTTCGTTGGCCCAGGCTGCTTCAGTCACGGCCAAGCTGGATCGCAATAGTGCCGTGGTAGGTGAAACGGTTACCCTGGTTTTGGAAACCAGCGACACCAATCAGAGCCTGGATGCTGATTTTTCGGTATTGCAGGCGGATTTCGATGTGCTGAACCGGCGCTCCGAAACCCAGATGTCATTCGTGAACGGCACCCAAACGGCGAGTGTCCGCCTGGTGATTACACTTGAACCGAAACGGGAGGGTAATTTGCTGATACCCGCCTTGAAGTTTCCCGGCACCAGCTCAAATCCCCTGGCCTTAAAGGTTTCAGCGGCACCGACTCTGGCCCCCGGCGCTGCCGAGCCAGTTTTTATCGAGGTAACAGTGCAGCCTGAAGGAGGTCCATATTATGTGCTTTCACAAATTAGCCTGATGGTCAGAATTTTCTACCAGGCCAACCTGACGGAAGCGGCGATCAACCCACCGGCACCTGCACAGGCCTCGGTACGTTTGCTGGATGAGGTTCCATACCAGTCGGACCGTAATGGTGAGCGCTACCGAGTGCTGGAGAGACGTTACGCCATTTTCCCCGAGCGCTCCGGTTCACTGACCATCCCCGCCATGCAACTCAGCGGGCGATTGATTGAAAGACCGGCTGACCGCTTATGGCAGCCGACCGTGCGTGGTCGTCGTGTGCAGGTAGAAAGCGAGCCATTAACACTGGAGATCAGCCCGCGGCCCTCGTCATTCACGGGTGATTTCTGGCTGCCGGCGCGGCGGATCACCCTTTCACAGCAAATTTCAGACAATGAAAAACTGCATGTTGGCGAACCTATTACACGCACGGTAATAGTGGATGCCGTGGGCCTGGAAGAAAATATGCTGGAAGAGCCCGTGTGGCCGGAAGTACCCGCGGCCCGTATTTATCCGGACCAGCCACAGGGTATTAGCCGTGATGATGGGGAATGGGTTCTGGGTCACAAGGAATTCCGCTATGCCATCGTTCCGGAGCAGCCCGGTGAAATGGTTTTGCCGGAAATCAGGCTGGACTGGTGGGACACGGTCGCCAATCAGCAACGAACTGCCGTGCTGCCGGAGCACCGGGTCAACGTTTTACCATCCGAGTTGAGCACATCGGCCAGTATGCCGCCGTCAGCAGTGAATGGTATGCCTGAAGTACCCATCGGCGTTTCAGTTGAAAATGCGGGTTCACCAGCCAATACAATAATTTGGAAAGCCAGCACTGCAGGGTTCGCAGTTTTATGGTTACTGACCCTGTTTTTCTACTTCCGGCGTGGTGCATATGGTGCAGTACCGGCGTTATCAAACCGGTCTTTGTCCCTGGGTGAGACCGAGTTGCTTAACCGACTCCGTCAGGCCTGCCGGAATAATGACGTATCGGCAGCACGTAAATATCTTACCCAGTGGATCAGAAACTATGCACCGCAAGCGCAACGCGGATGTATGCGTGATTTTGGTTCAGCATGTGGTGATTCGGTGTTGCAGATGGCGATTACCGAACTTGATGCAAGCGGGTTTGCTGACGATGCCGCCGCTTTGTGGAAGGGTGAACCACTGTGGCAAGCTTTTAAACAGTGGCAGGCCAGGGTAAACAAGCCAGAAACAGTCAAAATTGGCGAAAAGCCGGACCTATACGCACGCTGATTAAAAGAGCAGTCCGGAACTTGGGGGCGAATGAGCCGCAAAGCTTCGGGCCGTGCTGCAAAAATCCAACACGACCCGTTACTTTGTCACCCAACGGACGTTTCATGCGCGTTGGTACTAACTCCAACGCGTTTACGGTGATGATGTTTAATGCATCACCGTTGGTTTACCGATTCGGATTAGCCACCTTTCTTAGGTACCACGCCGACCTGGCTTTGACCTGATCCGATTGGCTCATACAGGCTGATCTCGGTCAGACCGCCTTCCAGGTCTTCAACCACGACTTCCATAATGAGTGCCGTTCCACTGTCTGTTTTTCCGGAGGGGGCACGGTTAGTGTCAGCCACGGCGAAATCGACGTAAATCAGGTAGTCATCGGCATAATCGGTGGGTACTACGATACTGGTAACCAGCAGCATTCTGCCGCCGCAGTCGGTGTTGCCGGAGCAGTCTTCTCCACCACCCGGGACGTTAGCGACACCCATGGAGTCCATGACGTCATCAAAATCAAGGGTCAGATGCGGGCTATCAGCATCCTCTAACAGACCGTCTACCATCTGCCAGATATCATCAGACACAATGCCTTCTGCCGGATGATGGGACCACGCTGGCGCAACACACAATATTCCAAGGAACATCAGACTTAGTATCATTAATCGTTTCATACAATCATCTCCTGAATTAAACAAGGCAAATCGATACATCGATCTTTCATTCAAGCCACTTCCAGCAGACAAATCATCCACCGACAAAGGCTCTACCCCAAAAACATCTCCATCGCACGACCGTTAACTCCAGTATGAACAGCTACAGGAACGGGGGCTCATTGAATGCAGAAAAACCAACAAACTGACGAACCGATAGCGTTCAATAACACAGGTTAACCTTAACGCAGGCTCGCTTAATCTGCGCTTAAAGCAGTTTAAACTTAAGTTAAATTTCAGCTTAATTTGTTTATGACAGGGGCAGGGGTTTGCCGGGGAATTATCAGGGGTTGGCTTTCATTACGAGGGTGTCGATCTTGTTGTCGGATAACATACGGCGTATTTCGTCAGCGCTGCGGGCTCCCTGGACAGGTCCGATGCGTACCCTGTGCCAGGTTTGACCATTAACCGTGACCTTTTGTACGCTAGCCATTGAACCGAGCAGTGCGAGTCTTGCCTTCATCTGCTCGGCATCGGTAGCACTGCGGAATGAGCCCGCCTGCAGAATATAATAATCCTGAGTTTTTTCGGCAGTCGTACTGGTTACCGGATCGACCTTGTCGGCCTTGCGCTGCAATTCCTGCTCGGGAACGACGACTTCCATTTCAGGCAAGACAGTAAAAAAGTCATAGCGTGGTTTTTTGGGCTCGGCAATTTCGTCCTCAACCAGTGCCGACTCGGTCTTGCCGGAGGCGCTGTTGTCAACCGAGGGTAAATGCTGTTTAATTTCCGGTAAGTACCCTTTGATCATCAGAAAAGCGGCAACGCCCAGACCGATCAGAATGCCGCCAAGTAGCCAGAACCATGCCGGGATACCGCTTGAGGCCTTCCTTTTGCTTCCGCGGCGGTTACTGGCTGATCTGCGCTTGGTTGCCATATTACATAGCTTCCGGTGCGGAAATTCCAAGCAGTTCCAGGCCATCGGCCAGAACAATACGTGTGGCAAGTATCAGGTTCAGCCGTACATTCCTGATGTTTTCATCATCAACAAGAAACTGTTGAGAGTTGTAATAAGCGTGGAACTCGGTTGCCAGTGCCTGTAGATAGTGGGCAAGCTGGTGAGGGGCGCGTAATCGTGCTGCGGACTCGATAATCTCCGGATACCGGCTTAATGCGCGCAATAACCGGGTTTCATTGGGTGTGGTCAGCAGCTTAAGTGCTGCCTCTCCGATTGCCTGATTGTGTGTTTCATCCAGTTGCTCAAGGTTGCGGAATACGCTGCAAATTCGTGCATGTGCGTACTGGATGTAATATACCGGATTTTCATTGGTTCGTGATTTAGCAAGGTCTAGATCAAAATCCAGATGTTGCTCATGGGAACGCATCACATAAAAGAATCGGGCTGCATCACTGCCGACTTCCTCGCGTAACTCCCGCAGGGTTATGAACTGACCGGAGCGCGTAGACATGGAGACTTTCTTACCGTGACGGTAAAGGACGGCAAACTGAACCAGCAATATTTCAAGGCGTTCAGGGTCTTCACCCAGTCCAAGCGCTGCTGCCCTCAAACGGGCCATATAGCCGTGATGATCGGCACCAAAAATGTAAAGCGCCTTTTCAAAGCCACGTTCCATTTTATTTAAAAAATAGGCGATATCGGATGCAAAGTAAGTTTTCCGGCCATTTTCGCGGATGATGACCCGGTCTTTTTCATCACCGAGCTCAGATGCGCGGAACCAGGTTGCTCCATCCTTCTCGTACAGATGTCCATTTTCTTCCAGGCGTGCGATGGCATGTTCAATTGCGCCGGTATCCTCCAGTTTCTTTTCCGAAAACCAATGGTCAAATTGGACCCCGAAGCCCGACAGGTCTTTTTGGATATCTGTAAGAATACTGTCGACCGAAGTTTCAAAAAACACCTCGTATCCTGCACTTCCCAACAACTCCCTGGCGCGGTCAATGAAGGCATCAATATGAGTTTCCCGGTTACCACCGTTGGATTCATCAGGCGGTAAACCATCGGTGACATCCTGCCCTTTAAAACGCCACTTGTCACCAATCTCCTGGCGTACTTCACGGGCAATATTATAAATATAGTCACCACGGTAACCGTTTTCCGGGAAACGCAGTTGTTCACCACACAGTTCCAGGTAACGTAGCCAGACACTGACAGCAAGAATATCCATCTGCCGTCCATTGTCATTGACATAGTACTCGCGTTGAACAGGGTAGCCGGAAGCCTGAAGGATGCTGGCCAGGCTGGCGCCATAGGCGGCACCACGACCATGACCTACGTGCAAGGGTCCGGTCGGATTGGCAGAAACGAATTCAACGGTGACTTCGTGCTTGGGGTTCGGTGGAACATGTCCGTATTTGTTGCCCTGATACAGGATATCTTTGACAACGGTGGTCAATGCAACCTGGTTCATATAGAAATTTATGAACCCGGGTCCTGCGATCTCCGCATGACTCACCTGGCGCGAAAGCGGCATCTTGTCGATGATGATTTGTGCCAGTTCACGGGGCGGTTTGCCTGCCCGCTTGGCAAGCACCATGGCAATATTGGAAGCAAACTCACCATGATCGGGTGTGCGGGTGCGTTCCGATTGAGGTGTGATATCGCAATCCTCGCTTAAGACGCCATCGCGTATCAGGTGCAAGAGAGCCTGAATCAATATTTCTTCAATGTGTTCTTTCAAAAAAAAGTCCCGTGAGCAGTTGCCTAAAGGCAACACGAAAGCGATGTATTGTAAACGTTTGAGCCAGCGCTGAAAACGATTGACGCAAGTTAGCTGGTAATCTATTGCCCATGACCTGTCTTTAGCACAACCGGTATTTCCTCCTGTGACCCCGGTTAATTGCCATATCGTGCCAACCTGTGGATAACTCTGTGGGTAAATTCTGTTTGGGCACACGACTCATGGTGCGTATTAAGATTGTGCCAGTCCGGAGCTGAAAATTAAAACAATGAAACACTATAATATACAGATAGATAGACCGTGTTTCGCATAGTTTCATATCAACAAGTCTATTAAGCCCATGTTTTTTGTTTGACGGCATTAACTGTGCATAAAAATCAGGTGTGGCAGCGTCGTTGGCGGGTGGGATATAGAAATAATGCGCTTTTCACGCATAAAAACCTAAACTGTTGCACTACTTCACATAAACTTTCTCCAGTTTGTTTTCGAACCCGGTATTTGAGACTGGAAATTTGTTTGTCCAGGGCCTCACGGTATCCATGTAAGCCTGAAACGAGGCAAAGATACGTCCCATTAGTTCTGACCCGGTTGCCAAGTCGTGCATAAATTCAGCGCTGATGGTTCCCAGTTGATTTAGTACTTCATCGGGAAAGCGGCGCAGTCCAACATCGTACTCTTCGATCAGCTTCTTCAAGGCCACACCATTGTTGTAGGTAAAGTCAGACAGGCTATCGATGACGGCGGCCTTGCAGGCTACTTCGACAATGGACTGCAGGTCTACAGGCAGCGAGTCCCAGGTTTGCGGCGGCTACAAACTACCTTCGGTCCATGAATCAATCTATCCCGCTTTGTATTGGTCTGAATATTTTGACGCACAATTTACATCGCTCAAAATAAATCAGAGGCGCCTTAATGGTATAGTGAAAGAAGTCTATATGAGATCAGAACTTCATGAAATCAGAAGATACTTCCGAGACAAGGCAATTACTTTTGGAGTTGCGGCAAGAGCACCGCGACCTTGATCTGGCGATCAATCGCATGGCCCTGGATCCACGGCAGGATCAATTGCATTTAAGAAGACTGAAAAAACGCAAATTGAAACTCAAGGACTGGATTACGCGGCTGGAATCCAAATTAATACCCGATATGGACGCCTAGTTAAGTTCTAGTGTCGTTATTCAACCGGCTCGGCCACTTCCGTAAACGGGGTCTGGCGGTCAATTTCCAGCCTGATCCCTTCGCCCAAAATAAATTTTGCGTCCTGACTCATCTGTTCCAGACGCTCGTCAAACACCAGTTTGTTATCCTGGTTGGGTGACAGGTAACCGGTGTTGCGCAGTTCTGCGATAAACTGTTTGAACAAGGCCTTATCGTAAAATTCCGGTGCATTGAATTCATGCAGCATGGAGATTCGCTGGGCCGTTTGAATACACAGTGTCTCAAGCTCCCCCCTGCTCAATACGCCCGAGCCATAGCGGGCTAAAATTGAAATGGTGATCAGGTAGCGGTGTATTGTTTGTAACAGGCTGTGTGCGAGGACATTGAGTTGCAAAACCGCTTCGGGGTTGTCCTTTGCACGTGACAATGTTTCGCCGTCCTTATTCCGGATCAGCAGGCCATTTTCAACAAGTTGTTCAACGGAGTCATCCAGGGCACTGGTGATCTGGCGCTGACCCCAGGGTATGAATAATTCGGCCTGCAAAAATGGCTGGATGATGATTGCGAACTTGTGCAGGTGTCTCACCAGGAAGTTTCGGTGCTCGAGGAAGCAACAGGCCACCAGAGAGGGCAGGGTCACCAGGTGGGAGATGTTGTTGCGGAAGAAGGTCTGGCCTACGGCGCGATCAGGCAGTAGCGAAATGACGTCCCCTAATTCGTGTTCCTGACGTTGCAGGATTCTCATTTCAAATCCGTATTCGATAATTTCCTCTGCAGTCTTTTGAGTGACCGTCACTTTTTCCGGTGTCGGCCTATTGTTTAGCAACACCTGGTAAAGTGTGATTTGCCTCTCCAGTTGTTTCTCACCCATTGCATGCCGGGGTGTACCCAGTAACGCCAGTGCCAGCAGATTCACCGGGTTAACATCGGCGCCGGCATTGATATGGGTCATGATTTTCTGACCAAGCTCTTCTATGACGCTATTGAGCCAGTCGGGTCGCCTGGCCTCCTTGCGAATGGTTTCCTGCCATTGCGGGTCTTGTTGATTAAGCAGGTCGTCGAGAAATATGGGTTCGCAAAGGCTGACGTGGGCCTTGCCGTAATTGTGCCGGGTTAACCCAAATATTTTTCCAAGATCAGAAAATTTCTCAGACCGTTTGGCTTTCCCGGATAATTCCGTGGTGTAACTGTCACCTTCCGCCAGTCGCTCGTAACCGATGTAAACCGGTTGGAACATGATCGGCATGACGGGTGCGTTCAGATAGCTCCTGACGGACATGGCCAGCATGCCGGCTTTCGGTGGCAATAAGCGACCGGTGCGACTGCGGGTACCTTCGATGAAGTATTCAATCGAGACACCCTGAGTTTGAATCATACTGAGATACTCATGAAAAACGGCGGCATAAAGCTTCTGGGAGCGAAATGACCGGCGCAGAAAGAATGCCCCGCAACGCCGCATCAGGGGGCCGACCAGGGGCAGGTTCAGATTGATACCCGCAGCTATATGCGGTGGGATGAACCCGTTTTCATGAACCAGGTACGATAACAGCACGTAATCGAGATGGCTGCGATGACAGGGTACGTAAATGACTTCATGGCCCAGTGAATTGTGTTGCAGGCCATCAAAATTATTAACCTTGATACCGTTGTAAATGCGATTCCACAGCCAGGAAATAAGATTCTCCGCAATGACAATGGCTGAGTAGGAGTAATTGGCTGCGATTTCACGCACGAATTTTACCGCCCGGCGACGGGCCTGGTCCGGTGTTATACCGGCACGTCGTGTTTCCTCTTCCGTGGCTGCACGAACCGTGGGTGAATTGACAACCTGTTCAACCATGGTGCGGCGGTGGGAAAGGTCCGGCCCGATGGCGGCGGTTCTGACACGTTTGAAATGCACCCTGAGTATGCGGGAGACCTTTCTCAAGGCAACGGGGGAATCCAGACCTTCGGCGGCCAGGTCTTTCAGGGAGATCGGGCGACTGAACTGGAGAAAGGTTCTACGGCCATTGACCAGCGTGCTGAAAAAACGACGAAGCCGTCCGCCGATTTCCCAGTTTTCCGTAAAAATGACACGTGTTAAACCGCTATCTTTACTTGGTCTATGGCCCACCAGGATAGTCACGGGAACCAGTTGAATATCCAGTTCCGGATTTGCCCAGTTTTTTTCGACCATCAGTTGCAACATCTCGGAATGGCTTCGCGGATCCGGGCTGCGGAAAAAAATACCTTTAAGTCTTTTCAGTACAGCGTAGGAGCGGATCGGACTCTCCGGAATGCCGGCCACCGGCAATAAGGGGCGCGCCAGTTTTTGTTGTTCGCAGTACTTGTCGAGGATCAATACGGATGACAAGGCATATGAATCCATGATGTAACAGACAGGTCTGTCACCATTGCTGCCGGTATTTCCATCGGGATCCGTCTTGATGCGCGGTTTGACCCAAAGCCCGAGAATATTCCGCAGGAGCAGGAACCAGCGTAGTTTCAATTCGTCCAACAATTTTAGTTTTGTGTTTTGCTTACCCATCGGTTCAAGTTTTGCCTGTCAGGAAGCTATTCTAGCTCGGATTTGCGAACACGCATAAAAAATCCGGGCTAGACACGAGGTCTGCCCGGAAAATCCGGCAGAGCCGGAGAGGATCGGTAAACTGAATAAAAATAAAAATTATTATTCTATTAATTAGTTATGGGCGTATCGTAATGTGAAACATTAACAAAAGTCAACACTCGCCGACAGAGTCGGGAGTGTCTTTGTACGACTTTTCACTTTAAAAGTAAAGTTTTCTGCCCGGATCAGGGGTTCAAAAGTGCCCGGGAAATGTCTGTCTGTATGGATTCTGCAGCTGCAGCGGGATCGCTGGCAGTTCGAATGGGTCTGCCGACAACAAGGTAATCTGCCCCGTCGCGAATGGCCTGATAAGGTGTCATGACACGTTGCTGGTCGTCATCATTGTGAATGGGCCTGATGCCGGGACAAACCGTGATCAGACGGGGGTCTGCATGTTCACGCAAGGCACTGACCTCGAGGCCTGATGAAACCACACCATCGCAACCAAGGGCCAGCGCACGTTTTGCACGCGACAAAACGAGTGTACGCGCATCACATTGAAAACCGAGGTCATCAAGGTCACCCTGGTCAAGACTGGTCAGTGCGGTGACGGCAAGTATTTGCATATTGCCCTTGGCATCCGCGGCGGCTTTGAGCATGCTGTCGTTGCCATGTACGGTACAGAAATCGACTTCATGAAGCGCCAGTTGCCGGACGGCAGCGGCGACGGTCGCGGGAATATCAAACAACTTCAAATCCGCAAATACCTTTTTACCCTTGCCCTTGAGCTCTGCCATGAGCTCAAAGTAGTGACCGGACAAGAACACTTCCAGACCCAGCTTGTAAAACTCAACTGAATCTCCCAGCCTGGAAATCAGCGCCTGTGCTTCTTCAAGGTTTGGCACATCAAGTGCAAAAATCAATCGTTCGCGATTGGGAATAAGGGTGTTAACTGTCGACATGATTAGCCCCCTGGCTTTGATCGTTCTGTAGAAATTCGGTGATATGGGCAGCTACCTGCTGTGCTTGCTCCATGTGGAAATGATGATGACCGTCGTGCATGACATGCTTGCAGTCGTTTATAGCTGAAATACGCTTATGCGCCATGTCTTCGCCAAAATAATCGATGAGCCCCGGTGATGTGATCACCAGCGCGGGAGCGTGGATTGCGGTCAGCAGATCCAGCGCCTGCTCATCACCCGGTAATTGTGGCGAACGCCAGTTCAGACGCGGATCGGTACGCCATTGGTAATAATCTCCGGTGTGTTCCAGTGAACGCTGACAAAGCAGACGTGCGGCATCATCGGATAGGGGTGATTTCTTCTGGCGGGCTTGCATGGCATCTTCGACCGACTCGTAGGGCCTCAGGAAACTGCGGGCTTTACGAACCGACATCATCGACAGGTGTAATTGACTTGCCGCCTGATCGGCAGGCAACGTCAATATGCCCAGGGCATCCAACAGTACCAGGCGATTCACCCGTTCGGGTAAGGCCGCTGCAAGACAACTGGCCACGCCGCCACCCATCGAATGACCAATCAAATGGCATTGATTCCAGCCCAACTCGTGCATTGCCGCGTCGACATCAAACAGGTAGTCCGTGAAATAGTAGCGACTGGTCTCCGGCCGGTGTGAGGAAAAACCGTGACCGGCGAAGTCGAGCGCTAAAAGATCGAAATCCTCCAGGAAGGGTGCCAATGGAGCAAATGACGCGGCATTGTCCAGCCAGCCGTGCAGACACAACACCTTTGGCGCCCCGGGCCGGGACCAGTGCAGACCCTCGAGGGTTCCCCATGACAGTTGGATGTTGACAGGAGCAGCTTTCATGAACGGGTCAGGTTTGCATAGGCCACCACCAGCCACTTGGCACCCGCACGGTTAAAATTAACCTGCACACGGGTGTGTTCACCCGAACCTTCAAAGCTGATGACAGTGCCGGTGCCAAATTTTTTGTGGCTAACGGTTTCTCCCAGGCGGAATGGCCATTCCTGTTTGATATTGGAGGATTTCGGATACTCCGGGGTTCTGGTGCCAACCCAGGGCCGCTGAACCTGCATTCGTGGACGGATTTCCTGTATTAGCCCTGATGGAATTTCATTCAGAAACCGTGATGGCCGGCAATGGCTCTCCGAACCGAACATACGTCTGACCTCGGCGTGGCTGAGGCACAGGTGCTCGCGGGCACGTGTGATACCCACATAACAAAGCCGGCGCTCTTCTTCGAGACGACCACCGGATTCCATGACACTGCGCTGGTGCGGGAATAGTCCATCCTCCAGGCCCACGATAAACACCATTGGAAACTCCAGACCCTTGGCAGAGTGCAGCGTCATCAGTTGCACACAATCATCCCAGGCCTCACCCTGGGTTTCTCCAGCCTCCAGTGATGCGTGGCTCAGGAATGACTGCAGGTCGTTCATACCGGCGCCTGCGTCCTCAACGGGCAATACGAATGCCGTTGCTGCGTTGACCAGCTCGCGCAGGTTTTCGACCCGCGACTCCATCTTCTCAGTGGGCTCCTTTTCATAGTGACTCACCAGTTGGCTGTCTTCAATGACACCCTGAACCTGGTTGCCCAGTGTGTAGTTTTCCATGCGCTCCCGCATATCAGTTATCAGGCTCATAAAGCCGTGCAGGGCAGTGAGAGCCCTCGCGGGCAGGAGATTTTGCCGGGCACACTCCTGTGCCGCCTGCCACATGGGCAAACTGCTTTCGCGGGCCTGCAGGCGCAGTATCGAAATCGTCTTCTGGCCAATACCACGGGCAGGTGTATTGATCACACGCTCGAGTGCGGCATCGTCATTCGAGTTCTGGATCAGCCGCAGATAGGCCAGTGCATCCTTGATTTCTGCCCGCTCGAAAAATCGTTGCCCGCCATATACACGATAGGCAATGGATGCCTTGAGCAGATATTCTTCGAACAGCCTTGATTGCGCGCTGGTGCGGTAAACGATGGCGGCCTCATTGGCACGGCGGCCTTTGCCCAGCCATTGTTCTATCTGTTCAACGACAAAGCGGGCCTCATCCTGTTCATTGAAGGCTGAGTAAAGCGTAATAGGTGCGCCCTTGTCATCGGCGGTCCAGAGCTTTTTACCCATCCGGTCTTCATTATTGGCAATTAAGGCATTGGCCGCTTCGAGAATGTTTCCGCTCGAACGGTAATTCTGTTCCAGTTTGACGACCTGTACATCTGTGAAGTCACGGCGAAAGTACTGCACATTTTCAACCTGTGCGCCACGCCAGCCATAGATTGACTGGTCGTCGTCACCCACTACCAGGACGCTGCCGTTATCCCCGGCCAGCATGCGTATCCAGGCATACTGGATGGAATTGGTATCCTGAAATTCATCCACCAGCAGGTGACTCAGACGGTTGCGGTAGTGATCCAGCAATGAGGGATGATTCAACCACAACTCATGTGCGCGGAGTAGCAGGTCTGCAAAATCAACCAGTCCGGCCCGGTCGCAACTGGCCTGGTAAAGTTCATAGATTCGAACCCACTGGGCAGTCATGGGGTTACCCATGTGCTCGATAGCGTCCGGTCTCTGGCCTTCATCCTTACGCGCGTTTATATACCATTGAGCCTGTCTTGCCGGCCAATGGGCTTCATCCAGTCCTTCTTCCTTTATCAGGCGGCGTATTATCCGGTACTGGTCGTCTGAATCCAGTATCTGGAAATTTTCCGGAAGACCGGCCTCTTGCCAATGCATTCGCAGCAAACGGTGGGCGATGCCATGAAAAGTACCAATCCACATTGAACGGGTGGATACCTGCAACAGGTCCTGCGCACGCTCACGCATTTCACCGGCCGCCTTATTGGTAAATGTCACGGCCAGGATGCTGTGGGGTGATACGTGTTCAACCTGTATCAGCCAGGCCAGGCGGTGAATCAATACACGGGTTTTACCACTGCCGGCGCCGGCCAGCACCAGTGAATGTTTTGATTCGGTGGTGACAGCTTTTCGCTGTGCTTCATTCAATTCATCCAGCAGGTGGGATACATCCATGTTTTGTCAGGCCCCGCCAGCAATTTCAGGGTGTTCCCTTGCAATTGCCCGGTGGCCGATGTCACGTCTGAAAAAGGCTTCATCCCAATGGATCTGGTCACAGCCTGAGTAGGCCGCGGTCGCTGCATCCAGCACGCTGTCAGCCATCGCACATACACAAAGCACCCTGCCACCTGCGGTTACTACCTGGCCATCAATCATATCGGTACCGGCATGGAAAACCCGGGTTTCGGCCCGGTTTGCCATATCCAGGCCCGAAATCACATGGCCTGTTGAATAACTTTCAGGATAGCCGCCTGCCGCCATGACAACACCCAGGGCGGGCCGTGGGTCCCACTGTGCATTCACCTGGTCCAGTTTTCCATTAACAGCAGCAAGGCACAGTTCTGCCAGGTCGGATTGCAGCCGCATCATGATGGGTTGGGTTTCAGGGTCGCCAAAACGCACGTTGAACTCGAGGACCTTGGTTTCGCCCCCGGGTGAAATCATCAATCCGGCGTATAAAAACCCGGTAAATGGCATGCCTTGCTCGGCCATACCGCGAATGGTTGGTTGAATGACGCTGTCCATGGCGGTTTTGTGCAACTCATCGGTGACAACCGGTGCGGGAGAATAGGCGCCCATACCGCCGGTGTTGGGGCCGAGATCGCCCTCATCCCGTGCCTTGTGATCCTGACTGGTAGCCAGTGGAAGTATGTGCTCGCCATCTGCCATGACAATAAAGCTGGCCTCCTCGCCGGTGAGAAACTCCTCGACGATGACACGGTGTCCGGCTTCACCAAATGCGTTTCCTGCAAGCATGTCTTTTACGGCTGATTCCGCCTCTTCTATGCTCAATGCGATGATCACACCCTTGCCTGCGGCCAGGCCATCCGCCTTGACGACGATAGGTGCGCCATGATGACGGATAAAAGCAATTGCCTCATCAATATCGGTGAAGCTCCCGTAGGCCGCTGTAGGAATACCGTTACGGGCCATAAAGTCTTTGGCGAAGGCCTTCGAGCCTTCAAGTTGAGCTGCAGCAGCAGATGGCCCGAAGCAGGCCAGACCAGCTGCCGTAAAACGATCAACAATACCCGCTACCAATGGTGCCTCGGGACCGACGATGGTCAAGCCGATTTGCTGTTCCCGGGCAAAGTTGATCAAGCCATCTATGTCATCGCCGGCCAACGGCACGTTTTCCACCTTTTTCTCAAGCCCGGTACCCGCGTTACCGGGTGCCACGTAGACGATATCCACTTGTGCTGATTGTGCAACGCGCCATGCCAGGGCATGTTCGCGACCACCGCTTCCGATAATAAGTACTTTCATTGAATAGCCCAATATCCTGATTTATCCGTTTCTTCTATCCGTGCGTACCCGGTGTCTCTACATAACCCAATGGATACGAAAGGTAGAGTATCGCATGGCGGGATTACCCGACAGAGCATGTTAGACCCGACAGGTTCCTAATGCCGGAAATGACGCACGCCGGTAAACACCATTGTTAGTCCGTGTTCGTTAGCTGCCGCGATAACTTCGTCATCACGCATCGAGCCACCCGGCTGGATTACTGCCTTAATTCCGGCTTCAGCGGCGGTATCAATACCGTCCCTGAATGGGAAAAATGCATCAGATGCCATCGCGGCACCCGCGAGATTGATTCCGGCATCGCCAGCCTTCCAGCGTGCAATCCGGGCCGAATCAACGCGGCTCATCTGACCAGCACCCACACCAAGTGTATGTCCATCAGCAGCGTAAACAATTGCGTTGGACTTGGCCATGCGGGCCACTTTCCAGGCAAATAACATATCAAGCCATTCCTGTTCTGTTGGCTCGCGGTCACTGACGCAGCGGCAATCTTTCCTGTTAACCCGGTCAGCGTCTTTTTGTTGCACCAGTAGTCCGCCCGAAACCCGCTGATAATGCATGGCCGGGGCGGTGTTTTGTTGACGACTGCTACGCAGCACACGGACATTCGGTTTGTCAGCGAACTTCTGCAGCGCGTCATCAGTGAAATCGGGCGCAATGACAACTTCAACAAACTGCTTCTCCATGATCAGCGTGGCAACCTCTCTGTGAACCCGCTGATTGAAGGCAATAATGCCGCCAAAGCTGGAAACCGGATCAGTGGCAAATGCCTTTAGATAGGCGTCGACATTGCTATCGCCCAGTGCTACGCCACAGGGGTTGGCGTGCTTAACGATGACACAGGCCGGCTTCTGGCCGAATTGATTGACGCATTCCTGTGCGGCATCAGCATCGTTGATGTTGTTATAGGAAAGTTCCTTGCCCTGGACTTGCTCGGCGGCAGCGATACCGCTTGGCTCGACACCGGACTCCACATAAAAAGCGGCTGACTGGTGGGGGTTTTCACCGTAACGGAGTTCCTGCCTGCGTTTAAACTGTGGCGTGATGTATTCCGGGAGGGTATGGCTTAACCTTCCATCGACATTCCGGTGACTGAGATAGGCTACGACCAGACCATCGTAACGGGCGGTATGAGCATAGGCCTTTGTCGCCAGGGTGAATCGTGTACCTGCTGATACCGAACCGGTCGCACGCAATTCAGCTGCGATCCCATCATAGTCACAAGGGTCTACAACGACCGAAACACGGGCATGGTTCTTGGCTGCCGCACGCACCATCGCAGGGCCGCCGATATCGATATTCTCAATGGCGTCTTCCAGGCTGCAGTTGTTATCTGCTGTAACCGCTTCAAATGGATACAGGTTTACAACGACCAGATCGATGGGGGGGATGTCCTGCGCCTGCATGACAGCCTTGTCCTGCAAGCGGCCCAGAATACCGCCATGAATACGCGGGTGCAGGGTTTTGACACGGCCATCCATAATTTCGGAAAACCCCGTAAAATCGCTCACACCGGTAACCTCAAGACCCTCCCGGGCCAGCAGTTTTTGCGTACCGCCGGTGCTGAGTAAACTAAAATCAAGATCCAGTAATTGCCGGGCAAAATCTACCAGGCCGGCTTTGTCTGAAACGCTAATCAGTGCGTACTTTTTTGTTGAAGGCATTGTTGGGCTCTGTTTGTTTGGAAAAAGTCCTGGGTAGTGGCTTTGTGCTGAACACCCGGGCAGCCCCGGGTACGGTCCCGCTCAACGATCAGGCCGGATTATCTTGCTTGATGGCACCTTAATTGAGTACCGCTGTATCTTGGTACGCAGGGTGTTGCGGGTAATACCAAGCATACCGGCCGCCCTGGACTGGTTTCCGCCAGTGTGTTTTAAAATTTCTTCGATCAGGGGTGGTTCGATTTCAGCCAACAGCACCTGGTACAGGTTTTCCGGAACGGTGTTTCCCATATCCTGAAGGTATTGGCTAACGGTGATTTGTACATGTTGTCTCAGGGGAATGGTTTGTGGTGAATCAGCGTTCATGGTGTCTTCGACTAGTCGGAATATGTTGGGTGAATATATCCTGCAAACACTAACATATTTGAGTGGTGAAGCTCTAAATTATTGTTGTTGAATCGCGAACTTTCATCGGGGAAAATTGTTGACCGGTATTTCCGGGATGTTCCGGGAACCTAATAAACTTCCAGCCGGTAATATTAAAGAAATTGTATTTCAAAACCCACCGCCTGATCACCGGGATCCCCCAGTTCAAGCAATACTGGCAAATACACGTCCGCTGCGAGCCCGGCCTGGATATCGGCCCCCGGCCGCAAGTAGTGCACTGGCTGGAGGCGACGTTGTGCGACCGGTTGGTTGGCCGCATCCATCAGCGTGATCTCCAGTTCAGGAAACTTCTGGTTGTGTTGCGCGAGATTTACAAAGGTAAGACTTAAAACCAGGATGCCTGAGCGTGTCGGGTGCGTGTGCATGTCACGGCTGACAAGCTTTATTTGCTGTGGATCTTTCAGTAATCCCTGCTGTTCATCCTTTACGGAGTCATTCTGTTTGAACCAGCTGCTGACGCGGGAGTTCTCCAGCAGTGGCTGGCGGAATGTCCATGCAATGTGGGCAAGAGTTAAAACAGCCAGTAGTACCGTTGCCAGGATCCAGACGAGTTGACGGCGTTCCATCCTGGATGGACCAGGTTCATCACTATCGGAGGAAGTAGCGTCACTGACAGTATCATCTTTTCCGGTGGGGCCGAGTACAGGTAAAGCGAAATCCGGCCCGTTTGCTGGTCGATGTGCCTCACCGGAAGGCCATTCATCAAAAAGAAAACTTAAAGAGCTGAAGGATCTGCCGCATTGTCCGCACTCAACAAGGCCGCGGCCATGTGAAATCAGCGCTGCGCTGAGCGGATGAACTGTTTTACATTGTGGGCAGCGTGTAAACATCAGGTTAGTACCAGGGAACTGCTGTTCGGTGAAGGGTTAACCCTGATCCGTCTCTTCCTGATCAATGATTTCAATTTCTTCGGTTTTTGCGGCATCGGAAGTCAGGAACCGGTAACGTTCAAGCGCCTTCTGGAAGCGGGTACGAATCCGGTTTTCTCTTTTACTCATTGACGCCCGCTTCCTCTCATCCTGGGCCACCCTGGCATAGAGACGGTCTATTTCCTTTTGCTGTTTCGCAGTGACCTGCTGACCTGACCGTTGAAGGTTGGCTGCCTGGAAGATCTCATTCCTGATGGTCAAAGTGGTGGTCTCATAGGACTTGTTAATGACCTTCGTATCGTAGCCTAGTTGGGCAATTTCCAGCTCAAGTGCCGCGGTTATTTCCTCCTCTGAGCCATACCGGATGACCAACAGGCGATCCGCCTGAAGCTGCCGCGTTTCTTCCGAGATCAACGGTCCCCTCTCTTTGATTTGCTTTTCTACGATAACTTCCATTGGGATGGAAGTGTCTTCGACATGCTCAATGACCTGGCCGCTGTTATTAAGAACATCATAGGGTTGGTCAGCATATTCAGCCGGCACCACGGCACCATAGTGAGTTTTGCCGTCCTTATCTTTCCAGCGGTAGGATTCGGCAAAGAGTGAGGTGACTGAAAGGCTCACAATCACGGCAATAAGCATCACCAGTTTCTTGGACGTAATTTTCAGACTAGATTCCATAGCCATTACGATACCGCCGAATGGCTCCAATGTCGATATCAGAAACGGACTGACTTTCAAGGAAATCGATCAGATCATCCAGACCTGCAATGGCAATCACGGGAATTCCAAACTCATCGGTCACTTCCTGTGCCGCAGATTTTTCACCATTGCCGCGTTCCTGGCGGTCCAGGGCAATGGCCACACCACAGGGGTTTGCTCCGGCCTGTTGAATCCATTCAATGGATTCGCGTACGGATGTGCCGGCGGAAATAACGTCATCCGTGATGAGGACATTGCCCTCGAGGTCAGCGCCGACGAGTGAGCCGCCCTCGCCGTGGTCCTTGGCTTCTTTCCGGTTGTAGGCGAAAGGAATGTTTTGCCGGTGGCCGGCATTGAGCATGATGGCGATACCCGCGGCGAGCGGGATGCCCTTGTAGGCCGGGCCGAATAACATATCGAATTCCAGTCGGGAGTCGAGAATGGCCTGCGCATAGCAAGCCGATAGTATTTCCAGGCTACGGCCGTCATCAAAACCGCCGGCGTTGAAGAAATAGGGGCTGATTCGTCCGGATTTTAATGTAAATTCGCCAAATTTCAGGTTGCCCCGTGCCATGGCCAGTTCAAAAAATTGCTGTTTATAATTTTGCATGAGGGAAGTATCTCGCGGCTTCGCCAATGCTTCAATATATTGCTGCATTCCGTTCGGGTCATGACAAGTTGTCCAAGGGCGGTTATGCTGCTCGCCTGCGTCCTCTAACAGAAGATTTCACCACATGAGAATTATCAGTGTTAATACCAACGGCATTCGTGCAGCGGCCCGTAAAGGTTTTTTTGAATGGATGCAAAAGAGAAAACCGGACGTGGTTTGTATCCAGGAAACCAAGGCCCAGGAACACCAGTTGGATGACCAGGTGTTTTCACCTCCGGGCTATAGAAGATATTTTCACGATGCACAAAAAAAGGGTTACAGCGGTGTTGCCATCTACACGCCCCACGAACCCGATGAAATTCAGTTTGGCATCGGCTGGGATGTCATGGATGACGAGGGTCGATGGATAAGGGCCGATTTTGGACGATTGAGTGTCATCTCACTTTATATGCAATCCGGTTCATCAAAGGAGGAGCGTCAGCAGATCAAGTACCAGACCATGGACTATCTGCAGCCCATGCTCAAGGCAATGACAGAAGAGGGTCGTGAATACATCATCTGTGGTGACTGGAACATCGCGCATAAAAAAATTGATATTAAAAATTGGCGCGGCAATCAGAAAAACTCCGGATTTCTGCCGGAAGAACGTGCCTGGATGGATGAGCTGTTCGGTCACGTGGGAATGGTCGATACCTTTCGCCAGGTGGAAACGGGTGAGGATCAGTATACCTGGTGGTCGAACCGCGGCCAGGCTTGGGCCAACAACACCGGTTGGCGTATTGACTACCATGTCGCTACACCGGGAATAGCAGCTGCGGCACGCGCGGCGGAAATTTACAAGGAAGAGCGCTTCTCGGATCATGCCCCGCTCACCATAGATTACGATTACAAGATAGAGCAAGGGTAGCCAGACTTTTGGAAGCAAGCGGCAGGCGTTGGCAGGAGATATTGTTTAACCGCAAGATGGTGACCTGCATTTTCCTGGGCTTCACCTCCGGTATGCCGCTGTATGTCTTGATCCAGTTGGTGCCAGCCTGGTTGCGTAGTCACGAAGTTGACCTTGCGACCATTGGTCTGTTTGCATTGGTTTCATTGCCCTATACCTGGAAATTCCTATGGTCGCCGCTGATGGACCGTTACAAGCTTCCCTTCTTGGGCAGGCGGCGGGGATGGGCACTGATTACGCAGATCGGATTGTTTTTTTCGATTGCAGCTCTCGGTCAGTTTGACCCCTCGGTATCGCTTCAGGCCATTGTTGTAACCGTGTTTATTGTATCGTTGTTCGGTGCCAGCCAGGATATCGTGGTCGATGCCTACCGGCGTGAATTACTGGCAGATGACGAATTGGGTACAGGTACTTCCCTGTTCATTAACGCCTACCGTCTTTCATCCCTGGTGCCGGGATCGCTGGCATTGATCCTGTCCGATGTCCTGCCCTGGCCGGTTGTTTACTGGATCACAGCGGCTTTTATGGGTGTTGGCATTATCACCACGTTTATTATCAAGGAAGTCAGTGATGATGCCCTCGCACCGGCTACCCTGAGAGAGGCCGTCGTCGATCCGTTCGTGGAATTTTTCTCACGTGGCGGTATCAGGGCCGGTCTCGCGATACTGGCATTCATGTTTCTTTATAAACTTGGCGATAATATGGCCACTGCGCTCGCGACACCTTTTTACCTGGATATGGGTTTTAGCCGAACCGAAATTGGTTCGATTGCCAAGATAGCTGCGTTGTGGTCTTCGATCGCCGGGGGAATTATCGGTGGCGTGGTGATGTTGAAACTCAGTATCAACCGGGCGCTTTGGATATTTGGTTTTGTACAATTGGTGACTATCCTGGGTTATGTCTGGTTGAGTACGGTGGGTCATCACCCGCTGGGTTTATTCCTGGTGGTGAGCGGCGAGTACCTGGGTGTAGGGCTGGGTGCCATTGCGTTGACGGCGTATATGGCCCGGGAAACCAGCAAGGCTTTTACCGCGACGCAGTTCGCGCTGTTCAGTAGTTTCATCGCGATTCCGAGAACGTTTGCTAATGCATCAACGGGTTTCATTATAGAAGCGGTGGGTTATACGCAGTTTTTTGTTGTTTGCACCCTGGTGGCGATACCGGGTTTGCTGCTCTTGATCAAAGTAGCACCGTGGAATGACCGTCGGGCCTGAGCGGTTTCAGTGGTGTGCTTCAGTTTCGCTATAGTCGTTGATGATGGCTCTTAAGCCGAGACAACTTCGAGAGCTGATTCCTTGGATGTCGATTCAGGCAGTTCCTCTTCATATCTCTCGAAAATCGGCAGGAAATGCACCGCGAGGAAGAAAATGATGGTGCCGGCCGTGAAAAATCCCAGCGACAATGCAATTTCCATCCAGGTCGGGTAATAGTGGAGATGATC